>NZ_JBHXMA010000023.1:0-197517 GCF_042721035.1 Streptomyces sp. NPDC058464
GCCCCGATCCCGCGCCGGCGGGCGTCCTCGGCGACGGCGACCGCTTTGATCTTCGCGTACATGAGCATCGACATCAGGACGTACCGCCTGCCGACCGGCAGCTGGGAGAGCCCGGACAGGACCGTGCCCGAGGGGACGCCCAGCAGTGCGCCGACGACCTGGCCGTCGCCGTCCCGCGCGACCAGCGGCAGGGACAGTTCCCCCGCCGCCCGCTGAGGCTCCCCGGCAGCGACAGCCCTCACGAGCCGTTCCCCGGCGTCGGCGCCCGCCAGGGCGTCCAGCAGCCACGTCCCGCACTCCCCACGAGCCAGCGCCTCAAGATGGCCTGCCTCCAGATCGTCGGCCGCCGCCTTCAACAGCGTGGTCATCGCCCCGGCCTCCCCCGGCACCGCGAACCCGATCCGCACACCGTCTGGCCCGGACACACCGTCCAGCATCTGCTGCCGCGTCAACCGCTCCGGCCCCGCTAAGGAACCCGTCTTCGCCGCCCTCTTCGTCCTCTTCTTCTTCGCCATCCCGGGGATCTACCCGCCGAAGGTGCTGCGGATCCGGCGGATCAGGGACGGAGCAGGGAGACGGCCGTCAGGGCGGGCCCGGGCGGATCGAGCAGGGCACGGGCTCGGCGTGGACAGGCGGTTGCGGTCACGAGGCCCGCCGGAAGACGGTGGCCGGTCCAATGACCTGGGCGCCGAACCGGGCGCGGATCTGGTCGATGGCGCTCTCCGCGGGGGCCGCAGGCGCCGGCCGCGTTGTCGTTCCGCCTCGCGGGACCGCATCGGGTGTCGGTCTATGAGGTGGAATCACGCGCTTCGTCGGGGTGTCGCAGGTACTTGACGACTTGGCCGGCGGGAAAGGAGAGGCGGGCGGTGGGGATGACCCACGGTTGCCAGGGGCCTAGGCACGTGGGCAGATCGAGCTGGTGGGCGCTGGCGGCATCGGTGATCTGGCGTAGCGCAGTGTGCAGTTCGGTCCACTGCTGGACTTCAGAGGGACTCAGATCGCCGCGGATCGCGTTGCGCTTGGTGGTCGGCCCCTGTGGAAGCAGCCCGGCCACGAAGACGGACCAGGTGGTGTCGGGAGCGGTGCTGGCCTGCTGGTAGAGGTGCCGGCAGAGATCGGGGCCGAGGGAGGGGAAGGCGACCAGGGAAGCGAGCAGGACCAGTCCGGCGCGGTAAGGGCGGTAGTGGGTGCTGGAAGCGGTCGCCGAGCTGGGGTTGGGGCAGTCGGTGTGGTCGGCCTCGTGGTGAGGCTGGCGGAGCGCGGTCAGCAGACCGTAGCTGTTGGTCAGACGTTTGACGGACCGGGGGGTCAGAGGCAGGCTGGGCGGGCCGACGAGCCGCAACAGGCGTGCCTCTTCCTCGGTGAAGGCGAGGGGGTCGGTCAGCTCCACAAGAGGCAGAGCCTGGACGGCGGGCCCGTACAGGTCCTCGTCCCAGTCAGTGGCGTCGTCTGCGGTGGAGCGGGCCGGGCCGGCTGCGGCTGCGCGGGCAGCTGACGGCTCGGGCGCGCCGCTGTCGGCGGCCGTGGTGGGGGCGGACGAGGCGGGGGCGCGCACGGCGATGAGGGCGTCGAGCATCCGGGCGTAACCGGCATCGTCGACGGGCGGCAGGGCGAGGACGATCTGGAAGATCTTCTCCAGGTACTGGGCGGGCGTGGAGATCCAGGCGTCGTCCATGTCCGATGGTCCGCTGCCGGCCCGGTGCAGCACGTCGCGGTAGTGGGCGGCGACGGAGCGCAGGAGCCAGCGCGGGTCGATGGCGACCACGACCACGAACAGGTCGACGGCCAGCAGCAGGTGGATGGCTTCCAGCATTTCCATGACCCGGGCGGGCGGGCAGCGGTCGAGGTCGTCGATGTAGACGATGATGCGGTCGATCTGCGGTAGTTCGTCACTCGCCTCGTCACGGAGCGGTGCGGTGGTGTCGCCGGGTCCGGGCGACGGGGTGTCGCGGTCATGGGCGGCTTGGGCGAGAAGCACGGCCATCCGCTGGAAGTCCTCACGGATCTGCGTCATCAGCCCGAGCTGGCTGCGGTAGCCGCCGGCGGCGGCACGCTCGCCGACCAGGCCCGCCAGCTGGCCAGCAGCGGTGAGGTTCTGCACCTCCAGCTCCAGCGCGGCCACCTCGGCCGTCGCGACGTCGACCGCGGTCTGCAACGGCGTCCGCAGCCCCTCGACGGCCCGACGCACCCTCTTCCGCGCCTCCGCCAGGCTCTTCCACGCTGGCTTGACCCGGGAGACTGCGGAGCGGACCACCTGCGCCAAGAAGACCACTCCGCTGAGAGCCAGCCACCGGGAAGCGTGCGGCCACACCCACGCGATACCGAAGGGCAGGACCACGCTCGCCACCAGAGCCAGAACGAACCACCCCCACGCGCGCCACCCTGCGGAGCGTATGAGTGCCCGGGCGTTGCCGACGGCGGCGCGTACCACCCGGACAGTGCTCACGCTCTCCCGGTACAGTGCCTCGGCAGGGAGCTCGCGTCCGGCAGCTTCCACGATGCTGCGACGGCCGTTCTCGGCCAGGTTCTCCCAGGGGACCTTGACCTGGGACAGGGCCCGCTGGAGGTCCTCGCGGCGTTGCCGGGCGGCAGCAAGGCGCTCCCGCACTTGGCGCTGGGCGACCAGGTCAGCGGTCAGCCTGGACAGCTGCCGCTGCGCGGTACCCGGATCACTGTCCGGGGCGGCGCAAAGCTGCGCGAACATCTCGGTGACCAGGCTCGCCCACAGGCTTGTCTCGGCGTAGTGCCAGGCGTTGAAGCGGACCTGCCGTACGTACGTGCACGCCAGCTGGCTGCCGCTCACTTCCTCGACTTGCTGGGCCAGCAGATCGAGGAAGTGGCTCTTCCCCTCGCCCCAGTCGCCGAACAGCCCCACCGCCAGCGGCGGACGAGCCGAGCGCGAGGTCACCAGCTCGGCGACAGCACGCGCCTCGCCGTCCCGATCCAGCTCGTCGGCCGCCCGTCCCCCGAACCCGTCCGAACGGTACCCGGGCAACCGAGGCACCGTACGCTCTTCCTGCAGCTGCCACAGAGACAACACCCGGTCGCTGGCGGCGGCAAGGAGCAGCCGGGATCCGTCCCGCGCCCACGCCACCAACGTCGGTCCGCTGTCGGGGTCGGTGGGTGGTTGGCTGAGTGGTTCGGGGGTGTTAGCGCCCTCACGCAACTGCCACAGATCCACGCGGTTGCCGGTGCCAGCGGCAAGGAGCAGCCGGGATCCGTCTCGTGCCCATGCCACCGACATCACCGCGCCGGTGGGGCGGGGTGTTTGATTGTGCGGTGTCAGGATGTCAGCGCCCTGATGCAGCTGCCACAGATCCACGTGGATGCCGGTGCCGGCAGCGGCGAGGAGCAGCCGGGACCCGTCCCGCACCCACGCCACCGACATCACCGCGCCGGTGGGGCGAGATGGTTGGCTGAGTGGTTCGGGAATGTCGGCGCCCCCGCGCAACTGCCACAGATACACCCGACGGTCGGTGCCGGCAGCGGCGAGGAGCAGCCGGGACCCGTCCCGCGCCCACGCCACCGACGTCAGCCCGCTGTCGGGGCCGGTGAGTGGTTGGCTGAGTGGTTCGGGAATGTCGGCGCCCCCGCGCAACTGCCACAGATACACCCGACGGTCGGTGCCGGCGGCGGCAAGGAGCAGCCGGGACCCGTCCCGCGCCCACGCCACCGACGTCACCGAGCCTTCAGGGCCGAGGATTGGTTGGCTGAGTGGTTCGGGGGTGTCGGCGTCCCGGCGCAGCTGCCAGAGATCCACGCGGTCGTCCCCGATGGCGGCAAGGAGCAGCCGGGACCCGTCCCGCGCCCACGCCACCGACCTCAACGGGCCCTTGGAGCCGGGCAGTGGCTGCCCCAACGCCGACCACCGGACAGAAGTACTCGGTTGAAAGGAGTTCGAGGGTGAGGGCGTGGTCACCGCCCGATGATGCATCAACGCCCACGTCGCAATCTCCTGAACGCCCAACCTCGCGTCCGACTGCACCGAGGCACTGACGTTCGTACCCCACGGTGAGGAAAGCAGCCGAGCGCGCACGAGCGCCGGTGCCGGTCCGGGCCACCTCGAAGGCGATGCGGCAGGCGCCCCAGCGGGGGTTCGCCCTGCGCATCTCACACACCAGGGCCTCGACCTCGGCAGGAAGCCTGGTCGGGCTGGTGCGCGGGCGCCGGGACTTCTCCCTCGACCCTCCGAGCCCCCCGGCCTCGTGCTTCGACTGGCCGCGGTGCTGGTGGAGCAGGTGCGGGTGGAGGACGGCAAGGTACTGGTTGTTGCCCGGACCCGGGACGGCACGGCCGTGCCCTGTCCCGACTGCGGTACTCCGGCTCGGCGGGTGCGCAGTCGCTATCGGCGGCGCCTGGCCGATGCCGGCGTCGGCGGGCGCCCGGTGGTCATCGATCTGTGTGTCCGGCGCTTGTTCTGCGACACTGATAGCTGCGCCCGTCGGACCTTCGCCGAGCAGGTGGCAAAGCTGACCGTGAGGTACGGCCGCCGCACGGTCGCCCTCGCAGAGATTGTGCAGGCGATCGCTCTGGCCCTGGCAGGGCGGGCAGGTGCCCGGCTCGCGGCTGTCCTCAACATCCTGATCCGCGGGAGCACCCTGCTCAATGTCGTGATGGCGATACCGGATCCTCCCCGGCCTTGCCTGCGCGTGCTCGGCGTGGACGACTTCGCGACCCGCCGGGGGCGGCGGTACGGGACCGTGCTCGTCGACCTGGACTCGCATCGCGTGCTGGACCTGCTGCCCGGCCGCGAGAAAGTCCCTCTGGTCGCCTGGCTGTCCGATCACCCCGGCATCGAAATGATCTGCCGGGACCGGGCCGGCGCCTATGCCGAGGCAGCGAGCGCCGGAGCACCCCAGGCCCGACAGGTCGCCGACGCGTGGCACCTGTGGGACAACCTGGCCCACGCGGTCGAACGCACCGTCATCGCCCATCGGTCCTGCCTGACCCCGCCGTCGTCGGAGCAACGCGGGCCCACGCCAGTGGCAGCGCCCGATGCCGCTCTCAACCTGGATACCAGCGCCGAGAAGTGGCTGATCACCCGCGCGCGGGAGCGTTACCGGGCGGTCCAGGACCTGCTGGCCCAGAGATGGACGATCAGCGCGATCGGACGTGAGCTGGGACTGGCCCGCCACACCGTCCGCCGCTACGCGCGCTGCGAGAACCCCGACGCCCTCGCCGACCACGCCATCCGCACCACCCGCCTGGACGCCTACCGCCCCTACCTGATCAACCGATGGAACCAGGGCTGCACCAACGCCTCCACACTCTTCGGCGAGATCCAGGCCCAGGGCTACCCAGGCCGCACACCGCAAGCAGTCCGCCGTCTCCTGCGCCCGTTACGCGGCACCGCGAAGAGCGCGCCGGCACCGCCGCCGAAACCCCAGGACCTCAGGGCGTGGATCACTCGTCACCCCGGACACCTACGCGCTGAGGAGGAACAGCAACTCGACGGCCGGGTCTGATGCACGATCGGGTGACCGTCACCCAAACCTGCAGCAGACCCGACGACCTGGACGGGGACGTCGCACCAGGCCACTCCTTTGCGCAGCACGTACACGATGCCCGCCAGCGCGACCCGGTCCGGCACCGGCAGCCGTCCGGGATGACGGTGACGTCTGGGCGGCCGCTCTGGCAGCAGTGGAGCTATTCGCTCCCACAGGCCGTCGGAGACAAGATCGATAGACACCAGCCGGACCCTGCCCAGAAGGACCTTCAACCACCAGCCGACACGCCGATCTCACCTGAAACGCTCATCGGCCCTCCTCCGGCGCTGACCGCCGGTCGGTGAGGCGCTCCTGGTCGGCGGCGTTACCGGCACGAGCCTCGGTGCGGTGACCCCGTGCCAGGTAGTCCCGGACGATCAACTCGACAGCATCCTGCGGGCTCCTGGTGCCGGCCAGCAACATGACCTCAATGGCCAAATCGCTGTCCAGGCTGATGGTGACCTTCGCCATGACACCTCCTGAAGGGTTCCCGCGGAGCCTATCCAAGCGGCTAACGGTCGGCGATGGGTAGGTTGCCGCACGTGGGAAAGAGGGACGAAGCCGGAAACCCAGCCGGTCACGTGGGATCGACCAGCACGATCTTCCGCGAGCGGGCGAAGCGGAAGAACTGTCCGAGCACGACGAGCCGACGGTTTCGGGCCTTGGGCGAGTCGGCGAGGAAGGCTTCGACGTCGTGGACGTCGCTCAGCGCCCAGTCCTGCTTGTCGCGTTCGCCGGCGAGGAAGCGTGCGAGGTCGCGCATGATGGCCAGCGCCGCCTCGACGGTCGCATCGCTGCGAGGCCGTGTTCCGGCTCGGCGGGCCCTCTCGCGCGAGCGCATCATGAAGTCGGCGAATGCATCCACCGCTGGCCGCAGGGTTTCGGGGGTCGCATCGATGCGGCGCTGTCGGCGGCCGGCCGCGAGCCGTTCGGCCTGGTCGGTGGCCATGGCCATGCCGTGACCGGTGAAGAAGGTTTCCAGCGCGCGGGCGAGGGAGCCCATCGAGCGTCCGGAATGACGGGAACGTTCGAGCAGTGCCTGCGGGTGGTTGGGGTGGTCGTCCAGGAGAAGTCGTCCCAGGGAGGTGATCATCGTGCAGGCGCGACTGACGCAGTACTTGGCGGCGATGTCGGCGGCGAAGTCCCGCAGCCAGTCCGGAGGTTCGGCGAGTTCGGCGATCAGATTCTCGGTCCGGACGAAGGGACGGTCGGGGTGACGCTGCCAGCAGGCTGAGCACAATCCCAGCCCTGCATGCCGTCGCACGCGGCCGCATTCGCGGCAAGGCCGGGGCGGCTGTTTGGTCTGGCGGGGACGCGAGCAGTGCCCGCACCGGCCGGTGTCCTCACGCAGATAGCCGGGCCGATGACACCGAGGGCAGGGCGCCTTGGCGGCGTCGCGTTCAGCCGTGCGCAAACAGTCCCGGCACAATGTCGCTGTCTTGTCTCTCACCGGGTGACCGCAGGCGGTGCACACGCGTGAGCAGGTGATGCACCGGCCGGTGTCCTTCTGGAGTACGCGCTGCTGGCCGCAGCGTGGGCAAACAGCTCTGGCCGCCGCTTCTTTCTGCCGGGCGGTGCAGCGGCAGCAGTATTGCCGGTCGATGAAGCCGACCGGGGCCCCGCAGCCGATGCAGTCGCTCTGTTTGACGCCCACGATGCCACCCGGGTCAGAGCGGCGGCATTGAACGGCCGCGGGCTGAGGCCGCCTTGGGCAGGTCAGCGACTGGCCGGGGTGGGGCGGCAGGACGCTCGACGGGGGTGGTGTCGACCTCGAACAGGTCGTTGGGAGTGCATTCCAAGGCGGTGCACAACGCGATCAGGGTGGACATCTTCACCTGGGAGGGCTCTTTGGTGAACAGCGCGGACACCGACGCGGAGGACATTTGCAGGCCGGCACGTTCGGCGAGGAGTCGCTGCAGCTGGGTGCCGGTCCAGACCTCACGCTGGGCGGCGGCCATCCGCAGGCGCCATCGGATCTTCATGCGGGGCTGCCCTCCTCGGCCGTGAGTTCGCCCAGTGTGGTGGTCACCGCGCGGCGATAGGCGTCCTCGATGAACGTCGCGGACGGCCGTAATGGTGGAGTCGGGTATTGGAACTCTCGGAATGAGTGGGACTACTCGTCGAGGTACCGGTGTCTGATGTCGGCTGGTGTGATGAAGAGTTGGCCATCGCGGACCTGCCATTCGGTTGTCCCATCAGCTTCGTGGCTGGCAAGGAACAGACCCTGGACGCGGTCTCCGTCGTCGTCGGAAGCGGGGATCCGAGCGATCTCTCTGATCTGGTCGGTGAACCAGTCCAGTGCCGACTCGCGGATGTCGGCGCCGTAGAAGATGTAGTGGATCCAGTTGATGTGCTGGCGGGGTGAGCCCCATCCGTTGGTGTAGTGGTTGTCTTCGTGTGAGGAGATGATCTCTTGGATGGCGGCGAGTTGTGTCTTGTCGCACTCCAGCCACCCCCTGATCGATACGTAAACGCCCATTGGGATGTCCTCTCTCTGGTCGTCAGTTCTGACGTGACAGCCTTCGGCTCACGTCGGCTGCGTAGGCGCCCCAGTCTCCGGCGGCGGCCCGCTGCCACTTGACGGCGACGGTGATGTCGATGCCGAGGGTGCGGGCGAGGACCGCGGCGGGCAGTTCGGTGGCGAGCTGGAACAGCGCGGTCGAGCGGGTCTCCGCGAGCCGGATGCCGAGTTTGCGGAGCCGTTCGCCCATGGCCCAGGCACTGATCGGGCGGCCGGGCTGGCCTCCAGGGAAGAGCCAGGGTGAGGCCGTGCGGCCGAGGACGGCATGGCTGCGGCGACTCTCGGCTTGTCGGAGGGCCAGTTCCGCGACGAGTGCGGGTAGCTCGACGGGGACGGCGCCGAAGCGGATACGGACGGCTCTCTCCGTCTCCTCGATGCGGTCGACGGTGAGCCGGGAGATCGCCGCAGGCCACTGGGCATAGAGGAGCAACAACAGGCCGGCGAGGCGGTCTTCGGGCTTGAGGGTGTCGTCGTGCAGCAGGCGTCGGGCGGTGGCCCAGCGGGCCTCGTCGTCCATCGGCTGGGAGGGGCCGTTCCATCGCGCGGCCGGGAAACTGAGATCGCGAGCGATCTTCTGGGCCAGAGCCCAGCGCACGAAGTGGCCTGCCTCCTGGCGAAGACTAGCGTCCTCGCTGGTCATCCAACGTTCGAGGTCGGTCTGTCGACACGTGGCAAGGGTCAAGTTCTGGCCCGCAAGCCAGTCCAGGAGATAGACGCCCGCCCGCAGATGTTGCCGCGCGACCTGGAGCTGGTAATAGGTGGTCTCCTTGCCGCGGCTGCGTCGGCGGAGCCAGCGCAGGAGGTGCCAAGTCGCGTACCGGTGCAGGATTTTCCGTCCCTCGGCCGTCGCGTGGGAGGTGACGAGGTCTTTCACGTGCCGTTCGAGCCGAACCATCTGCTCGTCCCGCTTGGGCAGGGCTTCGGTGGCGACGAGAACACTGCGGATGTGCTCGATGACCTTGCTTTCGGGGAGTTCGTCCAGGGCCTCGTGGGTGAGGGGGCGGCGGCCGGAGCCGAGATCGGAAAGGACGGTGGAGACGATGCCCTTGGAGAGCCAGCTCATAGCGGTGGCCGCGCGTTCGGAGCTGGCCAGGGCGTCGTGGAGGGGCTGCAGCTTCGGAGGTATGGCGCCGGTGCCGTCTGCGAGGAGCTCGTGGAGCCGCTGCTTGAGGGTGCAGCGAGGACACGGTCCTGGCGCGTGCAGCCGTTCGGCTTGTCCGCAGGTGGGACAGGGGCGCCAGAGCTCGGCGTCGGGTGTGGTGCAGGGGCCGCAGACAGGGGCGTCGGCGGTGCCGGAGTGGATGCCGCGGAGCCGTCCGCAGACGGTGCAGTGGACCTGGCGCTGTCGGCAGCCGCCGCAGCGGGGCAGGCCGGTGAGCTTCGAGAGTGTGCAGGGTGCGGTGTGGCCGCAGATCGTGCAGAGCACTATGGGCAGGGGACGGCAGTTCGGGCAGATGGGACCGTCGGCGGTGCGGGAGTTGACCATACGTGACTTGCCGCAGACGATGCAGATCTCCAGGTTGGCCGGATCGGTGATCAGGCAGTTCGGACACAGCGGTCGCTCTTGGTCGTCGCGGGTGGCCGGCTCGCGCCGAGCGCCGCAGCGTACGCATTCTTCGATGCGGGACTTGGCGATGCAGTTGCGGCAGACCCGCTGCCCGTCGAGCGGCTTGTCGATGCGGACCACCCGGTGGCAGCGAGGGCAGGCGGGCCGGGCGATCCCGGCGACACCGGCCTCGTGTAGCAGGTCAATGAACCTCAGGATGGCGCGGTGCGGCGCCAGATAGCCCTCCCCGGTCAGCAGACGAGGGTTCTCCTCCAGGGCCCAGACCACTCGCTGCCGATAGTGGGGACGGTGCGGTGCCGTCCGCCGCAGGGCCTCGGCGACCACGTCACGGTCGGCGCCCGGAACGATCGCGGCGATCAGCTCATGAGCGACCGTGGCGGGATCACGGTCGTCGGTGTCAGGACACATCGAACAGCGCGGCAGGCCCTTGCGGTCCCGGAAGCCGATGCGTCGGACGTTTCCGCAGGCAGTGCACTCGGCGGTCTCCTGCCCGCAGACTCCGCAGTACCAGTCCTGGCCCTTGCGTTGGAGAGTTCACAGCTTCTTGCCGCACTCGGCGCAGACCGGGGGCGCGACCGCCGAGGCGCCGGCTTTGCGCAGCTCGATGAGCAGATCGCCGATGGCCCGGGGCGCCGGGGACCGGCCGTCGGTCAGGACCGCGGGCCGTATCGCCAGGGCCTTGGCCAGGCTCCGTGACTTCGCGCGGCCACCCGCGACCGCGGTGACCACAGCCTGGATCGTCTCGACGCCGAGTTCCTTCTCAACGCCGGCGACGAGGTCCGTGATCAATCCGACTGGGTCTGTGACGGCTCGGTCGAGCTGGTCGGCCATGGTCATGAGCGGTCAACACCCCTGATCCGTGCTCGCTTTGGCCGTAGTCCGCCGAGTCCCTCCGCATCGGGCGCCGAGCCGCCGACGGCGGCTTTCTTCGGCTTCTTCACGGTCCCGGCCGCCGCGATGGGCTCGATGAGGTCGTCCATGGTGCAGTCCAGGATGTCGAGCAGGGCCATGAGGATCTTCAGACTCAGTCGCTCGGGTCGCTCGACGACGAGCCGGTAGACCTGGCTGGAGGACAGGGTGATGCCGCGTTCGGCGAGCGGGGGCAGGAGGTCGGTGGTGGAGAACATCCCACGATCGGCCATGACTTTGCGCAGGTGCCAGTGGTAGTCGAGCTTGGCGGCCGTCGCCGGATCCCTCCTGTCAGGCCCTGGCGAACGCCGGGGCCAGTGCCTTGTGCAGGGAAGTGTTCATGAAGTCGTCGCTGACGTGCGTGTAGATGGCCAGGGAGCTGTCGCACTCGTGGCCGACCTGCTGCTGGATGAAGCGCCGGTCCACCCCGTCCTCGGTCAGATGCGTGACGTATGAGTGGCGAAGTCCGTGCGGTGACAACTCTTTGGGAAGCCCCAGGGCGTCCCGGTATGCCTCGAACCGGTCGTTGATCGAACCGGGCTGCAGGCGGCCACCGCGCTCGGTGATCCACAGTGCCGGGAGATCGGGGAATCCGAAGCGGGGGCGGACGTTCTCGACGTAGTCGGCGACCGCCTCGACGGCCCAGTCCATCACCGACAGCACGTTCCGCCGACGCGGCGGCTGGCCCTTCTTCGCCTTGCCGTAGCGGACGTTAAGCGTGCCGTACCGGCCGAACTGCCGGGCCTGCGGGTTGCGACCAAAGTCGACCACGTCGAGCTTGGAGGTCTCGGTCCGGCGTAGGCCCCACCCGTAGATCACCTTGAAGAGGGTGGCATCGCGGTAGGCCGCCAAGGCGCCCTTGCGTTTCGCCCGTACCGCTCGTTCGACCTGGTCGTCGGCGTAGTCGAGGAAGAGCTGCAACTCTTCCCGCGTGAAGGGCCTCGCCTCCGGGTCGCCTTCGTAATCTTGCAGGTGAGGCAGGGTATTCCACTCATGGCAGATCGCCACCGGAAAGGTGCCGAAGGCTTCCTCGCATGCCGGACCCCAGCCGTATCGGGCGTCGATGAGGAGCTCGGTGAACAGCCGGACGATGCCCTGGTAGCTGCGAATCGTCGACGGCGCCAAGTGCTTCTCGCTCGTCAACGACGCTGACCACTCGTCCAGGTGGGCGGGCGTCCATCGCCACGGGTACTCGTTCGTGAAGTCCAGGAACCGGCGGATCAGCCGTTCCCTCGGGTCGATCGTGTCGTCCTTCAGCCCTCGCGACTTCTGCTGAGCACGCCAGCCCCGCAGCATCGCGTCGAACATCGCGTCCTCGGGACGCAGCTGGACCACCCCGGAGACGAGCTCCATGTGGGCCGCCCCGGCCAGGGACACCTTGCGCTGATGCACCACTCCAGACCATCCCTTCTGGAGGGCAGATCATGCATCAGAAGGGCTCGACTCGGCAACATCCCTGCTCAGACGGCCAGTTCGTAGACTCCACGGACTCCTTCCGATTCCTGTCGTGACCAGGTGACCTGCGACTCCTCGCCCGTCTGATGCAATTCCCGAGGGTTGACGTATCTCATGGTCGAGCTGACCGTCCAGTGACCGAGGAGTTGCTGGATCGCCACGAGGTCCACGCCGCGTTCGTAGTTGTGGGTCGCGCAGGCCCGCCGCAGGGCATGCGGGCTGAACCGGTCGGCGGCCGGGCGTCCTTCGATCTCCATCAGATAGCGGAGGCGGTTGCGGATCGTCCCGCGGTGCAGGCTGCCGCCGGACTCGTCCGCGAACAACACCGGCGAGTCGGGGAACTTGCCCCGCACGTCGTCGAGGAACCAGTGCAGAACGAGGTCCAGGCCGTCCAGCATGGGCACCCAGCGCGGCCGCGGGCCGGAGGTGCGAGCGCCTTTGCCGAATCGCACGTGGAGTTTTCCGAACGGGCCCCGCGAGAAGTGGACGTCGGGACGATCGAGCAGGGACGCCTCTTCCGAGCGCAGGCCGGCGTGATAGAGGGTCCGGAACATGGCATAGTCCCTGGCCGCGGGCCCGTACTTGCGGGCGCTGGCGATCCGGGACTTGAGGAAGTCGAAGAACTCCGCCACTCGTTCCGGAGTCGGCGGCGGCAGTTGAGCCGGGGAATCGTCGCCGACATGCCGTGAGGCGTTGAACTCGTCCACCGGGCAGACCAGACGGACACCGAACCCCGCTTCAATCTCAACGGCCTTGCGGACCTGCAGGAACCGGTGAAAGCCCTTGAAGATCTGCACATACTCGCGCCGGGTCGATGCCGCCCGCCCGGCGAAGGCCAAGTCGCCGACGACGCGGTCGATGTCCTCCGGGGTAACGTCCCACGCGGGTCGGCCCAGCGCAGTGAGAGTTCGTTCCAGCAGGCCAATTTCGTTCTCGACCGTCACCGGGCTGAACCCGCGGGCCCGCCACGAGGCGACGAACGCCTCGACACACTCGGCCTGAAACTCCCACGGATCGGCAGTCACCGGCTCCAGCAGGACGGCACCACCCTCGATCACCCGCAACTGGGATGTCACCGGCACACCTTCCTCGCACCTGACCGATCAAGGCAGCACCTGGAGAATCCGAGTGCCACCGCGAAGACCAACGAGGACCGCAGAAGATGGATACGGGCCGGTGGCAGCAGCGATCCTCGAAAAGGAACATGTGCCAGCCCCAGATGGCTGGACGAAGACCTTCACCGACCCTCGCCTCTGCGCAGCCATCGTCGACCGTCTCACCTTCAACGGCACCATCATCGAGACCGGCACCGAGTCCTACCGCCTCGCCCAGACCAAGGCCAAACAACAGGCCGGGCGATAGACCAGCCCCCGCAGTCCGCTCCTACCCAACCATCTGGGGCAGTTCGCGGATCACCGCGTCGATGCCCTGGCTCTCCGCGATGGCAGTCAGCCGTGGACGCAACCTGCCGAGGAAGGACACACCCTCCACCCCGACATCCCCCATCCTGAGCCCTCTGCCAGCCTGTTCGAACACCCAGAAAGTGATCTCGGTCGGCTCCTCATCGACAAGAGCACCGGTCATGACCCTGAACTCGCTGCTGTCGTCCGGATCCCTATCCGTGATGACCAGGGACGCACTCGTCAGGGGAAGGTCCGCGATGAGCGCGGCGACGTGGTCTGTGAGGGCAGCCAGGGTGGCTTCGCGCTGGCTGACGCTCAGTTCCTCCCAGCTCGGACCCACCGCAACCGGCGCCAACTTGCGCCAGTCCAACACAGACGAGACGAAGGCGACTCTGTCCGGCTTCGCCACTTCGGCAAAGCCGGCGAGGAACGTGCTGATGAACGCCGAGGCGGCTTCTGCAGTGAACACGGAAAGCAACGTAGTCGCTTGATCCTGCCAGCGAAAGATCATCCAGAAGACCTGAGGCCGGTCCCCGCCGGAACCCGGGGCCACCACAAGCCGGAACGACGGCCGCGTGAACCATGCAGCGGGGCCAGCTCAGGCCGGAGAGACGGGGCCACCGCAGGCCGTTACTGCCAATGGGCCGCGGATCGGACGGCCGTGGTGTCTGCCGCTTGCCGACCGGGTGCTGGTGGTAGCGGTCTACTACCGCACGAACCTCACCATGCGGCAGCTCGCTCCGCTGTTCGGGGTCTCGCCGACGACGGTGTGGAGGGTCATCCAGCGGCTCGGTCCTCTCCTCGCGATCGCGCCGGTCTCGCGTCCGACCGATGCCACGGGCCGGTTGTGGATCGTCGACGGCACGCTGGTCCCGGTCCGCGACCGCACGGTCGGCGCCTCGAGCCGCAACTACCGGTTCTCCGCGAACGTGCAGGTCATCATCGATGCCGACACCCGCCTGGTCGTTGCCACCGCCCGTCCAGGCCCGGGCAACAAGGCCGACGCCCACGTGTGGCGCCACTCTGGTCTCCCGGACCAGTGCCAAGGGGTCACCGTGCTCGGCGACGGCGCCTACATCAACACCGGCCTGGTCGTCCCGCACCGCAAAGGACCCGGCCGTCCTCTGCTCGCGGGCGAGGAAGCCGGCAACAAGGAGCATCGCCGGGTCCGCGCGCGGGTCGAGCACGCGATCGGTCGTCTGAAGCAGTACAAGATCCTTCGTGACTGCCGGCAGCACGGCGACCGCCTCCACCACGCAGTCCAGGGCGTCGCACACATGCACAATCTCGCCCTGACCGCGTGACCAGCACAGCCGTAAGCGGGCCCTGACCTGCAATCCACGGCCTCCTGCAACATCCTTTAGCCACATGGGGAAGCGTGACCGCGAGGGTGGGGAATTGCCTGACGTCGAACCCGCCCAAGGTGGGGAATTACGTGACCGTCGACACGGCTTCGTGTTGGTGGCAGACACTGCCCTCCCCTCGGGTCCCGGTGGTCGCTGAAGGCGATCCTGTCCGCGGCAATCGTCTCCCTGCCCGGCGGATCGTTCGGGAAGGCTCAGCCGCCGGTCAACCCCGAACCGTGCGACCCAAGGCCGTCCGCGGGTCCCGCTCAGGAAGGTCCAGGGGTATCAGCAGTGCAGGGCGGGTTCCGGCTTCGCACCCTTCACCAGCGACTTCACCAGCGTGAACAACTTGCCGGTCTGGGGATCGTGCTCCAGCCGGGTGCCGACCGGAGCGACGGCCACACGGTACGCCGCGAGCTGCGCCGCACCGGCTTGCCCCACGACCAGCCCTCCCGTGCAGAGCTGGGTGAGTTCATCCGCGTCCTCTGCCTGCAGTTCCGACATCGTGTCTTCGAAGGCGGCGGACGCGGCCTGGACGAGCGCCTGGCGTTGGTGGGGACTCAGGCGCTTCAGCGCGGTGTCACTGACGAAGGGGACGACCATGCGGGGCCACAGCACCAGATTCCCGGTGAGGTACTTCTTGGAGGAGGCGTAGCCTTCGTGGTTGAAGGAGGCGATCGAGGACTCGATGGCGTCCATGTCGCTGACCGACCCGGACAGCGGATACCAGCGGGTGCGTGCGCCCAGAGCGTGGAAGGTGTCGTCCGCCAGCTTCGACTGTGCCACGCCGACGAGCCGCCCGTGCAGACCGGTGGGGGTCGGGGCCGAGCGACTCGCGGTGAACAGGTAGCGAAACTGGCCCGGGAGCAGGCCCAGGCCGGTGATCCCCGGGACGCTCAGTGCGGTGCCCAGCCGCTTGTAGAGGGGGCTCGTGAACAGCCGTTCCTGGGCTGCGTAACTGGTGATCAGCTCTGGCGCGCTGAGCATCCGCACGGGGCCGGGGAAGGCCCGCGTGCCTGCCACCCCCAGATCCGCTTTGCCCGCCTGGACGTCCGCGATCGTGCCGTCCTCGTAGGCGAGCCGGCCCGTCCGCCACTTGAGCTTGGCGTCGATCTGCAGGGATCCCCCGGTCGCCTCTGCGACCCGTTGGATGAACCTCTCCACCGAAGACGTGGTGCCATAGGGCACGGCCATCGTCAGATGGACCACCTTCGGGGACGCTCCCGCCGAGCCGGATGCGGACTGCTGCGCCTTCGGCGCGCCCGACGTGCAGGCGGCGAGCGCCAGCAGCGGCGCGAGCAGCAGCGCCGGGACTCCCAGGATCCTTCTCACCTTGACACCTCCTGGCGCCCTCGGGCGCTCCCTCGTTCAGCAGCTGCGCGTCGTCCACTGCCACAAGGATCTGCACTCATCGGAATCTGACGGTCCGGAGCATGCCCTCGAACCGTGTGACGGCGGCCGAAGGATCCTGGACATGGGTGAGATCTGTCGAGGTCCATGCCACCAGTGGCCTGCTGGGAGCGTCGATGACGACCACTCGAAGTTCGTAGTCGGGCTGGAGGCCGAAGCAGTCCTTGTCGGGATCCGCTTCGGCCGTCGGGCAGCCGAGCGATCCGTCCATCGGTTCATTCGTGGTGCCGGTCAGCAGTGTGGCGGCGCGACCACCGACGGTCGTGGGCTTCTCATCCCGCCAGTTCGCGTGATGTCCGGCCTGCTCATGAAGGAACGCCACATAGCCCTTGTAGGTGGCAGGCGGCTTTTCGGGGCTCCCGCTGCCCCCTGGCCGGTACACGACCGCGGGCAGCAGGAACCGGACCTTGTCGCTCGACTTCACCCACGTCAGGAAGGTACTCGTGTCCGATACCGGCAGCGCTCCCAGCGAGGCGGGGACGGTGATCGTGAACGGCGTCGCGAAGGACCGGCCGGTGTACGCGGGCGATACTGCTGCCGAACGTGAGGGCTTGGCAGCTCGTTCTGCACCGCCACCACAGGCCGCCACAGCGAGCAGAGCGCACGCGCCCACAGGGGAAACCACTAATTGACGAGCGCGCGTACGCCTCATCCGGCCACCCCCAAGGTCGTGAAGTACAACTTTGGGGTCGCTGCATCGGCCGCGGCAAGAGCGAAGACGGGCAGACCGATCGGCACGGTCTCGGTGCCTCACGGGTGATCACCCAAACGTCGTGTCCCAGATACGCATGGACGACCGGCGGCACGCGCGTGAAGAGACCGTGCCGCCCACTGCCATACTCAAAATGGCTTCCCAATGGAGAAGTCAAGCCGTGAGACATGGGCATCAAACCCGTTTGAGAGAGCTCGCGATCTCTCCTAGGTTGACCCGCGTGACGATCGAGGTGCCCTACCAACCCCTGCCGGTCGACCAGTCGGACGTCCGCTACGCCCACGGCCCCGACTCTGCTGTCCAGCCCGGCGTGCCGGTCGGCGAGACAAACGAGTTCGACTGGGACGACAGCGCGATCTACCCGGGCACCTCCCGGAAGTTCTGGGTTCACGTGCCCGCCCGGTACGACCCCGCACAGCCGGCGTCGCTGATGGTGTTTCAGGACGGATGGTGGTACTTGGACCCCGAAGGAGAGGTCCGCGGCGCGATCGTCCTGGACAACCTCGTCCACCGCGGCGACATCCCGGTCACCATCGGCGTGTTCGTCGACCCCGGCGTCTTGCCCGACGCCGCGGACCCGAAGAACCGCAACACTGAGTACGACGCATTCGACGACCGGTACGTCAGTTTCCTCCTGGACGAGATAATCCCCGAGGTCACGCAGCGGTACACGATCACCGAGGACCCTGACCGGTGGGGCATCTGCGGTGGCAGCAGCGGCGGCAACTGCGCCTTTACCGCAGCGTGGCTGCGCCCGGACAAGTTCCGCCGCGTCCTCGGGTACCTGTCCAGCTTCACGCAGATGCCAGGCGGCAACCCCTACCCCGAACTGATCCCCTGTGTTCCCCGCAAGCCACTGCGCATCTTCTTGCAAGCGGGCCATCGTGACCTGCGCTGGAACGAGCCCGAAGCGAACTGGCTCGCCAGCAACCTGCGTGTCGCGGCCGCACTCGCGGAAGCCGGTTACGACTTCCGCCTCGTCCTGGGCGACGGCGGTCACAGCCCCAACCACGGTGGAGTCCTGCTCCCTGATGCCTTGCGCTGGTTGTGGCGGTCGGATGATCGCCCGGACCAGCCGGTCGGCTGGGGCGGGACCACGTTGTAGCAGCGCCGGTCGCGGATCAGGGCCCACAGGACGTTGACCCTGCGACGGGCGAGAGCGATCACCGCCTAAGTATGACGCTTTCCCTCAGCACGCTTGCGACCTTGGAGGGCGGTACGTGGATTAATGTCCCTTTCGACCCTTCGGGGGGGGCGGGTTGGCGCCTGCCTGAACCGGATGCAATACCAGCCTGGCCTAATCGACGGGTTCATTGCCGAGACCGGATTGATGCTGGCCCGGAAGTGGCATCACCTCCGAACCCGATGCGTCATAGCGCCGATCCACGTCGTCGCTTGCCCGTTCGCGGAGCCGGGCCAGGTCATCCGCGTTGGTCGCGGTGTGGGTCTGACCGCGAGAGTGGTGGGCGACATAGACGGCCATGGAAAACCGGTAGCGCCCATGAAGGGCTGTCGTTACCGTCCCAGGGATGGAAATCGAGGTCAGGGAAGTCTTGGACGGACGCCGGGAGGACGACCCGGTTTGGGCACTGATCGATGAACTTGGCCAGAGCGACTGGGTGCGGTTCACCGCGGGATTCCACCTGAGTTCCCACCTGCTCGCCGCGTACTCACCGGACACACTGCTGATGGGCTTCTGCCGCTACGTCGTGCAGCCCATAGGTCCTGACACCGGCTGCCCGCCCATCACCGTCCAGGGGCAAGCGGTACACGAAGCGAAAATCCTCGCCTTCGGCGTTCCCGAGCGGTGGCGTCGGCGGGGTGTGGGGACCGCCTTGCAACGAGCGGTCATTGCGGCGGCCGGCAGGAAGGGCTGCCACCAGGTCAGGTCGCACAGCTCGGGCGAGAACGTCGAGAACCACCAGCTCAAACTGCGGCTCGGCTTCGCCGTTCACCCAACCGTCCGGGACGACGATGACAGGGGCTGCTATTTCATCCTTCCGCTGCCCCAGCGCGGCTAGCTCAATCGTCGCTGGTCATTGCCGCCGCGCCAGCGCGTATGCGAGTTGATACGTGACTTGTCGTCACCTGAACATATGGAACTATGGCATCCCAGCCGGTCGGCGGGCTCGGGCGTGCTGGGCTGGACACCGTGAGCGAGCGAAAGCCCTACAAGAGCGACCTGTCCGACGAACAGTGGGCGCTGGTCGAGCCGGTGATCACCGCGTGGAAAGCAGCGCACCCCTCCGTCAGCGGCCATCAGGGCCGGTACGAGATGCGGGAGATCGTCAACGCGCTCCTCTACCAGGGCCGCACCGGCTGCCAGTGGGACCTGCTTCCGCACGACCTGCCGCCGCGCGGCGCGGTGATGTACTACTTCACCAACTGGCGCGACGACGGCACCGATCAGACCGTCCATGATCTGCTGCGCCGGCAGGTGCGGGAGATGTCGCGGCGCAAGGCGGACCCGAGCCTGGTGGTGATCGACGCCCAAAGCGTGCACGCAGCGGCCGGGGTGCCCGCAGAGTCGACGGGACGTGATGCGGCAAAAAGAGTACCGGGCCGTAAGCGCGGCCTGGCCGTTGACGTGTTGGGCCTGGTGATCGCGGTGATGGTGCTCGCCGCGTCCGTGCACGACAACACCGCCGGCATCGCGCTGCTGGACAAGGTCGCCGCTGACACCGACACGGTGGAGAAGGCCCTGGTCGACCAGGGCTTCAAGAACGCCGTCGTCGCACACGGGGTGCAGGTGGGCATCGAGGCGGAGATTGCCGAGCGCAACCCGGCCCAGAGGGGGTTCGTGCCGATCCTCAAACGGTGGGTCGTGGAGCGCGCCTACAGGATCTTGATGCTGCACCGCAGGCTGGTGCCCGACTACGAGCACCTGCCGCGCAGTTCGGAATCGCGGGTGTACTGGGCGATGGCTGCGGTGATACCGCGCCGGCTGACCGGGGCCACCGCTGCGGCCTGGCGCAGCACATGACCGGCGGGGAGCTGACGCTGCGGGCGGTGCTGGCGCGGATCGAGGAGCGGGAAGGGGAGATCGCCGCGCAGGCCGAGGCAACGAGGGAGCACATCGCGCAGCTGACCACGCGGCTGGACGAGCTCGGCCGGGCCGCCGAGGAGATCCGGATCACCCGCAAGACGCTGCTGGAGCTGCCTGATAGCAGGGGGCGTTGATGTGATCTGTTGGCGCGGATCGCAGCAGGGGTTGTGGCACTGCAGGAAGACCACCACGCCGATGAGGTCGGGTTCGATGCCGTGGCGGGTGCCGATGCAGGCCGGGGCGATCCGCTGGTTCTGGTCCGGCAGGGGTGGTCAGGGGCTGGGGTGCATGGAAGGCGTCCCTTTCGTATGGCGTCGTGGTGGGGAGTCCGCCCGGGCAGTGGCCTCGGAACCGGTGGCCGGAACGGGGCTCCCCACCTTCTCTTCTTCACGGGCCGTGGGGGCCTGACGCACAACTCCTCCGTGCCGGCGACGGGGCAACGAGGAATTCACCGAGGCCCCGGAAAAGGGGCATATCGTTATCCGTCGGAGACGCTCGCTCACCGAATACATCGCATCACTCTGAGAGCTGTATAGTTCAGCCGTCAACTGGCGCCGTCGGCATGCCAGTTCCCCTTCTTCCTTCCTCAGAGCGGAGGCAAGGTGACCCTAGTGCGCAGCCTGACGGGCGCAGACGCAACTCGGTCTCTTTCCAGACATGCATTTTCCGTGCAGTGACCGGGATCTCCCCTAACCCTCCCCCACACATCTCATCGAGAGCCTCCCTCTTTCGTGGCCATCACCGTGCACGAGGACCGGCCCGTCGGTCGGCATGCCGCCGTTCCGGCCGGCAGTCTCTTTCGGCGAATATATGCTCCGCGCGCGAGTGACGCGCTGGCGTTTTCCATGGCGACGTACGCCATGCCCCTCCTGGTCCTGTCCATTACCCGTTCCGCGTCTTTGACGGGCCTGGCGTTCGCATTGGAGTGGACGCCGCGGATCGCGGCGTTCGTCGTCGCCGGCAAGGCGGTCGACCGACGCGGTGCGGCGATCGTCTGCTTCATCGCCTCGCTCGCGCGGACCGTGGTGGTGGCCGTCTCCGCGGTGGCCCTGCTCATGCTGCCGCCGGGCCCGGCGGAGACCGCTGTGACGCTGGTCCTGGCGGCCGTCACCGGCACGCTCTCCCAGTTCAGTTTCGTCGCCAACGAGGCCGTCGGAGCGATCGTCACCCGGCGGGACCAGGCCCGACCGCATGGAATCCAGACGGTCCTGGTCAGCATCGACCAGACCGCCACGGTCGCCGGGCCGCTGCTCGCAGGCCTGCTCCTCCTGGCGGGTCCGGACTGGATGCTCGGATGCCTGGGCGCGGTGTCCCTGATCGCCGCCGTACTCGGCCTGCAGACTCCCCCGACTCCGCTGCGCGCCGCACGCGCCGACGGCACCGGAAAGGGCGGCGCGCTGCGCCTGGGTCTGCGGACGCTGCTGACGCTTCCCGTGCTGGGCTGGCTGGTAACCGGGCTCACCTGTTCCAACCTGGCCCTCGGCCTGCTCCAGTCCGCCAGTCCGGTGATCGTGGTGGAGACGTTCGGGCGCTCCTCCGCCGACGTCGGCGCCATGTGGTCCGCCGCCGCCGTGGCAACCCTGCTGGCCATCACGTGCTGCCGGCTCGTGCTGAGCCGCGTCGACCTCTGGGGGGTGGGCATGGTGTCCGCGACGCTCGCCTCCGCCGCGTGCCTCGCCCTCACCCAGGTCCCCTCCTTCGTCTCCTACACCGTCCTGGTGGCGATCTTCATGGCGGGGGACGGCGGCCTCACGGTCGTACTGCGTACGGTGCGGTCGCTGATCATCCCCACCACGGCACTCGGGGCGACACTCTCCCTGACGATGCTTCTCCTGCTGCTGCCCTTCCCCGCGGCGGGCGTCCTCGTGGCGCTCACGCCGCCCGCCCGTCTCGGCGACGTGATGCTGGCCTGCGCTCTCGTCCAGGCCGCCGCGCTGGCCACCATCTTCGTCAGGCTCCGAAACGAACCCACCCTGCGCATGGTGGCCGCCCGCGGGTGACGTCGGCGCCCTCGCTCCAGGGGCGCGGTGTGTCACTTGATGCCCGTCGTGGCGATGCCCTGAACGATCTGCCGCCGGAAGACCAGGAAGACCGCGATGAGAGCTCCTACTGAGCTTGTACTCGGGTTGTCGTGGGCGGGAGTGACAGCCCGGTTCCGGCGAGGCACTCGTCGATCAGGCCGGGGCGGTACTGGATCGTTCTCAGACCGCGGCGGACGGCTTGGATCAGGTGCTCGGGCGTGGTGAAGGCGGTGTTGGACAGCCAGCCGCGCCGCAGCAGGGACCAGATGCCCTCCACCGGGTTGAGGTCCGGTGCCTAGGAGAGCAGCTGGTAGACGGTCAGCCAGTCCCGGTCGGCGATGAACTACCGCATTCCGGCGGTGAGGTGGACGTTGAGGATGCCCCTATGTTGCGTCAAGCGGCAGAGGGCGACACAGCGAGGGGTGACGGCGGCTGGAGTTGACCGTAGATTTCACGGGCGACGTAGCGTTTGAGACAGCGGATGATCTCGCGTTTCGGCATGCCCTGTTTCGTGCGGCGTTCAAGGTAGAGACGTGTCCGGGCATCACGGCGCAGGCGGGTTATGACGATGCGGTAGAGGGCGGCGTTGGCCTGCCGGTTTCCTCCGCGGTTCAGCCTGCGACGCTGGGTCTTTCCGGAGGACTGCTCGACGGGGCTGACGCCGCACAGAGCGGCGAATGATGCCTCGCTGGCCAGCCGTTCCGGGTTGTCGCCGGCGGCGATCAGCAGGGCAGCGGCGCTGTCGGGCCCGACGCCGATGACGTCCAAGAGCTGCGGATGCCAGCAACGGACGGCCTTGGTGGTCCGGCGGCCGAGTTCCTTGACCTCGGCGGTCAGCTGCTGGATGCGCCGGGCCAGCAGCCGGAGCGTGAACACGGCTGCATCGCCGCCGTCGGGAAGGTCAGCGCACGTGGCGATCAGGGCTGTGTTGCTGAGGCTGGACAGGGCCTCGCGCAGCCCGGGATCGACGCCGAGGAGTACGGCCTTGAGCTGGTTCTTCGCCTGCGTGCGGGCCTTGACGGCCGACTCCTTCGCCAGCCGGAGCACACGCATGTCGGCCGCTGGGCCCTCGCCGGATTTGGGTATGACGTCAGCGCGCCCGGACAGCACCGCACGGGCGGCCTCCGCGTCGACGGCGTCGGTCTTGCCGCGCTTGCGGCGGATGGCGCGGTCTGGCTGATTGACCTCGACGACCTGGACGTCCCCCCGCTTCAGGTAGCGCGCCAGGGCCGCTCCGTAGGATCCGGTGCATTCCACACCCGCCCGGCGCAAGGCGCCGAAAGAGCATGCCCAGGCCAGGAGTTGGCGGTATCCGGCGGCGGTGGCCGGAAACTCTTGGTGGGCCAGCATCGCTCCGAGCACCGTGATCACGGCAGCGACATGCACATCCTTGTGGGTGTCGACCCCCAGGATCACGTCCTCAGCCGGCGGATCTTCCGGCTGTGTGGGCAGAGTCGGCTGGGGCATGCTGGTGATGGTCACGCGGCTCCTCGATCGTCACGGGGCTGTGGCCGACGTCGGGCCGGTGGGCGGTCAGAACTGTGACGGTGCCTTGTGAGGCAAGACCCCTATCGGGACACATCCACTGGTCCGGCGGCAGCAAGCACCGCCCGGGACCAGGGCCGACAGATCCTTAACAAGGCAGCCTGGGCCAGTTGTCCCACGGGTCAGACCCTGGCCCCGGACGGCGCCCCACGAGTCTCACAGTTGTCCCAGACCAGCACGATCGGGCCGCCGAGCTGCTGGTGTGCGGCGTCGAGCAGGCGGGCGTAGTCGGTCTCGGTGAAGCCCTTGCGCCGGCCCTTGGCGGGGCCGCGGTCGAGGTGGATGCGGTAGATCAGCCGGGGCCGGTGGCCGGACTTGGTGCAGACCAGTGCCGCCATGGAGACGCGTTTGGTGCCCGCGGCGGTGACCTTCACGACGGGTGTGGCCTCGTCGGCCCCAGGTGCGGCCCTTGGGCGGCCTCAGCCCCTGGCCGGCTTCGTCCTCGAAGCACAGCCAGGCGCCCAGGTCCGCCGCCGTCTTTTTATGACGGGCCACTGCTCGTCCTTCCAGGCGGCGATCTTCTGCTCGTCGCGCTCGGTGGCCTTGCGGGAGGGGACCTGCACACTCCAGCCGATGCGGTGCAGCAGCAGGTCCAGCCCGGCAAGGGTGTACTTGACGCCGAACCGACGACGCACGACCTCGACAATCCGGACCAGCGTCCAGCACTGGTCAGGCCAGCCGACGGCCGCTGGGCCGGTATCCAATACCGCTTCCAGAACCCGGAGCTGGCTCGCATCGAGCTTGCAGCGGGCACCGCCAGGCCCCTTGGAGACCAGGGCCTGCCGGCCACCTGAAGCCAACGCCCGCCGCCAGCGGTTCGCCGACATCCGGGTCACCCTGAACCGCCGCGCCACCTCCCGGTCACTGGCCCCCGCCTCGATCAGATCAGCGGCCACCAACCGGACCCGCTCACGCCGAGCCCGCTCCTCAGCCGTCAGCCCTCCGCCATCGGGATACCTCATCCCTGCGGAATAGCGCGGCCCACGGCAGCCGTCACGAGTCGTGCCCCGCCCCGTGGTGCAGGCCGTGAGCATCTCCGCGGCGAATCCGGTACAGCACACACGGGCGAAGCGGCCCCTCGGGCACGGTCGGATCCTCGAAGTCGTCGGCTGGATCCCGGGTCATGCCGATCCGCCGCATCACTGCCTGGGAACGAAGGTTGTGGACGGTCGTCGACGCCACCACTTCCAGCAGCCCGAGGGCCTCGAAACCGAAAGCCAGGCAGGCCAGGGCGGCCTCGGTGGCGTAACCGTGACCCCACGCCGAACGCATCAGCCGCCACCCGATATCCACTCCCGCGAACGGCATGTCCTTGCCCACCTCGTCCAAGCCGGCACGGCCGATGAACTCACCAGTCTCCCGTGCTTCGAGCGCCCACCACCCAAAACCTCGCTCGTCGAACTCGGCCTGCATGAGCGCCACCGCGGCATCGCTTTGCTCCCGTGCCAGCAGTTCCCCCAGGTGTTCTCGGACTTCGGGATCGGCATTCGTAGCCGCCCACGGTTCGAGGTCGGACTCCCGCCACCGGCGGAGCAGAAGACGATCGGTTCGCAGCTCTTGCATGCCACCCAGCCAACCCGATCAAGATCAGGGTGTCGATCGGCAATGTCGAACCCTACGGTTCTCGTCCATGCCTGACCCGCTGCGCTGGTCCTCACGGCCTACACCACCCGGCGGCAAACCATCCCGTCACGACTCGAAGTAACCCGCACCGTTAAAGATCTCTAGCTAGTGCCGCATCAAGCGACGTTCGCCCTATGCGCCTCGCAAACCAGATGACGTGAGCCAGCAGCATCTGCAGAATGCCGACGGTGACTGAGTCGTTGCCGTCCATACGAGGGGCTGGTGCATCGTGACTGCTGGTGACTCACCCTCGCTTGGGCCAACCGTTGCCTGTGCCGAGTGCAGGGAGCTCTACCAGCAGGCGGGGCGGGGCAATGGCGACTGGTTCCACTTCATGGTGGTCGAGATGCACCGTCGGCCGGACGGTCAGACCCAGATCACCGGCCACTGGCGTGCGGGTGACTGGATAGATGGGATGTCGCTCGTGCTCCGCACCCGTGATGGCCGTCGCGTGGCCATCACGGGTGCGCAGATGGGGCCGCCGCTCAACAGCGCGTGCGAGGCTCGCGGACAACGGCGACTGGTCGCCCCCGAGCTCGACCTGCTGCCGTCGAGCGGTTGCATCCACGCCGCGAGGTAAGTCCCGAGGGCGCCGGCGATGTGACGCCGTCCGGCGTCCGCTCAGGCGTCATGCTGCTCGGGTGGCTGAGCGTGTGCAGGTCCACGAGATCGATGACGACGAGGGGCGACGGTTGCTGCGGATCGTCCGCCGTGGGACCGGATCGGTGGTGACCTGGCGCCGGGCCCAGATGGCGCTGTTATCGGCTCAGGGCATGCCGGTGACGAAGATTGCCGAGGTGACGTTCACCAGCCCGGACCGGATCCGGGACGTGATCCACAACTTCAACGCCGACGGCTTCGCCTCGCTTTACCCGAAGTACAAGGGCGGCCGGCCCAGGACCTTCACCCTGCCCGAACGCCGCGAGATCAAGAAGATCGCCAAGTCCAGGCCGGTCGAGCGATGACGAGTGCGTCGCGGGCATCGGTCTTGCCCTCACCGCGGTAGCCGTCACTGGCCCGATTGACCACACGGCCGGGAACGTAAAGGACTTCCTGCTCGTGGTTGACGAGCAGGGCGAGTAACAGGGCGGGCTCACCGCCGGCCATGTCCACCGGCCAGGTCACCTGATCGCCGAGAGAGTACGGCGTCAAGGAGCTTCAGGAGCTCCGGCTCGTCGTTGGCAACGCGGTGGGACAAGAGGGTCTCGCCGCCTTCGTTGAGGACGAGGCAGTGATGGTGGGTCTTGCCGCTGTCTGTGCCGGCCCGGATCCGGTTCATGACGCTCCAGATGTCGTGCGGGCAGTTGGTGCCACGGACGGCCTCGCCGGCATGGCCTTACACAGCGATTTTGTTCGCACTTCCCCATCTGGCGGCCGGGTCGTCGTGGGGCGCCGGGCGGCCAAGCCATTGCAGCCATGGTCGGCAGTCAACCAAAAGCCACACCCGGTGTCCCTGGGCGGCCCATCCATACGAAGGGCTCGGCTCATCCCGTCCCTGGAACGTAAGGCCAACCAGCACGCTCAGTGTGCGACACGAAGTCGCTCCAGGTAAGTAAGTCCAGTCACGATCACGTCATGCGGACGGCACCGGGCGGGTGTCGAAGACGCAGGCCACGGTGGCCATCCGTTTCCGGTTGAGTTTCTCGCCGGGGGCGAGCCGGCCCCGTCGTCCTTGGGGCGCGGCCTGGGCGGCCTTGCGGTGGGTGGCCTCGCGCAGGGCCTCGGGCCGCATGACCACGCCCTTGCCGTCGGCCTGGATGACCAGAGGCGTGTCCCGGCTGCAGGGCAGCGGGACCCTGGTCCGGTAGAAGCTGTCGACGTCCACGGCGGCCTCGACGCCGAGTTCTTCCAGACGGCGTTTGCCCACCACCGGCACGCACTGCCGACGGACGGCGGCCAGGGCCTGGCCGAAGGAGCTGCGGACGGCCTCGGTCACGGCAAGACGGCGCAGGCCCAGCGAGTGCCGCCCGGCCGGCAGCGACAGCAGCGCGTCCGCGGGATACACATTGCTCACCCCTGGCCCACGGTGAGCCACACGCCGTACCCGGACATGGCCGAAGACCGTGGACAGCTACCGCTCATGCCCCGTCCCCCGCCACGGACGCGTCCGCGTCCGCGTCCGCGACACGGGGTGTCCACCGCTGGTCGGCGGCCTCCCCCACCAGCGGGATGAACTCTGCGCACAGCTGGCAGACGTCTGAGCCGCGCAGCGCTCTCGCGAGACGGGTCGGCTGCAGCCGCTCGGCCTATAATTGAAGAGTTCTTCAATTGGCTAGTTGCATTGGTTGACAGATGATCGACGGTGTGGAGGTCGGGGTGGGAACAGTTGCTGAGGCGTTGCTGGCGCGGGTGCGGGCGGCCCGGGCCGCTGTGGCGGCCGCCCGGGAGGCGGAGGACCCCTATGCCGTCGCGGTGGCGCAGGACGAGCTTGATGACGCGGTGAGGTTCGCTCGCAGGCATGGGCTCGACGTCGAGGCGACAGAGCCGGACGAGGGGTGATCGGGATGCCGGTTCCGCTGTACGAGGCGAAGGCGGAGTTCTTCCGGATGCTCGGGCATCCGGTGCGGATCAGGGTGCTGGAGCTGCTGCAGGATGGGCCGAAGCCGGTGCGTGACCTGCTGTCCGCCATCGAGGTCGAGCCGTCGAGCCTGTCGCAGCAGCTGGCGGTGCTGCGCCGCTCGGGGATCGTCACTGCAACCCGCACCGGCTCCACCGTGGTGTACGAGCTGGCGGGCGGGGATGTGGCCGACCTGCTGGCTGCGGCACGCCGGATCCTGTCCGTGCTGCTGGCGGGGCAGCAGGAGCTGCTTGAGGAGCTGCGTTCCACGGACGCAGCCCGGTGAAGGGCGGGCACGCGTTCCGGCCGTGGCGCAGACGCCGGGCCGCGGCGGCGACAGAGCATGTGGCGTCGCCCGTGCGGCGCCACGTCGTTTCGGTCCCGGTGGGGCCGGAGGCGGTGCGGCTGGCCCGTGAGGCGGTGGCCGGACGATTCGGTGAGGTGGGTGTCGCGCCGGGTTCCGCGTTCGCCGACGCGGTGCTGCTGGTGGTCAGCGAGCTGGTCGTGAACGTGCTGCGCCACGCGCCCCGGTCTCCGGTCGCGGACGTGGGGATCACGGTCGGTGCGGGGCAGCTGGTCGTCGGCGTCGCTGACGCCGATCCCTGTCTGCCCGACTTCGAACCGGGCGCGATGGGGGCGGGACTGCAGCTGGTGGCCGAGCTGGCCGGCGAGTACGACGGCGACGTCAGCGCGGAACCGGCCATCGACCATGACGGCAAGGTGGTCCTCGTCAGTTTCCGTATGCCGTGACAGGCCAGGTGAACGTGGAGTTCGCAGGACAGGGAGATGACATCGTGAGTGAGGGAGCCGAGGCGGCCGAGCCGCCGGCGAGCACGAAACGCAAAGGGAAGGACAGAGGGAAGGACAAGGACCGCGAGTGGCAGGTCGAGCGCGGGGTTGTGATCCGGGCGGGCTTCTACATCTTCGGCACCCATCTGTTCGCCGGGTTCGTGTGGCTTCTCTTCTACCTCGGCGAGCACGCGCACAAGTAACCACGTCACCGGGGTGTCCGGGCGCCTCCGAGAGGCGCGTCATTACCCCCGGCCTGGGCCGAAAGGCCCTAGGCAACCGCTGGGACATCGGTGACGCTGTGGATCGGCCCAGTCGGTGGACGGACGTTCCTTTCCCGTGGGCGGCTGTCCTGAGTGCCTGCTCTCCGGCGGACCACTCTGGGCGGTGTGGTGAACGGTGTGGATGAGGGAGAAAGGACTGCCGAGGTTGATCGCTGTTGTGGGGCATGCGGATCTCGCGCCCTCGACCCTGGCCCTGCTGGAGGAAGAGCTGTGCGCGCGGCTGGCCCGGTGTGCCGAGGCCGGGCGGACAGGTCTGGTCCGGGTCGGGCAGGGCCTGCCGGTGGCGTTCGGACGAGCCGCGAAACAGGCCGGGCTGGCGTTGGTGACCGTGGTGCCCACGCTGAATCGGGTGCCCGCGCTGCTGCGGGAGCGGGACCGGCGGGCGGCCGGGGAGTTGCTGCTGCTGTCTGCGCAGGTGCGGCTGCTGGAGTACGACCCGGCGGACCGAAATGCTTGTGTGCGCGCCGACGAGCGGCTGGTGCGGGCCTGCGCCCGGGTCGTGGCGATCTGGGACGGCACCGCGTCCAACGGTCGTGACACCACCGCTCACCTGGTGGCCTATGCCCGCAGCCACGGCATCGACGTCGAAGTACTGTGGCCGGACGGTGCCGAACGGGTACCGGACGAAGTGGGAGAGGTGTCGTCCTGACGGCCGGTTCGCCGCTGAGGGTTCGGATGGTCGAGGTGGGGCGGGACAAGACGTTGGAACTGCTGGCCGCGGCGCCGCGAGGACGCGTGGTGTTCTCCGACCAGGGGCTGCCTGCGATCCGTCCGGTCAATTTTCTCGTGGCGGCGAACGGGGACATCGTCATCCGCACGCACGCCGACGACGCTGCATTGCCGGGGCGTGCGTACCGGCTGGTGGGCAGCGACGCTGGTTCCGGGCCGGTCACAGGTCGTTGCCCGCGTAGGACAGGTTGAAGCTTTTGTTGGTCAGCGGGAAGTCCGGGACGATCGTGTCGTTCAGGGCGACCGGCAGGGCGGGCCAGTTGAAGAAGGACGGGTCGACGGGCTTGACCCGGGTGAGAGTGCCGTCGGCGGTGAGTTCGACGCGGGTGACGATGGTGCCGCGCCAGCCCTCGACCAGTCCCACGCCGGTGCCGGGGCCCGCGCCGGGCAGCGGATCGGGCGCCAGTACGGCGGCGGGGGCGTGGAGCTCTTCGGTGAAGTGTTCGATCAGGGCGAGTGAGACCTCGATCTCCTGGGCGCGGACGAGGAAGCGGGCCAGGACGTCGCCGGTGATGTGGACGGGGATGTCGAGTTGTGGACCGTATGCGGTGAAGGGGTGCGCGACGCGGGCGTCGTCGGCGATGCCGCTGGCGCGGGCGACGTAGCCGAGGCAGCCGATTTCCTGGGCCGCGGTGGTCCGCAGGACGGCCGTTCCCGTGAAGCGGTCACGGACCGTGGAGTGGCCGAGGGCGAGGTCGGCGATCTCCTCGATGTCCCCGCGGAGCGCCTTCAGCCGGGCCGGATCGGGTAGGGCGCGCAGGGCTGCGCCGCCGGGGACGATGCCGCCGCGTAGCAGTCGGTGCCCGGTGATCTCTTGATTGAGGCGCAGGAGTTGCTCGCGGACGCGCTGGGCGTGGGCGTTGAGGATGCCGTGGCCGACGTCGTTGCAGAGCATGCCGAGGTCGGCGACGTGGTTGTGGATGCGCTCGAGTTCCAGCAGCAGGGCGCGGGCGCGTTGTGCCGGTGCGGGAACCTCGGTGGCGGTGGCCTCTTCGACGGCCAGGCAGTAGGCGAGCGCATGGCCGACAGCCGTGTCGCCGCTGACGCGCTCGGCCAGCGGTAGGCCGGCGGCGATGCTGCGACCTTGGAACAGTTTCTCGATGCCTTTGTGGACGAACCAGAGGCGTGCCTTGAGCTTGAGGATGGTCTCGCCGACGACGGAGAAGCGGAAGTGGCCGGGTTCGATCAGCCCGGCGTGTACCGGGCCGACGGGGATCTCGTAGACGCCGTCGCCCTCGACTTCCAGGAAGGGGTAGGGGCCTTCCTGTTCGCCGAAGGCCGGCGGGGGGCCGGCGTCGGGGTGCATGGGGTACCAGCCGCGGGGCCAGTGGAAGTGGCGGACGAGGCGGCGGGGCAGGGGGTGGCCCTGGGGGACGATGCCGAACAGGTCGCGCATCTCGCGTTCGAACCGGCCGGCGGGGAAGGAGAGAGGGGCGAGTGTGGGGATCTCCGGCCGGTCGGGGTCTAGGCGGACGTGGAGTTCGGTGCGGGTGTCGGGCGGGCCCGCCACAAACAGGTACACCACCCGCAGTCCGCCCTCGTCGTGGTGGGCGGCGACCAGGGCGAGCCGGTGACCGGCGTCGAGCAGCTCTTGCGCGCGCTGCGGTAGGTCGGTGGCTTCGATCTCGTGGATGCGGCGCATCGCTTCAGCCTCCGATCGCCTGGGCGGCGGCGTGCAGCAGGTCTGTGAGCGGGCCGGTGGCCACGCCCAGGGCGGCGCAGGCAACCAGCCCCAGTGCCAGGGGCCACACGACAGAGGGGCTTTCGTGTGTCGGTGTTCCTGGTCCGAGCAGCATCCGGGCGGTGCGGGCTGCGAGCGCGGCGAAAGCCAGGAGCACCAGCAGCAGAGCGGCCGCGGTGACCGAGCTCAGGCCCGGGCCGGCGGCGAACCCGGCCCGGGCGATGCCGAGTTCGGAGGCGAAGAGGCTGAAGGGCGGGAAGGCCATCAGGGCTACGGTCGCGAGTCCGAACGCCCCTCCCAGCGACGGCGCCTGGGCGATCAGGCCGCGGACGCGTCCGATCCGTGTGGTGCCGGTCAGCTGGAGGATGTGGCCGGAGGCGCAGAAGGCGACGGACTTGGCCAGTCCGTGGCCGGCGATGTGCAGCAGTGCGGCGGACAGGGCAAGGGGGCTTCCGATCGCCGTGGCCAGGGCGATCAGGCTCATGTGCTCCATGCTGGAGTAGGCGAGCATCCGCTTGTAGTCGCGCTGGGCGAGCAGCAGGCCGGCCGCGAGGGCAAGGGTGAGCAGCGCGATGGCGGCGAGCAGGACGCGGGTGAAGTCGGTGCCGAGGGCGGCATCCGCGATGACCCGGTAGCGCAGGATCGCGGTGAAGGCCACGGAGAGCAGGACCCCGGACATGAGCGCGGAGACCGGCGCGGGGGCCTGGCTGTGGGCGTCGGGCAGCCAGGCGTGCAGAGGGACCAGGCCGGCCTTGGCACCGAAGCCGAGGACGACGAGGGTGATGCCGAGGCGGGTGACCGCCGGGTCGAGCCGGTCGGCGCGGGTGACGAGGGTGGGCCAGTCAAGTGCCCACGCCTCCGTGATCCCGGCCTGCCGGGCCGCGTAGTAGATCAGCACGGTGCCGAGGAAGGCCAGCGCGATACCGGCCGAGCAGATCACGACGTACTTCCAGGCGGCCTCCACCGAGGTGCGGCTGCGGCGGTGGCCGACGAGGAAGGCGGTGACGATGGTGGTGGCCTCGATCGCGACCCACAGCACGCCGAGGTTCGCGGTCACCACGGCCAGGCACATGGCCGCCAGGAACGCCTGGACCAGGGCGTGGTAGCGAGGTACGGTCCGCTCGCTCGTCCTCCCGGCCTCCCGTTCGCCGCGCAGATAGCCGGGGGCACTGCCACAGGCGATGAGCGCGACGGTGCCGATGACCAGGAGCATCCAGGCGGTGAGCGCGTCCGCGCGCAGCAGCCCGGAGTAGGCGCTGCGCGGGCCGTCGGCCATGACATCGACCGCGAGCGCGCTCCCGCAGGCAACAATCACGGCGGGTGAGACGAGCGGAGCCCAGTCCCACACAGGGCGCTCCGGCACCTGGACCGGCTCGGGTGACTCCCCCACCACGACGGAGCCATGTGCGGACTCGCGCTGCCGGGCCTCGGTGAGCGCGGCGGCGAATGCCGCGACAGGCGGGCGGCGGCGCGCTCCCCCCAGTGTGTATGCCCCGGCGACCAGCAGTGGTGCGGCGGCGGGTGCGGTGAGCAGCAGGGCGGAAGCGGTGGGGCTCATCAGTCGTGCAGCTCCCGCAGGTCGTCGATGTCGGTGGTGCCGAATGCCTCGCGCATGCGGGTGGTGAGGATCTGCAGCACCAGGACCGCCAGCAGTACGTCGAAGGAGACGCCGAGTTCGACGATCAGCGGCACCCCGGATGTGGCGAGGAACGCGGTGGCGGTGATGCCGTTGTCCAGCAGGAGGAAGCCGACCACCTGGGCGAGGGCCCGTCTGCGGGTCACCAGGACGAAGAAGCCGATCAGGACGACGGCGAGGCCGACGGGCAGGGCCCGGGTGGCGGGGGTCGGGTTCAGGTCGGTCAGCGGGCGGGCCACCGCGTAGGCCAGCAGGGTGAGCAGGGCCGCGGTCAGTAGCGAGGCGGCGACATTGACCAGGGGCTGTGTCTCCCTGCTCTCCGCGACCGTCGTGCCGTACCGCTGCCGGTCGGCGGTGAGCGCGGCCAGCGCCCGGCGCATCAGATACGGCAGGGCACCCGCTCGGAGGAGGCCGATGCCGATGCCTACGCCGATGAGGTCCCAGCGTTGTTCGTGGGCACCGAGGAGCATGGCGAGGGCGGCGAGCGCGATGCCCTGGAGGGCGAAGATCCTGACGATGACGGCCAGTTCACGCACCCACAGCACGAGCACGGCCGCCAGCAGGAACAGGCCACAGGCCAGGTCCAGGAGCTGGGTGTAAAGGCCATCGTTCATGAGGCTCCGGTCAGGAAGTACGAGGCGGTCACCGCGAGGAGCGCCAGCAGGAAGGATCCGGCGAGCAGTTCGGGCACGCGGAACAGCCGGACCTTGGCCCAGCAGACCTCGGCTGCCGCGAGCACCGCGCTCAGCAGGACGAGTTTCGCCGCGAGCAGCACCAGGGCCACGGCAAGGGCGGCCCAGGAGGCGGTGGTGGCGATGCCCCAGGGCACGAACAGGGAGGAGAGCAGGCCGAGGAGCAGGGTGAGGCGCATCTGGGCGCCGAGTTCGACCAAGGCCAGGTCGGGGCCCGCGTACTCCAGCACCATCGCCTCGTGGATCATGGTCAGTTCGAGGTGGGTGGAGGGGTTGTCCACCGGGATCCGCCCGGTCTCCGCGAGTACCGCCACGGCGAGCGCGGCCACGGCCAGGAGCCCGGCCGGGGAGGCGAGACGGGCCGGTTCGTGGGCGGCGCCGGTGACGATGGCGGGGATGTTGGTGGTGCCGGCCGGTATCGACAAGGCGAACACCGACAGCAGGATGGTCGGTTCCACCAGGGCGGCGACCGTCATCTCGCGCGAGGAGCCCATGCCGCCGAACGCGGTACCGGTGTCCAGGCCGGCCAGGGCCAGGGCCAGCGTGCCCAGCGCGATCAGCGACACCACCACGATGAGATCCGCATGCCCACTCACCGGGGTGTCGGTGGACAACAGCGGCACGAGCGCGGCAGTGACCGCGGTGGTGGCGACCAGCAGCGCGGGCGCGGCCCGGAAGGCGGGCCCGGTACCGACCGGGGTGATCGGTTCCTTGCGCAGCAGCTTGCGGGCGTCCCGCCAGGGCTGGAGCACCCCGGCCCCGGCCCGGCCCTCCAGACGGGCCCGTACCTGGCGCATCCAACCCGTCAGCAGCGGCGCCCCCGCAGTGACCGCCACGATCTGGCCGGCCACAGCCGTGTATCCGACAGCACTCATCTGTTCGCTCTCACCAGCCCACCGCCAGGATCAACAGAAGGACGACCAGTCCGGCGAAGCCGTAACCGAGATAGAGGTGAACGCTGCCACCCGCCAGCCGCCGAGCCGCCTGCCCGGCACCTGCCAGGGACCGCAGCACCGGGTCATACAACCGGTGCTCGACCCGGTCGGGCACCCGGCGCTGGAAGCGCACCCGCTCCACCAGGTACGCCGACTCCCGCACCGGGGTGACATCCACGTCCTGCTCGGGTGCGAGGACGTCGTCGAAGACCCGCTGCAGCGGCTCGGCGAACGAGGTCGCGGTGTAGGCCATCCGCGGGGTCGGCGCCCCGCCCCCGCAGTCCCACAACCGGGCGTTCACCCGGCGCCTGCGCCGTCCGAACAGCCGGGGCAGCCCCGCGGCCAGCACCAGCGCCACGGTCAGGGCGGCCACCACCCACACCGGCGACAGCGTCGCGGAGACATCGGCGAGCCGCACCCTGAGCCCACCGCCCGACACCGCACCGCTGCCAGGAAGCCCGACCGCGCCCACGGCCCGGTCGAGGCCGTCGCCCAGCAGCCCGGGCACCAGTGCCAGGGCCGCACTCCCCGCCCCGAGCAAGGCCATCGCCACGAGCATCGACAGCGGTGCCTCCTTCGCGGCCGCCGCCTGCGTGCTGCGCGGCCGGGCGAAGAAGCCCACCCCGAGCGCCTTGACGAAGACAGCCGCGGCGATCCCCGCTGACAGTGCGATCAGTGCCACCGCCAGCGGCAGGACGACCGCCACCGCGACGCCCGGCACCACCAGCCCATGGATCAGGGACTGCAGCAGCAGCCACTCACTGACGAACCCGTTGCCCGGCGGCAGCGCCACCGCACCCAGCGCGCCCAGCGCGAACAACCCGGCAGTGAACGGCATGGACGAGCGCAGCCCGCCCAGCCGGTCCAGGTCCCGCAAGCCGGTGGCCCGCACCACCGAACCGGCCGCACAGAACAACAACGCCTTGAACATGGCGTGGTTGACCACGTGCAGCAACGCCGCGGCCAGCGCCAGCGCGGCCAGCGGCCGGTTGCCGTAGGCGGCGAACAGGCCCGAGGCACCCACCCCGATCAGGACCAGACCCATGTTCTCCGAGGTCGAGTACGCCAGCAGCCGCTTGAGATCGGAGGCCATCGCCGCCTGCAGGATCCCGTACACCGCGCTGGCCCCGCCCACCGCGATCAGCCCCAGCCACCACCAGGCCGGACCGCCGCCGAGCAGATCGACGCCGGTACGAACCAGGCCGTAGATCCCGAGGTTGACCATGGCGGCACTCATCAACGCCGAGACGGGGCCGGGCGCTTCGGAATGTGCGCGCGGCAGCCAGGCGTGCAGCGGCACGGCACCCGCCTTCGATGCGAAGGCGAGCGCGACCAGGACGTACACCAGGCCGCGGACCGTGGGCGACATGGTGTGCGCGCCCGCGCGCAGCGCGGCGAAGGTCTCCCCGCCTGTCTGCCCGGCGAACAGGGCGAAGCCCGCGAGCAGCAGTACCAGGCCGAGGTGGGTCATCACCGCGTACCAGATGCCGGCTTGCCGCACCGAGTCCCGCTCGCGGTGCTCGGCCAGCACCAGCAGCAGCGACGCGAGCGCCATCACTTCCCACATGGCCAGGAACGTGGACACGGATGCCGCGACGGGCACCAGCACGAGGGTGAGAGCGAACAGCGGCAGCACCGCCTGCGCGGTACGTGAGCCGAGCCCGTGCGCGCCGTGCCCGGCCGCGTACCCGATCCCGTACACCGCGACCGCGCCCACGACGGCCCCCGCCACAGCCATGAAGAGGCCCGCCAGCGCGTCCACCGCGACGTGCGCCCCTGCCAGCGGAAGCAGGCCGGGGAAGGCGGCGCTCCAGCGGCCGCCTCCCAGTGCGGCCACCCCCGCCGTACCGCCGGCAACCCCCACACCCGCCGTCAGTACGCCGGTGGCCGGAACGCGCAGCCGGTAGGGCAGCGCGCACCCGGCCGGCGCACCCGCTCCGGCCAGTGCGGTGGCTGTAACGAGGGCGGCCGGGATCACGCTCACCGCCCCGTCACTCTCCTGAGCGCGGCGATGATCTCCGCGGGTTCCGGCGGACACCCCGGGACCTGGAGATCCACCGGTACGACGTCGGACACAGCGCCCTCGACGCCGTGTCCGCCCGCGAACTCCCCGCAGTTGATCGCGCAGTCCCCGACCGCCACCACGAGCCGCGGCTCGCCCATCGCCGCGACGGTACGCCGCAGCGGCTCGGCCATGTTCCGCGTCACCGGCCCGGTCACCAAGGCCACGTCCGCATGCCGGGGCGAGGCCACCAGCCGCGCCCCGTACCGCTCCGCGTCATACACCGGGTTGAAGGCCGCCGCGATCTCGATCTCGCAGCCATTGCAGGACCCGGCGTCCACACACCGCACCTGCACCGACCCGCCCAGCTCCCGCGCCGTCGCCGGTACGTCGCCCTGCGGAGGGCGGGGCGGCGCCGGCTCGGCCACCTTCCCGGTGGCGCGGATCTTGCGCAGCAGGCCCATGAACCCTCCCTGAGTCGGTGAGGACTTCTCCGCAGGGGGCCAACCGGCGATCCCATGAGCAGAGTTACGGCACTTTTCCGACGCTTTGCCCTGATGGAGAATCTTTGTGAAGGCGGCCGCCTCCCGGCACCACAGAGCGCTGTCAACTCTCCGGGGAGACGGCCGCCGTCTTGGGGCCGCCGCTACGACGGCGGCTTCGCCTCCCCCTGCGCGGCCTGCAGGTCGGCGAGCAACTCGGCCTGCCCGGCCAGCACGCCGGAGAGGATGCCCCGTGCCACCCGCAGCAGCTCCGCGAGGTCCGGGCTGGCCAGCGAGTAGTACACGTTGGAGCCCTCCTTCCGGGTCCGCACGAGGTTCGCGCGCCGCAGTACCGCGAGCTGCTGGGACAGGTGCGCGGCCTCGATGCCCACCTCGGGAAGCATCTCCGCGACCGCGTGCTCGCGCTCGCTCAGCAGCTCCAGGACACGGATGCGGGCCGGGTGGCCGAGGGTTTTGAAGAACTCGGCCTTCAGCTGGTACAGCGGTGTACTCACCTGGCCGTCTCCTCCCCCGTACAGCAGCACGGCACCACCGGCCGGGCCTCGGCGCATCGCATCCACCCACTCGTCAAGAACATGCGGCCCATCCTCACCTGCGGCACCGGCCAAGCCGAAACCGCACCGGAGGAGAGGACCGTCGAATCCGCTAGTGATGACCTCAGGAATTGCTAACATTAGCAATTCCTTAGGTCTTGTGAGGAGGGTTGCGTGAGGATCACCCCGCTGCGCGGCAGTGGCGTCGCCTGGTTCAAGTGCCCCGGCTGCCGTCTGAAGTGCCGGCCCACCGCCCTTGCTCCGGACGGCAGCTGTCCGCGCTGCGGCGAGTCCCGCCTGCTGAAGCTGGCCTTCGGAGGCCGTGCCGATCAGCCCACCCCGTATCCCCGCCAGGGATGAACCCTGCGCGGCAGGCGGAGCCGGGGAGGGATGCGACGGGCGACCGAGATCTCCGGCTCGGCAGCGGTGCCTGTTTCCAGTGGGCCCCACCGGGGCGCAACGCCTCGCGCTGGAGGTGGCCTGTCCGGTCATCGTCTGCGTGTTGTCCTTCAGTACGTCGGTGATCGCCGCCGGCGAGCGGTGGCCCGACGAGCGCCTGCGAGCTGCCCTGGAAGACCTGCTGGGCGCAGGCGCCCTCGTCTCCGAGCTTGGCGCCCAGGGCGCGGGTCCGCCGTCCACGGAGGCCGCGGCCGCGAAGGCGGGCTACGAGGACTCCTCCACGCTCGTGCCCGTCCGGGACGGCGACAACGCCTTCGCGCCCGGCCGAGCCGGGTAGGTCACCCGGCGCTCGGGTCACCGGCAGGCCAGCCGGTGCGTCCGGTTCACAGGGGGAGGGTGATCCAGATGCTCTTGCCACCGCCGTCGGCATCCGCGCGGACCACCGCCGTCCCGCCCAGGGCGAGCGTGAGTTCCATGACCGTGGCCAGGCCGCTCGTCCCGGTACCGGTGACCGCGCCATACAGCGGCGGCTGGTAGGGGTGGCGGTCGTGGACGGCGAAGGCCAGGCAGTCCCGCCCGGCCGCGTAGATCACGGTCACCGTCGGGGAGAGGACGGCGGCGTGCCGGACGCTGTTGGTGACCAGCTCGGCAAGGATCAGCAGCGCCGGATCCACTGCGGGGTGACGCAGCCCGATGCCCCACTCGACCAGGGCCTGCTCGGCGGTCTCGCGGGCTGACCGTACGGCGGACGGCTCACTGGGCAACGTGAGCACATGTCGGTGGGGCAGCGCTTCAAGTTGAGCGGACATCATGCCTCCGCGCGGGCGAGGCGGAATCCGGTGACGGTCTTGGGGTGCAGGCGCAGCAGGGTGTCGTGCGGGCCGTGGCTCCAGCCCGCGAGGGTGCGCCGGTAGTGGCCGGCCTCGTCGGGGCCGGTGATCACCTCGGCGGGGCCGGACACGGTGACCGTCCAGCCGGTGCCGGAAACGGCCCGGATGTCGTCGACGTGGTACGTCGCCGTCGCAGGCACCGCCGCGACCGGCACGGGCGTGCGGACGACGAGCCGGCCGTACTCCCACACGTGGTGGGCGGGACGGATCACGGCCAGGTCCCGCTGCGCGTACACCAGCCGGCCCAGTGTGCTGCCTTCCAGCAGCCACAGAGCCTCCGCGCCGGAGACCTCGACCAGGCGAAGGGGGGTGAGGGGAGAGCTCATCGCAGGGCTTCCTCGCTGGAGGTTCGAGGCTTCTGGGCGGGAAGGGCCGGCAGGACTCCGGCCGTTTCCAGGTGATCGCGGGCGGCCCGGATGGCCTCGGGAGTGGTGGCGTACTCCCCGCCCTCGTGGCGCAGCAGGTCCAGCGCGCCCACGGAGTCCAGGACCTGGCGCTGGCCGGGGCGTATGCCGGAGGACATGACGACGATGCCGCGCCGGTTGAGTTTCTCGACCGCGTCCTTGAGGACGAGGGCGCCGGTGGCGTCGATGGTGGTCACGCGGGACATGCGCAGGATGACGACGCGGACGTCGGCGACCTCGGACAGTTCCAGGAGGAAACGGTGGGCGGCGGCGAAGAACAGCGGGCCGTCGATGCGGTAGGCGACGATGTGCTCGGCGAGCAGCGCGTGTTCTTCGGCGCTGTGGTCGCCGCGGTCGAGCGGGACCTGGTCCAGGCGGGCCTGCCTGGCGACGGCACGCAGGGCGAGGGCGCCCGCGACGACCAGGCCGATGATCACCGCGTACACGAGGTCCAGGGCCAGGGTCGCGACAGCGGTGAGCACGAGGATCAGGGCGTCGGAGCGGGTGGCCTTCGCCATCGCCTTGAGCGAGCCGACCTCGACCATGCGGATCGCGGTGGCCAGCAGCACCCCGGCGAGCGCGGCCAGCGGGATCCTGGAGACGAGGGGCGCGGCCGCAAAGACGATCACCGCGAGGACCGCGGCGTGGATCAGGGCGGCCAGTCGGGAACTCGCGCCGGTGCGGACGTTGACCGCGGTGCGGGCGATCGCTCCGGTCGCGGGCACGCCGCCGAACAGCGGGGCGACGATGTTGGCCAGGCCCTGACCGAACAGCTCCCGGTCCGCATCGTGTTTCTGGCCGACCGTCATGCCGTCGGCCACCGAGGCCGACAGCAGCGACTCCAGAGCGGCCAGCGCCGCAACCGCGACGGCGGGAGCGAGCAGGGAGCCGAGCGCGCCCGGGTCCAGGAAGGCGAGGGACGGCGCGGGCAGGCCGGACGGCAGGTCACCGATCGGCTTCGCCGCGTCCAGGCCGGCCACCTGGGCCACGACGGTGGCCGCGATCACCGCGAGAATGGAAAACGGGACGGCGGGCCGCCAGCGGGCCCCGATGATCATGACAGCGGCAACGGCCAGAGCGAAGGCGACGGCGGTCCAGTTCGGATCCTTCGCGAACTCCTCCAGCGCGCGCCAGGTCACCACGAGGACGCGGTCGCCCTCGGGCTTGGGCACCCCGAGCGCGTTGGGGATCTGCTGCAGACCGATCACGCAGGCGATGCCGAGAGTGAACCCCTCGACCACGGGCGCGGGCACGTACTGCATGTACTTGCCGGCCTTGAGCAGGGCGAGCGCGACGAGCATCACGCCGGCCATCAGCCCCACCGTGAGCACCCCACTCGGCCCGTGCGCGGCGACGATCGGCACGAGCACCACCGTCATCGCACCCGTCGGCCCGGACACCTGCAGATTCGAGCCGCCGAACACCGCGGCGAGCGCACCGGCGACGACCGCGGTCGCCAGTCCCGCCTCGGCACCCAGCCCGGAGGAGACACCGAAACCGAGCGCGAGCGGCAACGCGACGATCGCCACCGTCAGACCCGCGAGCAGGTCCCGGCGCGGGTCGCGGCGCATCTCCGCCACATCGCTACGGCCAGGCAGCAGCGCCGCGATCCGGCCCTGGATCCGGGTGAGGGCGGACGTCATCGCGCGGCGACCTCGACTTCCCGCAGCTCGGCCAGCAACTCGTTCTGCCCGGCCAGCATCTCGGTCAGGATCCGCCGTGCGGCCTTCAGCAGGTCGGCGACGTCCCCGCCGGCCAGCTCGTAGACCACCGTCGAACCCTCCCGCGCCGAGGTGACGATGCCTGAACGACGCAGCACCGCCAGCTGCTGCGACAGACTGGAGGGTTCCACCTCGATCGCGGCCAGCAGACCGCGTACCGGCATCGGTCCGTCCTGCAGCAGCTCCAGCACCCGTATCCGCACGGGATGCCCCAGCATCCGGAAGAACTCGGCCTTCGCCTGGTACAGCGGAACGGACACAACCCCTCGACTTCCCGACAGCGCCCCGGCCGGGGCAAGCGAAGGCTGCGCCCACGGCTACCTGCAGACACAACAAACACAGCATCTAGCCAATTGCGAAATTTTGCAATTCAGCATCCGATGGATGCGCTGAGGAGTCCCCCGGTGACGCGGTGGGTCTGTCGGTGAGTTTCGGGACCGCATATCGGTCAGCGCCGTGAACGCCTCGGGTTCAAAACCGGAGGGCTTGCGGTGGGAGCATGGCCGTGCTTCGCGCCGGCTCCGGCCGTCCTTCCTCCCCAAGTCACCAGTCAGAGTCTGCGACCTTATGATCGCGCGGGTTGGTTGGCGATCAGAAGCGTGGTGCCGGCGGGGCGGAAGCCCAGACGTGAGTAGATGCGAGCGACGGCGTCCTCTGCGCAGGCGAGGAAGATGGTGTTCACTCCGTTGTTACGCGCGTGGGCGACCAGGGCCGCCGTGACGGCGGCGGCCAGGCCCAGTTGCGCACGGCACTGGCCCCTGGCGCCTGCACAGGTCGTCGGCAGATTTCCAGCGGGCAGCGTAGCTGACCGAGGACCCCTCACGGGTCACGACGATCGACGGCCACGGCCTCCTCTACGCCGTGCCGGGGTCGGCGAGCGCCTGCGCGTTCCTGGAGACCGCCCCGTATCTGCCCTGGCCGTCGCCGTCTTTGAGTCCAAAGGCCATGGACAACTCCCGCCCATCCGACCCCCTGCGGGAACTGGCCCTCTCGGTCAGCCGCGTCGCGCCCGATGTGCTCTACGCCGATGTCACCACGCCGGACGTCACGGATCTGGAGATCGCCGTGGCACGGGTGATCGTGCCCGGATCCGTCCCGCCCCGGTTCGGGTCTCCCGCACGACCGCGTGCAAGCACCCGCTTCCCCCGAGGAGCCCTCTGCCGGAGCGACCCGCACCCTTTCATGTGAGGTCTGAGCAGTCATCGCGTCCTTGTCCGTAATGGGTAACGGCCCGGTGCGGGCGGAGTGGAGCGGTGCGTTGCGCGGGTACACGCTCCACGCACCGTCCAACTGGCCTCGCGCGTCACCACGTACGCGCGGCTACGGCGGAACCATCCCTCGCTGACGGCATTGTCGAAGCACGAGCCGACCCGGCCCATGGGCGGGTGACGCCGAGCTTGCACCAGGCCCGCCGGAACTTCTGTGAGGCGTAGTCGAGGTCGGTGGCAGCGGCCAGTGCGTAGGCGGCGCGGATCCGGATCGCAGGGTCGGGATCGTGCAGAAGAGGCTTCAAGAGGGGGCATCGGCGGTGATCGCGGCCCGGGCTGCAGCAACCGACCAGCCCGCTGGGTAGCCGGTCACCTCGACGCCGTAGTCGTCGTAGAGGTCGTCGTACTGGGTGTCGGCGCGGTGGAGCAGCAGTTCGCCACGGGAAGCAACGCCGAAGTAGCGGGCGCGGGCCGGGGAGGAGACTTCAGCGAGCGCGTCAGCACGGTAAGGGTGGCGGGGGTCGGCAGCGATCCGAATCAGGAACGGTACGGCGAGCACGGCGGCGGCCCGCATGTCGTTGGCGCACATGCCGCTCACAACTCCCGTTCCGGTGCGAACGGGCGAGCCGCAGGAGTGGAGCAGGCGGACGGCCTCCCTGACGTGATCCCCCTGCGGGAAGTTCTCCCAGGGCACTTCATCGAGCAAGAATCCGTCCTTGACCTCGGGCCGTATGGCGGCCACCACCGCACGCACATCGAACGGCCCGCCCACAAATGAGGACAGGTCTGCCCCGTCCGCCAACGCCCGGCACATCGCGAACGTCGGATCAGTTCGCCACTCGCCCACGTCACACCACCCCACCGCTGAGTCCGACGGAGTAGATCATCCCCGAGCGGACCGATATCGCTGTCGAGCTACTGCTCTCACGCCGCCGGGGCGGCGCGAGGCCGGCATTCTCTGGGCAGACCACGCGGACGCGTAATCGTTAGGATCACCTGTTCGAAGCTGGACATTAAACGACAAGCTCAACAACGGCCCGACCAGTGCCTGGCCACGCCACGTCACGATGACGTGACGCACTCACCGCGGTTGATGGTTCCCCTTGCGACACGGGGACACCAAGCACGTATTCCGTCACCGACCACATCGCTTACGGCGGCGGGCCGCGACCAGGGCCCGCGGGGCGATCTTCCGGTGATACGCGACGTGGCTGGTTGTTTTCTTGGAGGTCATGCCACGCATCCAACGTGCCGTGCAGCGAAAGGCTGTCCGCGTTCCAGCACCACCAGGACTGCGCGTTTCATGGTCCAGTGGGGGCGGAGAGACCTGACGGCGGACTGGTGTGCCACGTCGTTGGACGGACGGCCCCGACCGTGAGGTACGACAGTCGACTACGCTGCGCCCGGCGCAGGCAGTGGAAGCGCTACCCGTCGTCCCAGGCCGAGCTCCTCGGCCGCGTCGTTGCCGACCACGGCAAACGCTCCCGCGGGGACCCCGGGGAGGGTGGCCACGCGGGACGCCACTGCCAGGAGTTCCCGCTCACCTGCTCCGGTGACGAAGAAGACGTAGGCGTCCCCGTCGTCCTCTCCGTCGTCGAAGACCTCGACATCGCCTTGGTTTTCGAGAGCGAAGAGGAAGTCCTCGACGTCCTCGATCCAGGGAAATGGGTAGGCGCCGTCGGGCAGATGGGGTGTCGGCAGCAACGGCACATGGATCTCGACGACTGTGGTGGGCACGGAACCATCCTGCACCAGCGTCTCCGTCCGGCTCCGCCAGGGGCCGACCTCGTCAGCACTCCTGACGAGGTCGGAAGGGCTCACTGTGAAGTCCTTCGCCGACACCATTCACGTCGGCCGGATCCTGGATGAGCGGGCCCGTGATCTCCTTCATCTGCTCGCGCAGGGACCATCCGGCCAGGTCCTCGCGCCATCGGCTGCGATGCACGGAGATGCCGTACTCGGGGTCGCTCTTCCTCCCTGCGTAATCGCGGTCGGCGAAGGGCGGTCGAGCGGCACGCCACGTCTCTGCCGGGATGAGCATGAACTCCGGCCGGTCACCGCCCGTTGGAAAGATCACCAACGCGACTGCGCGATGAGGTTCCAACGGGAAGTGCTTCTTGCGCATGAATACATAGCTGTCGCGGATGCCGACCCGAACCGATTTCACCTGGACCAGCAGATGCCGACCCGCCCCAAGGTCAACCAAGAGGTCGACTCCGCGGTCGTCTGCCACGGGCTCGTACACCTGGTACTCGGCCAGCGCGAACTCGGCGGCCACCAGGAGTTCCGCCGCGGATCCCAGCATCGCCGGACTCGCCGCTTCCCATCGGCCGCCCTCGATCCGGCTGTCATCCTCGCCCATGCCCTCTGGCCCCCTCGCAGTCCCGGCCCCCGCCAACTCACGATGGAAACAGGTCCATGCGCGAGGGGCCACTCCCCATCCACTGTCCGGGCCCGTGGCTACCGGGGGGAGGCAGTGGGCCGGGGCAGCCAGGACGTCGACCTCAGGTACTTGACGACTGTGGACGCCCGCCCCAGATGATCCGCAGCACTCGTCGCGTCGACCTGGCGAACATCATGGACCCCAAGCTCGTAGCCGCCACCCTCGGCATGGACCCCCAGGCCACCCTCATCTACCTTGCTGATCACATCGACCCAGGACGTCTGCCGGACCAGCACCAGTAGAGGAACCTGCATGCGGCACCTCATGCCCTCATTCGCCCTCGCTGCCCTCCGGCGCGGCCAGCAGATCGAGCAGTTCCTCGGCAGGGTCGAACACGATGGTCACCGAGGGCTGCGGTGGGTCGCCCTCAGCCCCGGCTCATCCGGCGTGACGATCTATGTGAGTGATGTCGAAGACGTCGGCACCGACAACTTCTTCGACATCACCGAGTTCCCGCCCCTGGATCCCGAGGAGGAGACGTGGGGACGGATGATCGCGGTCCTGCCCACCTCTGAGGACGCCTTGCACCTTGCCGAGCGTGACCTCTCCGCAGTCCCCCGACGCTGGGTCAACCAGGGCATCGTCTGTGACGAGTATCAGGACTTCCGCAAGATGAACCAGTGAGGTTCGGCGCCGCCCGGCACTGGGGTCCGTCTTCAAAGGATGCTGACGGACGGATTAGAGGCAGCCGCCCGGGGCTGAACCGACCACCTCCGTTGAGTTCGTGGGCTGCCGATGGCAGGGTGCTGCCGTGGGTCGGCGCCCGGCCTCGTCCGAGGAGAGAGGAAGGCCTCTGTATGGCCTACGGCTGCATGGCATCGATGAAGACCCGACCTGGTTTCCGCGACGAAGTCGTCTCCATACTTCTGAGCGCTGTCGACGGCCTTCGCGAGGCAGGATGCGACATCTACATCGTCGGCTGGGCAGACGAGGACGACACGACGATCTGGGTGACCGAGGTCTGGAAGACCAAGGGACATCACGATGCTTCTCTGGAACTGCCCGAGGCGAAGGCGGCCATCAGCAAGGCCATGCCGATGCTCACGGGAGAGTTCACCAAGCAGGAAGTGTTGGTCGCGGGCGGCCTCGGGCTCTGACGATCACCCGTCAAAGAGATCGTGCCCGGACCAGGAGCGACGCGAGATTGACCGCTGCTTCGTAGGAGGTGACGGTCTTGTCGAACCGGGTGGCCATGCCTCGAAAGCCCTTGAGCTGGTAAGACGTCATTTCAGTTGGGGTGATCTTGCGGCAGTCCGGGGTGATGGCTGCTGCGCTTGTCGAACGGCCGTCCGTTCCCGGTGTATCTGCGGCTTCCCACCGGGTCTGCGATGTGAAGTGAACGAGTCCCGGGCGACGTACGCAGCAAGCTGCCACAGCCAGGCCACTGCCCGCGGCGTTCGGCCGCGACACGGTGCTGCCCTGTCTACCCAGCCGAGTTGTTCAACCTCCTGTCTCAGCAAACTCGTCGCCCTAATGTTGGCTGATGGGTGCATACCGCATTGACCGGCCGGCCGACCTCGACGTGGTCCGTGAGTCCTATGACAGGGTGGCCGACAACTACGCCGAGATGGTGGCGACGACGGGAATGGGCGACATCCGTTGCCATCCCTGGCTCAAGGCATCGATCGACGCCTTCGCCGACACCGTGAGCGAACTCGGGCCTGTCCTCGACGTCGGCTGCGGGCCCGGAACGGTGACCGCCTACCTCGCCGAACGCGGACTCGACGTGTCCGGAGTCGATCTCTCGCCCGGCATGATCCAAAATGCCCGCCGTCTTTATCCGCACTGCCGCTTCAGCGTCGCCTCCGCCACCGACCTCAGCCTCGAAGAGGCGTCCCTCGGCGGCGTACTCGGGTGGTGGTCACTGTTCAACCTCCCGCGCAACGTCCTTCCTCAGGTCCTCACCCTGTTCGCGCGGGCCCTGAAGCCGGGCGGACACCTCATCACCGGAACGCACGTCGGTGACGAGGACGCAGTGCGGACGGAGGCCTACGGAGGTGTGCCCGTCCACTGGACGACGCACAAATGGCGGCCGGAACAGTTCGTCGGCCTGATCGAGCAGGCCGGACTGCGCCCTGTCGCCGAACTCCGGCTCCCGGCAGATCAGTTCAGTGGGCCGGGTCTGGTCGTCATGGCCGAGCGCCCCGTCTGAGATTGGACGTCATTTCAGTGGGTGAGCCTGCGGTGACATACGAAGGTCGCGGCGATGGCGAGGAAGTGTTCCGGCTTGCGTTCGTAGCGGCGGTGGAGGCGTCGGCAGCCGGACGGCCAGGACTCGGTCCGTTCCACGACCCAACGGTGCCGGCCCAAGCGTCGGGACGACTCGATGCCCTCGCGGGCGAGGCGGTGCCGGATGCCTCGGGAAGAGAGCCAGCGCCGCAGATACCGGTAGTCATCTCCCTTGTCCCCGTGCAGTTTGCCGGGCCTGCGGCGCCGTGGGCCGCGACGTGAGCGGATGGGCGGGATACCGCGGACCAGCGGGATCAGGGCCTGGCTGTCGTGGAGGTTCGCCGCGGAGACACCGATCGACAGGGGCAGGCCGCTGCGGTCGACGATGAGGTGGATTTTCGAACCCTTCTTGCCGCGGTCGGGCGGATTCGGTCCTGTCAGCTGCCCCCTTTGAGGGCCCGGATGCTGACGGAGTCGATCGCGCACCGGGACCAGTCCAGACGCCCCCGGGAACCCAGTTCGTCGAGAACCAGGCGGTGGAGCTTGGCCCACACACGGGCCTCGTTCCACTCGGTGAACCGGCGGAAGGCTGTCACGCCCGACAGCCCGAAGCCCGGCGGCAGTTGGTTCCAGGTACAGCCTGAGGTGGCCACGAAGATGATCGCGGCCAGCCCCTCACGGTCCCCTCGCCGACGATGTCCACCATCCTGCGGCCGTTCCGGAGCCGCCGGAACCACTCGCTGGAACAACTCCCGCAGTTCTGCTGGCGCCAACCGTTCGACAAGCGCAGCAGCCATCACCTCAGGCTGCCGCAAGATCACGCCAACTGAAGTGATGTCTAAGCCTTGACGGGTGCGGCCGAGGCAGCCCTGGCGGCCTGCTCGATCTTCGCGCAGTAGGCCGCACGGGCTTCCTCGTCGATCTGTGTCTCGTGTTCGGGGCGCATCCCGGTCCGGCCGTCGAGGCCCTCGCGCAGGATGTCGGCGTGCCCGGCATGGCGGTTGGACTCGCCGAGGACATGGACCATGACGGCGAACAGGTTCGTGTTGGGACAGGGCTCCGGCCACCACGGCACGTGGCCGGGGGCGTCGAGGGGAAGCTCGTTGATCGTCACGTCCGAGTGTTCCCACGTGCGCCGGCAGAACCCGATGATCTGGTCGCGGGTCTCGTCCTCGGCCGCCCACAGGTCACTGCCGTCGTGGTCCTGCCACCGGGGCAGCGGTTCCGGGGAAGGCCGGTCGAAGACCTCGCCGAAGTACCTGGCCTCGACGGTGGCCACGTGTTTGACCAGGCCGAGGAGGCTGGTCCCGGTCGCTGTCAGAGGCCGACGGGCGTCGTATTCGGACAGGCCGTCGAGTTTCCAGAGCAGCGCCCTGCGGTCCCGCCGCAGTCTTCCGTGCAGGTTGTCCTTCGCGAATTCATCGATCATGCGGCATGAGCCTGCCATGGGCAGCTCGTGGTCTCAAGATCCCGTACGCGGTCCGCAACGACCGGCAGAGCCAAGGGGCCCGGCCATGACCGCCGCCCTGACCCGCTACAAGAAGCCCGCGAAACCTGCCACGTGAGACAACCTCTAAGACGGCGTTGTTGTACCGAACCTGATGGACGGGTTTCCGCAGGTCAGGTGTGATCTTGCCCCGGGTGCGGAAGGGTTGCTTCGTCGGCGGAGGTGTTGGGTGGCGTCGGTCGTGGGTCTGCTGGAAGCAAGGGAGTTGGCCGCGCGGGAGCGTGTGGAGGGGCTGCGGGAGGAGGTTGACCGGGTCCTGGCCGAACTCGCCGATGCCGAGACCGATTGGAAGGGCTGGGTGATCGCCCGGCAGCGTGTTGGCGAAGTCCATGCTGAATGCCCGAAGACGGGGGCATCTGCGGTTGCACCGACGTCCGCAGGTGGGGACCCCGCTCCTGTGGCCTCGCCGGAGCAGTCTGCGCCGTCTCCGGCGAGGCCGGTCAGGCCGGGCTCGATCGTGCCGGTGTGGCGTCCCGGGCTCGCGGCGGGTGCACTCGCGGTCGACTACCAGCGCATCCTCGCTCTGCTGGCCGGGAGGTCTTCGCCAGGCGGTGAGACGGTATCGTGCCAGGAACTCGCGGCCGGCCTCGGGCTGGAGCCGACCTCGGCGAACATCGAGGGCCGGGTGCGCTCGCAGGGCTTAGCGGAGCTTGTTGACGGCTTGCTCGGTGTGTTCGGGCCGGGTCTTCAGCTCGGTCGTGACGTACACGCTCATGGTGAGCCCCCTCTCCTGGGGAGGTTGTTGTGCACGGTTTGGGCGGTGGCGAGCGATGAGTTCGGCCGGTGCCGTGACGGGCCGGACGTTCTGGGGCGGGGCGTGGTGAAGGGGGCTGGGCTGCTGCCCGCGGCGGGGCTGGGTGGGTATGCCGTCGCGGGTGCGGCCGTGGTGGGGGAGGCTGGTCGCGGCGCGGGCCGGGTCCTAGGCGGTGGTGATCGTGCCGTCCCACTCGCCGCCGGACGGGACGGAGGCGTGCTGGTGGATCAGTTCCCAGCCGTTCTGCCGCCGTTCGAAGCAGTCGGTCTGCCGGGCCATGACGTGCTTGGTGGCGCCGTTCTTGAGCACGATGTCCGTGCTCTGCACCGTGCAGACGATGCCCATGTCTCCGTTGACCTTCGCGTCCAGTTCGAGGATGTCGACTTTGCAGGACTCGAAGTTGGCGAAGGTGTCGTCGAACAGCTTGCGCGCCGGCGCGATGCCCCTGGACGCGAACGGGGGGATGTCGAACCAGAGCACGTCCGGCGCCCAGTGGCGGGTGCTCTGCGCGCCGGTCATCGACTCCGCCATCTCGCGGACGATGGCGATGATGGCTTCCTTGTCCTGCTCGATAGTCGTCATGACGTTGCTCCTTTCGTCTTGCGGCCTTGATCGGCCGCTACGGGCAAGCCTGCGGTGTGCCGTCAGGGGAGGTGCAAGACCCGGCCCGGCGGCGAGACCTCCCCTGAGGGGAGGTCTCCTGCCCCGGGGCGTGCCGCCTGTGCTGGTCACCTGGGGGCTTCCCCGAGAAGCGGGACGTTCAGAGGGCGACCAGGGCGCGGAGGCGGTCGGCGAAGGCGCGCTGGGCGGCCCCGCAGTGCGGGGCGAGGCGGTCCCATCCGTGCGGGACGCCGGGATGGACGTGCAGTTCGACGGGGACGCCCGCGGCGGCCAGGCGCGCGGCGTAGGCGATGTCCTCGTCGCGGAAGATGTCGAGGTCTCCGGTGTCGATGTAGGCCGGGGCCAGGCCGGTGAAGTCGCTCAGGCGGGCCGGTGCAGCGACCGGGGAGACATCCGCGGTTCCCAGTGTGTCGCCGAGCACCGCCTTCCACGCCGTGTAGTTGTCGTCGTAGGTCCAGGTCAGGAAGGGTTCGCGGGCCGGGTCGGGGTTCTGGTTGCGATCGTCGAGCATGGGATAGACCAGGATCTGGCGGGCCAGGGGGATGTGCCGGTCGCGGGCCAGGATGGCGGTGGCCGCGGCGGGTGCGCCGCCGCCGCTGTCGCCCATCACCGCGATGCGTGCGGTGTCCACCGCCAGTTCGTGCGCGTGGCCGGTGAGCCAGGTCAGGCCGGCGAAGACGTCCTCGGCGAGCATGGTGCCACTCGCCTCGGGCGCCAGGCGGTAGCCGACGGACAGGAACGGCACCCCACTGTGCGCGACGTACCAGGAGATCAGGGTGTCGTAGGCGTCCAGGTCGCCCAGGATCATGCCGCCGCCGTGGGCGTAGAGCACCGCCGGGCCCGGCGCCATGGTCTCCCCGGAGGCGTACCAGCGCAGTTCGATCCGGGCGCCGTCGGGCGCCGTGGCGAAGTAGGTGGTGGTCCTGATCCCGGTGACCGGGGGGACCAAGGCCGCCATGGCGGCCTGGCCCAGGGTGCCGGCCTCGCGGATCGCCTTCCAGTCCCCGCGCTCGCGGGCGGGCGCGCCGGCGGCCTGCCCCGCGAGGGCTGTCAGGAGGGGGACGAGGTCCGGGTCGAGGGTGTAGTTCACGGGACGTGGTTCTCGCTTTCCAGAGGTGGACGGATGCGGGCGCAACGAGGTGGCGGTGCACGCAGCCCGGCGGGACGCTCTGCGTGCGCCGCGGGCCTCGGGCGGGCCGGACGGCGCGGCACCCCTCAGTACGGGCAGGGCTGGTTGCGGATCACGGCGAGGCTGACGATCTTGCCGTCGCGCACGCTGAAGTAGTCCGACATCACCAGTTCCACCGGAAGGCTGGTCTTGTCGTAGGTGCCGTCATAACGCGAGCGCACGATGATCTGCTCGTAGTGCTCGACGACCTCGACCGTCTCCATCGTGACGCGGTCGCCGATCATCTCCTTCTCCGCCCAGGCCCGGATGGCACCAATGCCCCGGATCTCGCGGCGCGCGTCATTCACGTAGGCGTCCTCGGCGAAGGTGGCCACCATCCGGTCCAGGTCGAAGGCGTTGACCGCCGCCAGGTACTCGGCGACGACGGGCGGCACAACCGCAGTCGTGGGCGTGGTCATGATCAAGGCTCCCTTCAGGCCGGCGGCCCGGCTGACCGCCTGCACACAGCCTCGGACCTGCCCCGACGAGAGGTACAAGACCCGCGAGCGCCCGCGCATCTCCCCTGAGGGGAGGTGGCAGAGTGGCAGGCATGGACGCGACACTGCCGATCGGGGACTTCGCGAGGGCCACCCACCTGAGCGTGAAGACGCTGCGCTACTACCACCGGGTGGGCCTGCTGGAACCGGACGAGGTCGACCGGCACACCGGCCACCGGTACTACACCACTGCACAGATCCCCACCGCGCAGATCATCCGCCGCTTCCGCGCCCTGGACATGCCCGTCGAGCAGATCGCCAAGGTACTTGCCGCCCCCGACCTCGACACCCGCAACGCCCTGCTCGCCGCGCACCTGCACCAGATGGAGCAGGAGCTGGCGCGCACCCAGAGCGCGGTCGTCTCGCTGCGCGACCTGCTCACCCGCCCGCCGGGCGGCACCCGGGCCGAGATCGGGCGCCGCAGCGTTCCCGCCACGCCGGCGGCCGCGATCACCGAGACCGTGGACGTCGCCGAGGCGCTGACCTGGTACCAGGGTGCGCTCGGTGAGATCTACGCGACGCTCGACGCCCAGGGTCTGGCCGCCGGCTCACCCGCCGGGGGGATCTTCAGCACCGACCTGTTCACCCACGAACACGGTCCGGCAACGGTCTTCGTGCCCTGCACCGAACCCGTACGCCCGATGGGCCGGGTCGACGCGCTGGTGGTACCGCCTGCCGAGCTGGCGACGATCATCCACCGCGGCCCGCACACGAACATCGACCTGGCCTACGGAACCCTCGGCGCCTACGTCGCCGAACACGCACTGGCCGTGGACGGCCCGATCCGCGAGTACTACCCCGTCGCACGCCGCGAGAGCCCGGACCCGGCCACGTGGCGCACCGAAATCTGCTGGCCGATCTTCCACACCGGACCGTCCCCCCACCAGCCCGCCGAGCCCAAGGGCGACGGCGGCCGGCAACGGACGACGCCGCTCCTCACGGACCGAGCCAGGAGAACCGGCCCTCAACAGGCGAAGCCATCCAACTGGCGAAGCCAGGGAGCACAGCGTGATCGTGCCGGTGTGGCGTCCCGAGCTCGCGGCAGGGCAACAAGCGTGTCCCACCGTCCAGAAACCACCAGCTCGCCACACCCCACCGGTTCCAACTAGCGTGTTCAGGCTCAGCAGTGAGCTGTGACACGACAGTTGGCGCTTTGTCACGAGGACTGGAACCGCCGTGGGTGACAGAAAGCTCGAAAAGTCGGCGTATTGGGGGCCGGTCGTCGCGACAGCGAGCGGGACCGGATCAACCGAGACGACGCCGACCATCCACACTCACGGGACCAGCGGGTGAGATTGTCGGCGCCCCGGCGCCGCTCAGTCACAGCCCCCTATGGCCGAGTGGGTCCGGCTGACGGGACGCGTTGTCGGCGCAGGAGCAGCCCTGCGGGCCGCCACAGGGCGAGGGCCAGGCCGAGGCCGAGCGGGATCTGCAGGAACTGCCGGATCACCGGAGGCCCGGGCTTGTCCCCCCGCCTGAGCGGGGCACGGCCCTGCGGATCGACGGTCACCGTGTAAGTGCCGCCTACCACCCGCTTCCAGCCCATGAGCCCGTTCTCCTCGAACGGAGCCAGCGGTGGGCCGTCGAGGACGGTGACCGTGTAGAGGTGGACGCCATCCCCCATGCCATCGCCGGCGGACCACCGAATCTGTCGGACCCTGACGTGTTCGGTACGCCCGTGCTCGTGCAGTACCTGCTGATCCAGCTCCTTGTTCTGCAGGAACAGCACCCCGAGGAGGCACACCGGACACAGCAGCCACCGGATGTCCCAGTACCAGCACGTGCGCAGGAACACGCATGCGAGGAGGAGTGCCAGCGCGCACAGCTCGTCGATCCACGGGGCGTGCGCGACGAAGGCTATGCGCACGATCAGACGGACGACCGCCCACAGCGCCAACGCCACGCCGGTGCTTGCGGCACCCACCAGCACCCACCAGCACCCGCCGGCCCACGCCTGTCCGCCCATTGCCTGCTTCGTCCGCGCTCGCCCTCACAGCCGCCTCGGGCACCGGGGATCCGGACCGGGCGTGAACGGCCGCCGTGGCGCAAGCTGCCGGATGCCACCGACCCAGGAGAGTGGCTGTTGGGCGAATCCCGTCCACGCGGCAACAGCCGTGCAGGTCACCAAGCGTTCAGTCCGCTTACGTGGGGTCGGTCCAGAGCCGTTCGTGCTTCGCCGTACTACCGCCTGTCCAGTCCCTACGCGTCGGGGTCCCTCCGGGCGATCCACGAGCACGGGGTGCCTGGCGGTGCCTAATTCCGCGTCAGGCAACGTTCGCCCTGTTGAGGAGCCACGCGAACACAGCCGCGCCGATGGGTACGGCGACAACGTAGCCGACGAGGATACCGACGTCTGAGTCAGCCAACGCGGGAAGGGCCCAGTTCGCTACTGCAGCCACGAACAGTGTCACCGTTGCCAGCGCAAGGAGGGCGGCAACAACGGCGAGCCGTCGGGGCGGTCCCGCACGGTACAACTCAACCGCAGGCCAGACCGCAAGCATGCTCGTGGAGAGCATGCCGAGACTGGGGTCGGGCAGCCACCCGAACGGCCACGCCAACAGGGTGCCGATCCCGAAGAAAGCGAGGCCGACGAGTTCCAGCAAGACGGTCTCCAGCACCAGGTCCCACGGACGTTGCCGGATCGAGCCGTTCCTGCTGTCCTTCTCATCGGCCACGTCGGCACAGTACCCACCGTCAGGGCGGTTGTTGCCTGATACGGCACTAGGAGCCCACTAGGAGCTGTCTGACGAATGATCAACCTCATGCCGGCCTGGGGCGGTAGGCAATGGCCTTGCCGTGGCGGTCACGGCCAGCGATGCTGGGCCGATGCCGGGGCAGCGCAAGAGAAGGCGTCAGCGCAAGGACGAGATGCGGCGGGCTGCTGACCGCTTTGCGCCGGAGGCAGGCCGCTGGGAAGTGCGTTTCGAGACCCAGGACGAGCCCGAGTGGCGCGAGCACATTCGCCGCCTCCGAGCATCGGACACGCAGATCGACTGGTCCGCAGCGCGGATGGACACCCTCTGCGGGCGCCTGATGCAGCCGACTACGTACCGGCTGAGCCTCTTCGTGCGGAACAAGGTGCCTGTCCCGGGCAAGGACTCCTCCGACAATTGATCTTGTGGCTGGCCGGGGTGAATTGACGGATGCGGCGTGGAGCGTATAGAGCCCTTGCTGCCGCAGGTGGACGGGCGTGGTCGTCCGTGGCGTGATCACCGGCAGGTGGTCAATGGTGTGTCGTGGCGGTTGCGGGCCGGTGCTGCGTGGCGTGATCTGCGCGAGCGGTACGAGCCTTGGCAGACCGTCTACGAGCTTTTGCCGCTGGGAGGCAGGCGGGACCTGAGCGAAGCTCCTGGAGCACGTCCAGGTCCGCGACGACGCGGTGGGCCGGGTGAGGTGGACCGCCTCGGTCGACTCCACGATCAACCGGGCCCACCAGCACGCGGCCGGCGCCCGCGAAAGAGGGCCGCGGACGGGGACGAGCTGGAGGATCCGGGCTGACCGGGTTCACCCCTGCCCGCAGCGGCCCGGGCGCCGCAGAGGAGCCGACCGAGCCCGACGGCGCCCCGAGCCTTCCTGGAGACGGACAGCCCGATCGCCGCCGACGACATCGCGGACGCCTCGCTCGCCACGTCGCACGAGGCACTGAGGCCCGGTTGGGCAACACCGCGTACGAGGGCTGGTGCGAGATGGCCGCCCGCACCGCCTGCGGCTGCCCGCCGAAGCACCCGTCCGCGATCGCCCACCGGAACCGCAGCGGACCCGGGCACACCACCGAAGTCGGCGGGCACATTGGCCACTCCACCAGCGTCCGGTACCACCCCGCCGCTGCCTCGGATGGATTCCCGGCGGCTGCGCCTGACCCGTGGGGCCTGGGCGCCCGCAGGCGGGCGCCCAGGTGTTCTGTCCATGGAGGTTGGTGACGGGGCCGGGTCGACTGGCGAACCGGCATGGCGGTGTTGTCGCTCGCCATGGCCCCGGGCCGGGGCTGTTTCGCTAACTGCGCCGACCGGAGGTAAGTGAGTGGATTCCGGTGTCGATGAGTTGGGCTGCGCGTTGGACGTCGGCGCTGACGGCGTCGTGCAGTTCCTCCGGGGTCCGGGCGAGGTTCAGGTGCTTGCGCAGTGCCCGGAACTGAACGGGCCACAGTGCGAGCAGGGCCGTCGCGGCTACCTGCGGTTCGGGGTCGTCCGGGCTCATCCCGGCGCGCTGGGCCAGGACTTTGGCGGCTACGGCGACTTGCTGGTCCGCCGTGTCACGCTGATAGGCCCGCAGTGACGGGGTGGATCTGATCAGCATGCCGAAGCGCAGAAGCATGGCCTTGGCCTCGGCCGGGTCGCTCTGCGCGTTCAGCCACGCCATGATGTTCGCCAGCTCGCCGGAGAGGATCTTCAGCGCCGCGTCGACCGGCGACAGGTCTGGATCGGCCAGGGTGGTTCGCAAGGAGTTCAAGGTGGCCTCGCCCAGGTCAAGGACGAGGGACTCCTTGGTCGGGAAGTAGTTGAACACCGTCTTCTCCGAGACTCCGCACGCTTCTGCGACCTCGGCGACCCGTACGGCGTCGAAGCCCCGTTCCATGAACATCTCGGTGGCCGTGTCGGACAGCCGCCGCCGCAGAATCCTCTTCTTGCGCTCCCGCAGCCCCTCGACGGCGGGTTCCTCGTCGCGCGGCCGCAGGGCCGTCCAGTCCACGGTGCGCATGGTCATCACCGAAGCATAGTCCAGTCCCTAAATATTTTCTGCTACTGTAAATTTACAGCCACTGAAGATTAATGTCGGGCTTGACGCCTGCATGCGAAAGGAGACCCTCCATGAGCGCCATCCACATCGTCCGCGACTACCCGCACCCGCAGCAGAAGGTCTGGCGAGCGGTCACCGATCCGGAGCTGGTTCCCCTGTGGACGGCTACCGGCGCCGGCGCTCGACCCGAGGGTTTCGCCACCACGGTCGGCACCACGTTCAGGTTCGTCGCGAAGCCAAAGCCCGGCTGGAGCGGTGTCGTGGTGTGCGAGGTGTTGGAGGTCCGCGAGCCTTCGCTGCTGCGCTACTCGTGGCAGGACGAAAGCGGTGGCGAGGTGACCGAGGTCGCCTACCGGCTCGAACCGCACGGCAGCGGAACGACCTTCACCTACGACCACACCGGCTTCACCGGCGCCGGAGGCTTCTTCATGGCCAAACTCCTTGGCGCCGTCCGCACCAAGATGCTCACCAAGGGCCTGCCCGCAGTTCTGAACGACCTCGACGACCAAGGCAACCTGCGACCGGCAAGCCCCCTCGGCCCCAAGCGGCTCTAGCAGGGCCGGCACGAGAACTCACTGAACAGCGGGCACATCCGAACCTCACCGCCCTTCGGGGTCACCTCCGCGGCCGGGGGCACGGGTCAACTCCCGTGCCCCCGGCCATCGTCATCGTCATCGTCATCGTCAGAACCAGAAAGACCCGCATGGTCCACCGCAACGCACCCCTGACCCAGACCGGTCTGACCGAAGTGATCCTGCGCGACGTTCGGCGCCCACTGCGGCTGCCCAGCAGACAACGCCGGGGCGCTGCCCCTGCTCGCCCACGCCCTGCAGGCCACCTGGCAGCAGCTCAACGACAACACCCTGACCGTGGACGGCTGCACCGCCAGCGGCGGCATCCACTCCGCCGTCGAAGCCGGCGCCGAACGGGCCTACGCCGCGCTCTCCCCCAGCGCCCGCCGCCGCCTCGCCCTGGGCCCGCTCGCCGCCCACGGGCCCAACCCCACCGCCACACGCCAGGCGGTGGAGGCCTTCGCCCGGGCCCGGCTGCTGACCCTGGCCACCGACCAGGTCACGATCGCCCACGAAGCACTGCTGACCCCTGAAACAACTGCGCCTGACCGTCGTTGCCCTCTCGGTACTGCTCGTGGTGACCAGCGCGGCCAGAAGAAGGAAGCGGAAGTGCGGCGCCGGGATGCCGGGCAGCGTGCCGAACGGCCAGCGTCTGCATTCCGGGCGACACGACCAGCCGGTGGGCCGGAGCAGGACCCGTAACTGCGGATGACGCCGAACCCGTGCTCCCCGATCGGTTCGGGAAGTCCGGGAGAGTCCCGTTGTCAGTGGTGGGAGGCATGATGCCGGTCATGACGACACCAGTAGCAGAGATCGTGGATACCGTCGCCTACGCGCAGGCGGTCGAGGAGGCCGTCGGGGCGGCGGCCGCGTACTACGCGGGCGGCACGTCGCCGCTGGACGACGACGCCTACGACCGGCTGGTGCGCTCGATCGCCGCGTACGAGGCCGTTCACCCCGAGCAGGTGCTGCCCGGCTCCCCGACCGGGAAGGTGGCCGGCGGCGCGGTGGGGGGCGATGTCCCGCACACGGTGGCGATGCTGAGCCTGGACAACGTGTTCTCCCCGGAGGAGTTCACCGCCTGGACCGCCTCCCTGGCCCGTCGTATCGGGCACGAGGTCGCCCGCTTCCACGTCGGACCGAAGCTGGACGGCCTCGCGATCGCCGCCCGCTACACCGAGGGCCGGCTCTCCCGGCTGATCACCCGCGGGGACGGGACGGCCGGGGAGGACGTCTCGCACGCGATCGGCATCATCGAGGGACTGCCGGAGCATCTGGCCGAGCCGGTCACCGTGGAGGTGCGCGGCGAAGTCCTCATGACCAGCGCCCAGTTCGAGTACGCCAACGAGGTGCGCACCGAGCACGGCGGGCTGCCGTTCGCGAACCCGCGCAACGCCGCGGCGGGCACGCTGCGGGCCAAGGAGCGCCTCTACACGGTGCCGATGACGTTCTTCGGCTACGGACTCCTCCCCCTGCCCGGCACCGACCCGGTGCTCGCCGAGCGGCTGACCGCGTCCGCGCACAGCGACCTGATGGACCTGGTCGCCGAACTCGGCGTGCACACCAGTGCCCGCACCGACGTTCCGGACGCCGTCGTCGAATCCGTGGAGCAGGTCCTCGCCCGGGTGGAGGAGATCGGCGCGGTCCGTGCCGGGCTGCCGTTCGGGATCGACGGCATCGTCATCAAGGCCGACTTCGCCGCCGACCAGCAGGCCGCAGGCTCCGGCTCCCGCGCGCCCAGGTGGGCGATCGCCTACAAGCTCCCGGCCGTGGAGAAGATCACCCGGCTGCTGGCCGTGGAGTGGAACGTCGGCCGCACCGGGATCATCGCCCCGCGCGGCGTCCTCGAACCGGTCGTCATCGACGGCTCCACGATCACCTACGCCACCCTGCACAACCCGGCCGACATCACCCGCCGCGACCTGCGCCTGGGCGACCAGGTCATGGTCTATCGCGCCGGCGACGTCATCCCCCGCATCCAGGCCCCGGCCGCGCACCTGCGCACCGGCGACGAGCAGCCCATTGCGTTCCCGGAGGCCTGCCCGCGCTGCGGATCGGACATCGACAGGAGCGAGGAACGCTGGCGGTGCACGCAGGGCCGCAACTGCCACCTGGTCGCCTCCCTCTCCTACGCCGCCGGCCGCGACCAGCTCGACATCGAAGGCCTCGGCACCACCCGCGTCGTCCAGCTCGTCGAAACCGGCCTCGTCACCGACCTCGCCGACCTGTTCGCCCTCACCCGCGAGCAACTGCTCGGCCTGGACCGGATGGGCGAGACCAGCACCGACAACCTCCTCGCAGCGATCGCGGCGGCCAAACTGCAGCCGCTGTCGCGGGTGCTGTGCGCACTCGGGGTACGCGGCACCGGCCGGTCCATGTCCCGCCGTATCGCACGCCACTTCGCCACCATGGACTTGATCCGTGCCGCCGACACCGGGGCGATGCAGCAGGTCGACGGCATCGGGGTGGAGAAGGCCCCCTCGATCGTCGCGGAACTGTCCGAACTCGCCCCGCTCATCGACAAACTTGCCGCCGCGGGCGTCAACATGACCGAGCCCGGCGCCACCCCGCCCGCCCCCGCCTCCGCCTCGGCCTCCGCCGACGAGGCGAGCACCGACGGCGAGACGCCCGTGGCCGCCGCGGAGGCGGGTCCGCTGGCCGGGATGACCGTCGTCGTCACCGGCACGATGACCGGAGCCCTGGAGAAGCTGTCCCGCAACGAGATGAACGAACTCATCGAACGCGCCGGCGGCCGCTCCTCCTCCAGCGTCTCCAAGAAGACCACCCTCGTCGTCGCCGGCGAGAACGCCGGTTCCAAGCGGGCCAAGGCCGAACAACTCGGCATCCGGCTCGCCTCACCCGACGAATTCGCCGCCCTGGTCGCCGACTACCTCAATTGAAGCCCCGGCACAGCATGTTCTGCAGCTCACAACGGCTTGCACGACCTGAGCGGGAACAAAGTGGCGGTGGTTGACCGTTCATGTGTACGTGACCGCGGAGGGGACAGTGTCCCCGGGCCTCACCTATAGCCCATGGGGACGATCGTCCGGCTGAAGCCCCATGGAGCCTGCCGCCGAGAGGCGACCGCCCTCCGCACGTCACCACCCACGGCCCCGGCTGGTCTCCCCCGTCCAGCCGGGGCCCTGTCACGGGGCATCAGCCGCCTGGCCGGGCGCGCCGCGATTCAGAGCATAGGGTGGGGTTCCGTACGTAGGCAGCGCGGTCCCTGCCCGGCACCCGCCTTGCAAGACGTCGTCAGCCCTGCTCGTACGCGAGAAGCGGCCAGGTCAGGGCTGCGCGGCGTGGAACGCGAGATACCGGCTGAAGGCTTCGTGGCTGTCGGGAGTGAAGTGCCATTCCAGCAGGGCCGACCGCAGCTCCGGCTCGGTCAGCCAGCCATACCAGGCGACCTCATCAGGATCGGCGGCCACCGTCTCCGGCACCACGGCTTCGTGCACGCCGAGCCAGTGAGGGCTCAAACCACTGCGGTTGAGGAACGTGAACAGCAAGCGTGGCAGCACGCGAATGCCCAGCTCTTCGGCCAGTTCCCGCGCGGCGGCCTGTTCATAGGACTCACCGACATCCACGGCGCCACCGACCACGACCTCATGGAGCCCGGGGAAGCGCGACAGCTGCTCCGACCGCCGATGGACGAGGATCCGCCCGCGCTCATCACGGCACACCGTCACGGCGACCCGGTGCAGCCACCCCTCCCGGATGGCCTGCCTGCGGCTGACCACCACCCCCAGCGCACGATCCTGATCGTCGACACGCTCCACCAGTTCGTCCACGACGCACACCCTGGCAGAGCCCACCGACAACGCCGCTTCCCGGCGCCCCACGGAGGCGGACCGCGTATGTCCGAGAGGAGTCTCGGACATACGGGCACCGGCCTCGGACGGTGACTGATCGGGGCACGGCTCAGCCAAGGTAGAAGTCCCTGCGTGCCTTGACGAAGGCCTCGATCGACTGCGGGGGGATGCCCGTCACGCGCTCGACGCCGTCGGTCGTGCGGTCGTAGCGGTTGTCGCGGTGCAGCTTGGCCATGGTGATGATGTGCTGGACGACGTGCGGCGGCAGTCCCAGCTTCGGGAGCTGTGCCTCCCACCTCTGCGGGGGCACGTCCACGTAGGAGACCTCGCGGCCCAGCGCCCGGGAGAATTCCGCTGCCAGTTCCGTCATGTCGACCGAGCGCGGCCCGGTCAGCTCGTAGATCTGCCCGATGTGCGGAGCTGGATCGCGGAGCACGGTGGCGAGGACCCGTGCGACGTCGTCCACGGCGACCGGTGAGGTGCGTCCGCTGCCGAACGGCAGGGCGATCGTGCTGTTCTCCTTGATCGTCCGGGCCGCCAGATCGGTGAACAGCGGAGTGTCCAGGAACACCGTCGGCCGGATGTGCACCACGGGCAGGCCGGACCAGTCCAGCACCTGCTCCGTCAGCCAGTGCAGCCGTTGCTGGTGGGACTCCTCGGTGCTGGTGGCGGTCATCTGCGAGACGGTCATCTGCGACAGGTCGACCAGGGCTTCCAGCTGTCCGTACTCCCTTGCCACGGAGGCCACCACGGTGGCCGCCAGCAGGTGATGCGGCGACACAGCCATCCCGAAGTACATGCGCGTCACGCCCTGCAGTGCGGCCGCCACCGTTTCGGGCCGAGTCAGGTCGCCGACGACCACCTCCGCGCCGAGCGCCCGCAGCTCGGCCGCGCGCTCGTCCTCGCTGCGCACCATGAAGCGCACGGGTACGTCCTGAGCACGCAGTTGCTCGAAGACCGTACGGCCCACGCCGCCGGCGCCGGGGATGAGCACAAGGTTGCTGGTGACCATCAGTGGATCTCCTTCGCATGAGGTGAGTGTCGGAGTCGAGGTGTGATCGGGCCGGTGGGCGACGCGGCACGGGCCTCGTCCCCGCGAGAACGTTCTTCGAGGGTTGTCTGGACCATCGCCTCGGGCGGTCGGGCGGGACGGCCTGGGCCGGGCGGTCGCCTGCGGTGTGTCGCGGGCTGACGGGGGGTCACCGCTGGGCTTCCACGGTCTGGCGCCGGGATCTGTCGGCGCCGGCCGCCGCGGCGGCCTTGCGCGGCAGGAAGGCCAGCACGACGGCGGCGCCGAGCAGGGCGACGGCCGCGGAACCTACGGCGGCGATGTGCATGGCGTGGATGAAGGCGTCGTTCGCGGGCCGCACCAGCGTTCTGCCGGCCGGTCCCAGCTTGTCGGCGACGGCCAGGGTCGCCTGGACGGATTCGCCTGCGGCGGGCCGGTCGGAGGGCGGCAGCATGCCCAGGTGGCCGTTGATGCCGTTGCGGTAGCTGGTGGACAGCAAGGATCCCAGCACGGCGACGCCCATCGCCCCGCCGACCTGGCGGAAGGTGTTGTTGATCGCGGATCCGGAGCCGGCCTTCTCCCGCGGCAACGACGACATGATCATGACCGTGGCGGGCGGCATCACGTGGGCCATCCCCGTGCCCATCAGGAAAAACAGCACTTCCAGCACCCAGATGGGAGTGCTCTGGCCGAGGAGCAGGAAGCCGGCGAAGGCCGCGGCGGTCAGGACCAGGCCGGTGGCACACACGGCTCGGGCACCGAAGCGGCCCACGACCAGCCTCGCGCGCGGGGCGAAGAACATCTGAGAGGCGGCCAGTGGCAGCACGAGCAGCCCGGATTGCAGGACGCTGTAGCCCCGGACGCTCTGGTTGTAGAAGACGCTGAAGAACGTGACCCCCATGAGGGCGAAGAAGACCAGCCCGACGGCGGCGACGGACGCGGAGAAGCGCCGGTTGCGGAAATACGTGACGTCGAGGGCCGGGTGGTCGCTGCGGGCCTCGTGGACCACGAAGCAGGCGAGGACCGCCAGGCCGGCGAGGATCGTCGTCCAGGACTCGGGCCGGGTGAAGTCGCCGTACTGGCCGCCTTTGATGATGCCGTAGACCAGCAGGGCCAGACCGATGATCGACAGCAGTACGCCGAGCGGGTCGAGCCTGCCCGGCTCGGGGTCCTTGGAGTCGGGGACGATCGCGGCCATCGCGGCCATCGCCGCGATCACGATCGGCACGTTGACCAGGAAGACCGAACCCCACCAGAAGTGCTCCAGCAGGATGCCGCCGGTGATGGGGCCAAGAGCGATGGCGAAGCCGACCACACCGGTCCAGATCCCGATGGCCTTGGGCTGCTCCTCGCGCTCGAAGACGTTCATGATGATCGCGAGCGTGGCGGGCAGGATGAACGCGCCGCCGAAGCCCATCACGGCCCGGAAGGCGATGAGTTGCCCGGAGGACTCCGACATCGCGGAGAGCACGGAGCCCACGCCGAACACCAGCATGCCGAGGAGCAGCACCTTCTTGCGGCCGAGGCGGTCACCGAGCAGGCCGGCGGTGAACAGCAGTCCGGCGAAGACCAGCGTGTAGGAGTTCACCGCCCACTCCAGCTGGCTCTGGGTGGACCCGAGACCGGTGGGAGCGGGCTGGGCGATGGTCTTCATCGCCACGTTGAGGATCGAGTTGTCGAGCATCACCACCAAGAGGCTGGAGAGGAGCACGGTCAAGATCGCCCAGCGTCGGCGGTGGACCGCCTCGGGAACCCTTCCTCCCTGGCTCGGTGGCGCGGGTGGCATGGACGCGGCGGGCGTCGAGGGCTCGGTGGGGCCGGGCGGTGGTGACACAGGAGTTCTCCAGTGCTGTCAGTGACGATGGGATTTCGGAGCGGATCACGCGGGCCTCGGATGGTGGAGGCGGCGGCAGGCTCTGCTCTCCCCGGCTGGCGATCCGGCCAATTAGATGTTGGATGGAATCTAATAGAGGGGTAGGATAGATGTCAAACGACATCCATTAGAGGAGAGTGATCCCATGGGGCGCGTGTCCCAGGCGCAGGCACAGGAGAACCGGCAGCGCGTCGTCGCGACCGCCTCCCGGATGTTCCGCGAGAAGGGCACCGCGGTGAGCGTCGCCGACCTGATGAAGGCCGCGGGGCTCACTCATGGCGGGTTCTACAAGCAGTTCGCATCGAAGGAAGACCTCGTCGATGAGGCCATCACTCACGCCTTCGAGAATCCGGCGCCCCACTCTGCGGCCGCGGCAGTCACACCGGAGGAGGGCGAGGACCACGAGGCCGCCCGCCAGGCGATGATCGACGACTACCTCTCGATCTGGCACCGCGATCACGCCGCAGACGGCTGCCCGGTCTCCGGATTCGCCGCCGACCTCGGGCGCGAGCCCGACCAGGCCGCCGGCGCCCGCGAGGTCTACATCAACGGGGTACGCAACCGCGCCGCCCGGCTGGCCACGAGCGAGGACGACGGCCTGGCCCAGCTCTGCACCCTGGTCGGCGCCCTCGCCCTCGCCCGCGCCACCCGCGGCAACCCGCTCTCCGAAGAACTCCTGCAGGCCGCACGCACAGCTCTGACCGAGAGCGGCACCAAGGGGTCCTGACGGGCCGGTTCGGGGGCCGGCTCTCCAGCCACCGCCAGGCGAGGATCCCGACGTCGGCGACGGCGTCCCGCTCTCCGACGAAATACCCCCTCGATGGCGTCGGGAACGGCGGCACCGGAGGGCGCCACCAGCGCACGCAACTTCGTCCGGCCGGGCCCGCAGGAACCGTCCTCACCCGGTGTCGGTCTCGGTCCGGAGGTCCTTGTCCTGCAGCCGGTGCTGCCGTTCAGGGAGAAGCCTACGTAAGGCCGGTAGAGCCCGTTGGCCCCTAGCCAGCGGGGACACACGCCGCCACGGATGGGAAAGTCCCTCGGATCAGTTCGCCGGCCTGCGAGTTAGGAGGTGCGGGCGCGAGGGCGGCGCAGGCCATCACTATCTCCCAACTCCATATGCGGCACCGAGCCGTCGGGTCCCCTGAACGGCGCCCACGGGGCCAGGGAGGGGCCTCAGAATGCGTCAGGGCCGATCATCCTGCTGCCACGCACGGGGAAGCCGCGGGTTCCATCACTGGCCAGGCGGGGGCTACCGACGGAATTCGCCGACCTGTGGAGATGCGCCCTGCGCCGTGTGGATCTCCCGTGCTGAGGTGCGATGCCTCCCGGGCGATTTCCCATCCGCCGGCGCGTGACCGAGTGCGGCAGTCGGCCGCTCGCGCGCCGGCGCCGACAGGGGTAGGGCTCGTGATTCTTTCGGGTGAACCGCCCCCGGACCCGGCCCCGGGCGGTGCCGATCCGGCGTCAACTTCACGGTGGGCGATCGGGAGACCACGGGGGTGGACCACAGCAAGCAACCCCAAGATCACTTAGCGTGCGAGTGCGGTTACTTTCGGTCGGCTGCCATGGAGTGGTTCGGCTGAGCAGGGCCGCACTCGTGCGCCGGCCCATTGGAAAGCAGAGCCCGGCAGGCAGCCACGCGATGGTGCACCCTTCGCTCGGGAACGAGGAGGCAGCACATGGCGAAGGCGAGGTTCGAGCGCAGGAAGCCACACGTGAACATCGGCACGATCGGGCACGTCGACCACGGCAGACGACGCTGACCGCGGCCATCACGAGGATGCTGCACGACAGGTTCCCGGACCTGAACCCGTATACGCCGTTCGAGGACATCGACAAGGCGCCCGAGGAGCGTCAGCGCGGCATCACCATCTCGATCGCACACGTCGAGTACCAGACCGACGCCCGTCACTACGCGCGCGTCGACTGCCCGGGCCACGCGGACTACATCAAGAACATGATCACCGGGGCGGCGCAGACGGGCGGCGCGATCCTCGTCGTCGCCGCCACCGACGGTCCGATGCCGCAGACCCAGGAGCACGTCCTGCTGGCCGTCACCTGTCCAGCCACATTTCGTCGGTGGTTCAGGCGGGTGTTGTGGGTGCCGGAAACACGTACCACCAACGTCGGCTTCTGCCGAATGCCTTCACGGCGTCGAGCCGAAACCCTGGCTACCGTCGGCTTTCCCGTCCGGCAGGCTCGTCGCCCTCGCGGTAGAGCACCAGGTGCTCGTGGTAGAGAACTCCGTCGCGGATGTCGCCGGTCGCGGTGAAGCCGGTGTCGTCGACGTAGTCGAGGTGGTTGCCGGTGACGGTGTAGCTGCCGGTGTAGGCACTCTGACGGTTGCCGCGGGCTTCGTCGTAGCGGCCGTTCGGCAGCAGTTCCTGGCGGATGAATCCGTCGGCGGTCACCCACATGCCGACGTACGGGTGCGGGTCGCGGGGCGTGTCGTTGCTGGTCATGCCTCAACGATCAGCCCGGCGGCCGATGACAACCAGGCCGCTGTCTCCCCAGGTGAGGGCTTCCTGGGTGCCACGCACCCACCCTCGCGAACCGGCCGGATCGTGGGTGCCGGACACCTAGGGACAGAGCGGCCTGGTTCCGGCTCCGTCACGCGACGAACCTGGTGGTCAGGCGGCTGCAACAGCCGCCGGACACTCGCCTCGGACCCGCGTCGACGCTCACTCCCGCAGCGGACACACCGGTGAGGCGACTCCACCGAGGAGCACGCAATGACCATCACCGCCACCGACACCGTGTGCTGGAACCCCGAGGCCCTCGACGAGATCCTCTCGAACGACGAGGGACGTCCCGTCCTGTTCACGAACGCCAGGATCCTGACGATGGACCCGCTGATCGGGGCCATGGTCGGCGCCGACATCCTGTTCGTCGGCTCGCTGATCGTGGGGGTCGGCCCCGGCATCGTCAGCGCGGCAGGGGACGACAACGCCATCGTCGTCGACGCCTCCGGCACGACCGTCGTCCCCGCCGTCATGGACGCGATCGCACTGGCCGGCGGCCGCGAGCACCGCTCGGAGTACGTCGCGACACTGGCCCCCGGCAACACCACCGACTTCCTGGTGGTGCCCGACGAACTCGCCGACGACGTGCCGACCGCGGTGGCCACCCTGCTGACCCACCCGGAGCGGGTCCGCGCGCTCGTCTCGGCGGGCCGGCCGGTGCTGTGGGCCGGCTCCGACGTCCCCGGCCGGGCCGCCGCACCCGAAGCGGGCATCCCGGACGCGGAGGACCTGACCGGCAGCCCGCGGGTCGGTGTCTGGATCGACCGGAACGACTTCCTGCACCAGGAGCTCACCGCCGACGGCCGCTACGACGAGACCCGGGGCGGCCGCCCGCACGCCTACCAGGGCCGGTACTGGATCGACGGTGACCGCATCGACTACCTGGACGACCTCGGCTTCTGGGCCTACGGCGAGTTCCGGGGCGACGAAGTGCACCACGCGGGCTACGTCATGAAGCTCGGCTGACTCGCCCGTCCCCGCCCCCTTTCCTCCGCCGTACCGAAAGAAGACTTCTCATGAACCTCAACGACACCACCAGCGCCGCCGTCCTCGAAGAGCTCCGGCGCCGGCCCGCCGATCGGCGGCGCATCCTGTTCACCGGCGCCACGGTCGTCACCATGGACCCCGGCCTCGGTGTCGTCGACGGCGCCGACCTCCTCGTCGAGGGTGACACGGTCACCGCCGTCGGCCGCCACCTCGACGCGGCGGACGCCGTGGTCGTCGACGCCACCGGCACGATCCTGGCCCCCGGCTTCGTCGATACCCACCGGCACGCCTGGGAGGCCCAGCTGCGCCGGATCATGCCGGACGTCGACGACCTCGGCGGCTACGTGTTGGCCACCCTGGCCGGTTACGCCACGGTCTACCGGCCGCAGGACATGTACACCGGCACCAGACTGGCCGCGCTGACCGCGATCGACAGCGGCATCACGACCATGCTCGACTTCTCCCACAACTCCCGTACCCGCGAGCACTCCGATGCCGCAATCGAGGCGCTGCGCGACACCGGCATCCGCGGTGTACACGCCTCCATGGGCCCGCACTTCGGTGACTGGGACCGGCAGTGGCCCGGCGACCTGACCCGCCTCAAGGAGCAGTACTTCGGCAGCGACGACCAGTTGCTCACGCTGCGCCTGGCGACCCTGGCCACCGACGAGATCGCCGGACCGGCGCTCGCCTACGGCCCCGAACTCGCCCGTGTGGCCAAGGAACTGGGCACCGGGGTGAGTGTGGACGCCGTCTTCGGTGCCGCCTCCTCCGACGCGGTCCTGCGCTGGGCCAAGGACGGCATCCTCGGCCCCGGCGTCACCCTCATCCACTCCACCGGGCTGACCCGCGAGGCGTGGCAGGCGATGGGCGCCTCCGGCACCACCGTGGCCCTCGCGCCGACCTCCGACGCCCAGATCGGCCTGGAGACCGCGGTCCCCGCCGTCGACGAGGCGCTGTCCGTCGGCATCCGCCCCGGCCTGAGCATCGATGTCGAAGTCGCCCTGGCCAGCGACATGTTCACCCAGATGCGGGCCCTGCACGCCATCCAGCGGATGCGCGCCGTCAACGCCGCCTACGGCACCGAGCGTCAGCCCTCCCGCATCACCACCCACGATGTCCTCGACTTCGCCACCCTGCAGGGCGCCCGCACCAACGGCCTGGCAGGCGTCACCGGTTCCCTCACCCCGGGCAAGAAGGCCGACCTCCTGGTCATCCGGGCCGAGGACCTCAACAACATGCCGCTCAACGACCCGATCGGCACGATCGTGCTGGGCTCGGACGCCCGCAACATCAGCGCGGTCCTCATCAACGGCGAGCCCCGCAAGTGGGCCGGACAGGTCCTCGACGTCGACCTGGCCGCCCTGCGCGGCGAGGTGCACGCCTCGCGGGAGTACGTACTCAACACCCCTGCCGTCTAAGCGTTGTCTCACCCCGTTCCGTGGTCCCCCCGGCCGCTCCGCCTCGCTCCTTTCCCGTCGGCCGGGGCCCACTTGGAGTCCCCATGTCCCACCCCACTCCCACCACTTCCCCCGTCGCCTCTGCCTGTCGACCGTGCTGCCGACGTCGTCGTTCGTCGCCGTGTACACGGCAGTGGCCATCGCCGGCCCGGCCGGTATCGCCGGGAACTCCGCCGCGATCCTCGCCCTGCGGGCGCGGCGACTCGAACTCGCCCTGTTCCGGGTCAAGCGGGACACCCTCACGGACCTGCGCGACGCCGGCCGTATCGACGACATCGTCCTGCGGACCGTCAGCAGACGCTCGACGTGGAGGAGGTCCGGCTGCGGGCGGGGCAAGTCCGGCCCCCTGGCCCCCGGTTCCGACCCGAGGTCAGGCCTCGGCGGCGGTGAGCGCCCCTAGGGCACTGGCCTGGGTCCGTCAGTCAGTCTGGTTCGGGCCGGTACCGGCCCAGCGCTCGCCGAGGGCGTTGAGGGAAGTCCGGTCCTGCACCCACAGGGTGTCCGCCTGCTTCCGCACGTAACTCCGGTACGTACCCGAGCCGGTGGCGGTCGCCAGGTCGGCGAGGTTGCGCAGCGCGTTCGGAGCCTTCACCACGATCACGGCCACGGGGCGACACCCCGTGCACCGACGCGAAGTTCGGCGGCCCGATCCTCGGCGAGTCGAAAGCCTGCTATACCGCCGCCGGCGGCCCGGCCGGATACGCCACGAACTGCGCGGACGAGACCAGGACCCGCGCATTCAGCGGACAGCAGACCGTGGCCTACGGCGCCCAGGGCACCTTCGTCCACCGCGCGTTCACCGGCGGCACCGCCTGCACGACCGCGGCGTTCGGCGGTGCCGACCCGCTGCCGAGCGTATGGAAGGGCCGCTACCTGACTCTCTGCGCACTGCGGCAGCCCGCCCAAGTCCGCTGGGTGGGCTGCCGGATCACTCGGGGTGCGCTACTGCCTCCTTCTGAAGCTGCACCGCCGCGAGCAGGCTCAGCCTCGGCTCCGCCTGGCGCAGGGCCTTCACCGCGGCGACCGAGTCGACATCCCCGGTGAAGCCGACGGCGGCCAGCCGGGTGCGGACCCAGCGGGCACGTAGTCGGGCATCGCTGGCGGAGGCGGTGGACTCGACCAGTGCGGCGGCGCGTTCCAGGCCCGAGCGTTCCTGCGGCGAGGCTTCCGCCAGTGCCTGACGGAGTGCCGCCGCGACCTCGTCCGCGTCCCGGATGGTCAGCACGAAGGTGTTCTTCGTGCTCAGTCCCTTGAGCCCTGTCATGCGGCTCAGTCTGACGGCCATGGTCGGTGCGCGCCAAGCGACTTGAGGAGGCTCAGAGGTGTCGCCGGGCCCTACAGCTCGCCGGGCTGGCCGTAACGGTAGTAGAACGGGCCGATCTGGCCGGCCAGTGCGCGGGTGAGACCGGAGCTGTCCTCCAGCAGCCCGGCGCCCGGGTGGAGGTCGCCGAGGTACACGGGGTCGAAGCCGGCGTCGGTGGTGAGCCGGGCGGTGATGTCCTTGGCGTCCGGTTCGGCCGCGTACAGGTTGCTCGGTGTCACGCGCTGCTCGCCGATCTGGTCGTACGCGGACGCGAAGACCGTGTTGAACGCCTTCGCCGTCGGGCCGCCGACGACGGACCTGACCTGGTGCGCGAGTGAGGGGAAAGCGGTGTCGCGCTCGCTGTAGAGGTTGCTCACGTCGATGGTCACCTGGCCGTTCAGCCCGGTGACTCCGCGCAGCGCCGTGCCGACGAGGTGGTCGGGGACGGCCACGACGACTTGGGCGTCCGAGGCTTCGCCTCCGTCCCGGCCCAGGATCCTGACCTCGTGGCCGGCCTTCGCCCACAGCCGGGCCAGGCCGCCGCCGACCCGCCCTCACCCGATCACTGTGATGTTCATGCCGGTCCTCTCCATGCCGGAACGAACGTCAGATGGCCTGCGCGGTGGGCAGGATGGTGATCTCGGTGAGGTTGACGTGGCGCGGGACGGCTGCCATGAAGGCGACCGTCTCGGCGATGTCGACGCTCTGCAGGACGTCGATGTCGTGGATCAGGTCGGCCATCAGCTTGGACGCGTCCGGGTCGGTGACGTGGTCGGGGAGCTCGGTGTCGACCATGCCGGGCTCGATGGTGGCCACGCGGACCATCTTGGGCCCGAGTTCGACGCGCAGCAGCCGGGTGAGGTGGCTGATGTACGCCTTGGTGCCGGAGTGGACGGAGAACTTCGTGAGGATGCGGGTGGCCGCGATCGAGGAGGTGTTGATCAGGTCGGCGGGCTTGCCCGCGGCGGCGGACTCCGTCAGGTGCGGGACGAACGCGGCGATCACGTTCATCAGGCCGCCGATGTTGAGGCCGATCTGGCGCTGCCAGTCGTCGACCTTGAGCTCCTCGATGCCGGAGATGAGCTGGACACCCGCGTTGTTGAACACGAGGTCGGCCTTGCCGAAGCGCGCGGAGACCTGGTCGGCGGCGGCCTGGACGGCGGCCCGGTCGGTCACGTCGACGGCCAGGGCGAGCGCGGTGCCGCCGGCGCTCTCGATGTTCTTGACCACGCCGTCCAGCCGCTCCTTGCGCCGGGCCAGTACGACCACGGTGGCGCCGAGTTCGGCCAGGCGCTCGGCGGTGACGGCACCCATGCCGCTGGAAGCGCCGGAGACGACGGCGACACGGCCGGCGAGAGGGGTACCGGTGAGCAGGGCAGCAGACATCACAAATCCTCTGTCCCTTTGATCACAGGAGGGGGAAGAGGGGTGAAGGGGAAGGCTCCGGGTGCCCGAACGGGTCTGGCGGGTCGGGCACCCGGCGGAGCGTCGACGTCAGGCGGCGTCGGCGTGCGCGGTGGCTGCGGACTTCTCGCGCCACGGGGCGAGGTCGTTCTGCACCTGCTGGTACTTGACGTCGAGCCGCTCCATCGTGTCGCGCCCCAGGTAGAGATGCGTGGGCAGCTTCTCGGTGGCGGCCACCTCGACGATGAGCGCGGCGCCCTTGACGGGGTCGCCGAGCTGGGCGTGGTTGGCCTGGTCGATCCAGTCCAGCGTGACGTGCGCGGGGGTGTCGTCGTAGTCGCTGATGCGGTTCTGGGCGACCGAAAGGGAGCTGGCGTCCAGGAAGTCGGTGCGGAAGACGCCCGGCTCGACGACCATCGACTGGATTCCGAACGGCGCCATCTCGGCGGACAGCGCCTCGCTGATGCCGGCGACCGCGAACTTCGACGCGGAGTACAGGCTGACGCCCGGCTCGCCCTCGAATCCGGAGCGGGAGCCGATGTGCACCAGCCGGCCCGAACCCTGCTTGCGCATCACGGGCAGTACGGCGCGGGTGACGTTGATCAGGCCGAAGACGTTGAGGTCGAACAGCGACCGGGCCTCCGCGTCGGTGATCTCCTCCAGTGCGCCCAGCAGGCCGCGGCCGGCGTTGTTGACCAGGACGTCGATGCCGCCGAACCGCTCCACGGCCGCCTCGACCGCCTGCGGGATGCTGTCGTTGTCCGTGACGTCCAGGGCGACCGCGAAGACCTTGTCGGAGTTTCTCAGATCGTCCGGTACGCGCTCCGGATTTCGTACGGCGACCACGACATTGTTACCGCCTGCCAGAGCGGCACGGGCGATTTCCGCGCCGATTCCGCGGGAGGCACCGGTGACAAACCACGTAGCCATGGGAAAAACCTCTTTCATTGATTTCCCCTGACGTATTCGAGTCTGTCCCTTCTCCTCAGGGGTGTGAAGGCTGTGGTTTTCCTGGGAGTCCTACACCCAGGATGACGCTCAGGTGCCGCATGCGGGGTTCTGCTGGTGCGGCACCCCGGGCACGCTGACGGAGCCCAGCAGGGCCAGCCCGTCGGCGGAGGGCGAACCCGGCTCGGCCTGCAGGATGACGAGCTGCTGTCCTGGGACGCTGCGGATGTTCAGGGCCTCGTGCCGCAACTCCAGGTCACCCACGACCGAGTGGTGGACCTGCTTGATCTCGTAGGGCGGGACCCGGCTGTACTCGCGTGCCCACAGGGCCCGGAACTCGCCGCTGCGCACCGACAGCTCACCGACCAGTTCCAGGGTGCGGGGGTCCTGCGGGGTGCTCGCGGCGGTCTGCTGGAGGTCGGCGATCGCCCGGTGCCTGGCCCGCTCCGGGCTGCGGTAGAAAGTCTTCGCCGCAGGGTCCAGGAAGAGCATGCGCAGGACGTTGTCGTGCTCCGCGAAGTCGCGGTAGAGGGCGTCGGCGAGTGCATTGGTGGCCAGCAGGTCCTGGGCGCGGCCGATGATGAAGGCCGGCGTCAGGGTCCAGCCCTCGATCAGCTGCCGCAGGTGCGGGCGGACCCGCTCGACCCGGACAGGTGCCTTGGTACGGCGGCCGCCGGGCAGGGCGAGTCGGAAGAGCGCCCGCTTGTCCTCGTCACCGAGTTGCAGCACGCGGGCCATGGCTTCCAGGACCCTGGGCGAGGGGCTGACTTCACGGCCCTGCTCAAGCCGGCTGTAGTAGCTCAGGCTGACCCCCGCCAGCGTCGCGACCTCGTCGCGTCGCAGCCCCGGCACCCGTCGCCGGCCGGCGGCGGGCAGTCCCGCCGCTGCGGGGCTCAGCCGCTCCCTGCGGGTGCGGAGAAACCGACCCAGCCCTTCCATCGGGTCGAGGTGCGTGTCGTTGTCCATGTCATCGAGGCTAGGTGGAAAACGCCCGGGAAAGTCCCGCCGACGGTGGGTGCATTACACCCAGGATTACGGACTCCACACAGCAGGACCGCGGCGAACCACTGCTCGCCATTTCGGTCACCCCCCGTCCCCGACCCCCGCCCTCTGTGATCACCGGGCAACCATCCGTGATATTGCATGACTGGCGCTTCCCATCGCCCGAAATCCATCTACTCTTGCCGCATGAGCAATGGGACGCCTTTGGGTGATTTTCTCCGAGCCCGCAGAGAAGCCCTGAAGCCGCACGACGTCGGTCTCCCCGAACACGGACGACGCCGGGTACCGGGACTGCGCAGAGAGGAAGTCGCGCTGCTCGCCGGAGTCAGCTCCGACTACTACATCAGGCTGGAACAGGGACGCGAGAACAGCCCGTCCCCCCAAGTCGTCGATGCCGTCGCGCGCGCACTGAAACTCGACGCAGAGTCCACCGACCACCTCAACCGCCTCTGCCTGGCCGCCTCGCAGCGCCCGCACAACCGGGGCGAAGCCGGCGTCAGCGCGCAACTGCTGCAGCTGATGGACGGTTGGGACCACACTCCTGCCTTCGTCGTGGGCCCGGCCCTCGACATCATGGCGGGCAACTCCCTGGCCACGGCCCTGCACAGCGGTTTCGAGACGTTCGGCAACCTCGCCCAGATGGTGTTCGTGGACCCGGCGGGGCGCGACTTCTACCAGGAATGGGAGCGAGCCGCGCACTCCTGTGTCGCCGAGATCAGGGCCGCCTACGGCCATGACCCCGAGTCCGCCCGCATCGCCGAGGTCGTCGCGGAACTGACCTCCCAGAGCGCGGAGTTCGCCGCACTCTGGCAACGGCACGATGTCAAGGGCAAGTCCCAGGAGGGCAAGCACCTCAAGCACCCTCAGGTCGGGGACCTGCACATCAAGTTCGCGACTTTCACGGTCAACGGGGCCCCGCACCAGCAGCTGGTGGTCTACCAGGCCGAGCCGGCCAGCCCGACGGCGACCGCCTTCGAGACGCTGCGGGCCATGGCCGACCAGCCGCAGCAGGCCCGGGCCGGAGCGGTGGACGCGGGCAGCTGAGTATGTGAGCTCCCGCGCAGGCTGGTAGTGGCACGCCCAGGAAGAACGCGGCCTTCATAGCGGTGTGCCCGCCTGCCGACACTCGATGCCACAGACCGCACGGCACCGGGAGCAGGCAAGATCACCGTGAACGACCTTCAGCCGCACCCCCTGGACCAGGTTCACCGTCTCATCGAACCCAGCCCTGTCATCCCGGTCACCACCCGGCACCGCGGCATCCCGAACGTGATGACCAACGGATTCAACATGCTGGTGGGCCACGCCCCGCCGCTGATCGCCTGCACGATCGGCCCCTGGGACCACAGCCACCTGGCCCTGGTCGAAACCGGGGAATGCGTCGTGTCCGTCCCTACCGCCGACATGGCCGCCACCGTCGTCGACATCGGCAACTGCTCGAGCGCCGACATCGACAAGTTCGAGGAGTTCGACCTGACCGCCGTGACCGGTGAGAAGGTCCAGGCACCGTTGGTGGCCGAATGCTTCGCCAACATCGAGTGCCGCGTCGCCGACACCAGCCTCGTGGCCCCCTACAGCCTCTTCCTGCTGGAGCCCGTCAGGGCCTGGACCGACCCTTCGCAATCCCAGCCGCAGCTGTTCCACCACCGCGGAGACGGCACCTTCACCCTCGACGGACCGACCATCGACCTGAAGGACCGCATGACCAAGTGGCAGTACCTCCTGTAGACAGGCCCGGGACTACTGATCTTTCCGGAGGTTCGGTGGGGGTGGTGGCCGTGTGGGTGGGAGGCTGTCGGGGGGCATCTCAACAGTCCCCTTCCGTTGCCGACTCCTCTCTTCCTCCCCTGTCGCGGCCTCAGTTGGCGGAGGTGCGTCGTGTTCGGGCAGTCGAGTTGTTCGAGGGCGGCGTCTCGAATGCGGAGATTGCGAGGGCGGTCGGGGTATGTGCCGAGAGTGCAGCTCAGGATCCATGCACCGGATCGTAGAAGGCCGTCCAGCCGCAGCGAGCAAGAACCGGGGAGCTGACGAGGTTCAGGCCGTGTTCTACGGGTCTGGCGTTTGGTCGAGGGCGTCCCGTCGCGCTGTGCGTCGCTCCCACATGCTGCGCGCCACTGGTTCCAGCGCCCGGCCCTGGCTGGTCAGAATGTAGCGGACGCGCGGAGGCCGGCACGGGGTGCGGTGACGCTCGATGACGCCCGCACTGGTCAACTGGGTCGGCCTGTCCGAGGGAGCGGGCAGGGCGGCGGACAGTTCGGAGTATGTGGTCTGACCGCGGCGTAGGAACTCGCGGACTACCAGCGGCGTCCACCGACCACCCAGCGCGGCGAGGGTGATGTCAACAGGGCACCGCGGTTCGTGGCCAGGCGGGGCGGATCAGTTGCGCGTGCCGGCCGGTGGGCCGACGACGGTGGTGAGCTGGAGTTTGGTCTCGTCCTCACTGCCCGACGCGGCGGTCATGATAACAATCTTGAGCTCCGTGTCGCCGTCGGTCAGGACATCGCAGTCCACCGTGACCGGGCCCACCGACGGGTGATCGACCCTCTTGTGGACCTCGCGGTTCGCGGTCACCTCTCCCGTCGCCCACAGCTCGGCGAACCTCTCGTTGCCTGCGTTCAGGTCGCGGACCAGCGCGGCCAGGCGGCTGTCCCGGGGGAAGCGGCCGGTGGCGCGGCGCAGATCGGAGACGAGGGCCGCGTCGGCGGTGTCGGGGTCCGTCTCGGTGACCGGCCACAGCGCGAGGGGGGTGTGATCGACGTCCACCGGGAACCTGTCGCGGGCGAAGTTGCGCATCCGCGGCGGCAAGGCCAAGGGGTCTCCCAGCAGGGCGGCCCACCCGTGGTTCCACCACACCAGTTGCCAGTCCGCCGCGAACACGGCCACCGGTACGTCTCCGAGGCGGACGAGTACCCGTTGCATACCGGGCGGGAGATGGTCGCAGATCGTGCCGTCCGCCGGCGGCACGATCTGGGCCAGCCGGTAGAGGTGGTCCCGCTCGGCGGTGGACAGTTGGAGAGCGCGCGCCAGGGACGCCACCACCGACGCCGAGGGTGTCGTGGCCCGCCCCTGCTCCAGGCGCACGACGTAGTCGACCGACACTCCGGCCAGGTCGGCCAGTTCCTCGCGCCGCAGCCCGACAGCCCTGCGCTTGCGGACGACCGGCAGCCCAGCGGCCGACGGGGGCAGCCGGTTCCGCCACGTGCGGATCATCGCGCCCAGCCCAGCTCCGGGGGGTGTCGTCGTCATGCTCTCCATCCTCCCGCGTCCCCGATCACATGCGGGGGCGCGAGGGTGGTACTGGTCTTCCCACCGTCGAAGCGTCCCTGGTCCGGCTCCCTCGTCAAGGCAACTATCGAAGGCATGACGATCACTTTCATCACCGGAGCCAACAAGGGCATCGGCCGCGAGACCGCCCGCCGCCTCATCGCGCGCGGTCACACCGTTCTCGTGGGAGCCCGCGACCGTGAGCGGGGTGAGGAGGCAGCCGCCGCGCTGGGCGCACGCTTCGTCCCCGTCGACGTGACCGACGACGCGTCCGTGGCCGCCGCCGCCGCGGACGTCGCCGAGCACGAGGGCAGGATCGATGTCCTGATCAACAACGCGGGGGTCCAGGGTCCCTTCGGTGATCCCGGCGACCTCACCGCCGCCGACGCCCGCGCCGTCCTCGACGTCAACGTCATCGGCGTGGTCCGCACCACCACCGCGTTCCTGCCGCTGCTGCGCCGTTCGGACGACCCCGTGATCATCAACGTCAGCAGCGGGATGGGCTCCCTCGCCTTCACCCACGACCCCGGCCGGTCCGAGTCGCACGTCGTCGTGCCGCTGTACGCCTCCTCGAAGGCGGCGCTGACGATGTTGACCACGCAGTACGCCAAAGGGCTCAAGGGCATTCGCGTCAACGCCGCCGACCCCGGCTACACCGCGACCGACATAAACGGTCACAGCGGCTCCCAGACCGTCACCGAGGGCACGGACGCGATCGTCGCCCTCGCCACCGAGGGGCCCGGTGCCGGCACCGGACGCTTCATCGACCGCCATGGCGAGATCGCCTGGTCCTGAGACCGGCGGTGCCGGGTCACCGGCCCTGAAGAACAGAACGGGCAGAACATCGAGACCGTCCCGGACAGGAGAACCGCCGCCGCTACCGGCGTCGGCGGAACCTCCGGCCGAGGTGATCAGGACCTACAAGCCGGGGCCCGGCACGTCGAGACGGTAGCCGCCGTCGGGCCCGGTGACCGCGCGGTCCGGACGGCGTTCCACATCTCCGCCGCCTTCTTGGTGGCCGCCGCTCTCGTCGCCGCGTTTGTACTCAAGCAGAAGGGCTGGGAGAGCGTCGCCGAGGCAGACGCCGCCGTCGGGATGGCGGAAGGATGACGATGCTGCGGCAGCTAGGGTTCCTGACCGGAACTACTGTGCGACGCACTGGACTTGCGAGTGAGCACGGAGACCACCCGCGCCACCCACCTCCTGCGCGCCCTGCTCGTCCTGACGAATCTTGAAGTCAACCGCTGACAGACGATCTACTCCGGAGACTGCCGCCTCCGACCAGCGTGAGAACCTCGGGAGACCGTCACGCCAGCCCTTCGACCTGTGCCTTCAAGTTGGCGGAGGCTCACTGTCGTGACGCCTGCCAGGGGTGCGCAGGATTGCCAGCGGCCGGCTTCGGCCATCGCAGGCCGGATGGATCTTCGTAGTCAGGCCTCCGCGGGATCGGACGAGGGCGTGAACGTCCGGTTCGCCCTGCCGGCACTTCCCCTTCGCAGCCAGTGGGCACAGCGTGCTGATGGGCCCGTACGACGGTCGAGTCGATCTGGACAAGCCAGTCCAGGCTGCCGGCCGCGTCCACAGGGCCCTGGAGCTGCTGGAGAGCCCTGGTGAACACGTCACTCAGGGCTTATCGGTGGAAACAGGTTTAAACAGGTGTAAACAGTCTTCCAAAGTGCGTAACATTCCGGCAGATCACGCCACGAGATCCCGGTACGGATCTTGTAGACCGTGCCGTTGACGACTCGACGGTCCATCGCCCGCGGCCGCCCCGTAGCCGCTCGCGATATCAGCGGGGCGAGTAACTCCCCGTGCTGATCAGTGAGTTCATGACGATCTACCACCCCGTGTTCAGCCGGGCTCGGACGGTTGTGTGCTGGTTGATGATTTCCGGTTCCTGGTCTGTTGTGCGGTTTTTCGGGCCGTAGGCCTCAAGTGGGCAGCGGGGGTGGGTCGGTGTCCGGCGTCGGTGGGGTGAGGATGGCGCGGAGCGCTGTCTGGAGTTCGGTGCGGAGCCAGGTGTGGGCGGGGTCTGTGTCGTAGCGGTGGTGCCAGGCGACGATGACCGGGACAGGGGGCAGGTCGAGGGGCAGGGGGCGGGCGCGCAGGCGCAGGCTGGTGCAGGCCGGTCGGCATACCTGTTCGGCGACCGCGGTGAGCATGGTGGTGCGGGCGGTGAGGTCGAGTGCCGCCGCGGTGGTGGGCAGGGCGGCGCGGACGCGCCGGCGGAGGCCGATTTCGGCGAGGGCGGCGTCGATGGGGCCGGTCAGGCGCCCGCGGCGCGAGACGGTGACGTGCTCTGCCTCGGCGAAGCGCTGAGGGGTGAGGGTGCCGGTGGCCAGCGGGTGGTCCGCGCGCATCACGGCCACCATCCGGTCGGTGCCGATGTGGGTGGCGGCGATCTCGGGGCGTTGCGGAGCGGCGGCTGCGACCTCCAGGTCGGTGTGTCCGCGTGCGAGGTCGGCGGCGTCGGCGGAGGGTTCGGCAAGGAGTCTGATCGAGACGTTCGGTGCGGCCTCGGCGACGGCCGCGGTCAGGAGCGGGGCGAGCGCCGAGACGAGGGCGTCGTGGCAACGCAGGGTGAAACTGCGTTCGAGTGTGGCGAGGTCGAGTGCGGTCACGGGGGTGAGGACCGCGGTGGCGCGGGTGACCAGGTCCCGGGTCTCCTCACGCAGTGCGAGTGCGTGCGGAGTGGGCGTCATGGTGCGTCCGGTGCGCACGAGGATGTCGTCGCCGGTGGCCTTGCGGATGCGGGCGAGGGTGCGGCTCATGGCGGGCGGGGACAGGTGCAGGCGGTCAGCGGCGGCGGCGACGCTGTTCTCCTCCAGCAGTGCGTCGAGGGCGACCAGCAGGTTCAGATCCACATGCACCACGGTAACTGATGACCTTACAAGAGTGCACTGGAAATCATATGTGCGTGCTCGTAGCGTTTACGGCGTGAGGGGCCGACCGGTCCCGAATCCCCAGGTGAAAGGGCTGCATCATGACCGTTCCTCCCGCTGCTGACGCCTCCGCGACCTCGATCGCCCCGGCCCAGGACCGAAAGCTGCTCGACACCGTGGTCGAGATCGCCGCCGAGGCCGGCCGCGCCCTGGAGGCGAGGTACTCGACCGCAGCCCGCCCTGCCGAACGCCACGACATGTTCCGGACGGGCACGGCCGACGGACAGGTGTCGCTCGACATCCTGCGCCCGGCCCTGACCGCGCTGCGCCCCGAAGCGCGCTGGCTGACCGACGAGTACGAGACCACCGAACTGCCGGCGGGCGAATGGTGGGTGGTCGACGAGGTCGAGGGCAACGTCAACCACGTGCACGGACTGCCCGAGTGGGCGGTGACCGTGGCACTGGTGCGCGACGGGCAGACGGTGCTGGCCGTGGTGCGCCAGCCCGTCGGTGACCTGACCTACACCGCACTGCGCGGCGCCGGCGCCCACCTCAACGGCACGCCGCTCAAGGTGTCGGCGAAGACCGAACTGAACGCCGCGATCGTGGTGACCGGGCAGGCCGAAGCCGACCAGGACGGCACCTACCGCCGCATCGGACAGTCGATCACCGCGATGCTCGACAGCGCCCTGCTGGTCCGCGCCAGCGTGCCCTCCACCTTCCCGATGCTGCTGGTGGGTGCCGGACACAACGACGTCTTCTGGCAGTACGAGCCCGTCCTGCCCGGCGTCGCGGCCGGCGCCCTGATGATCACCGAGGCCGGCGGCACGGTCACCCGGATCGACGGCACACCGTGGACCCCGGGCGCCGACACCATCCTGGCCACCGCTCCGGCACTGCACGACCCGGCCGTCCAGGTCCTGTCCACGATCGCCTGACCACACACACGGCCACCGCACACCATCCAGAACCGGGAATCTGTCATGAACGTGACCATCCTGGGCGCCTCCGGCGCCGTCGGGCTCGCGCTGACCCGCCAGGCCCTCCAACGCGGACACACCGTCATCGCCCTCGCCCGCACCCCGGCACGCATCGACGCGCCCGATTCGCCGCGGCTGATCCGTGTGGCCGCCGACGTGCGCGACCCGGCCGGCATCGCACAGGCGCTGGACGGCAGCGAGATCGTGCTCTCGGGGCTGGGCGTGGCCAAGGGGGACAAACCCGGCGTGCTCACCGCCGGTTCCCGCGCGGTGATCGAGGCGCACCCGGGCCGGATCATCTGGCTCGGCGCCTACGGCACCGGTCCCTCCGCTCAGGCCGCCGGATTCGCCACCCGCACCCTGCTCAAGGCGATGGGCGCGGAACTGACCGACAAGGTCACCGCAGACGGTGCCGTGCTGGAAGCCGGGGGCACCGTCTTCCACTCCGGGCCCTTCGCGAACGGCCCGGAGAGCCCGACCCGCCGCACGGTGGGACTGGACGAGACTCCCAAGCGGTTCTTCCCCGCACGTATCAGCCGGGAGACGGTCGCCGCCGCCATGCTCGACGAGGCACGGACCCCGCGCTTCCCGGGACGGATCGCCGTCCCGCTGGGGAGCTGACCCCCGCTCGGCGCCGCCGCGCCCGCCGCAGACCGGGGCCCGGCGCGGCGGTGGGGCCGCCGAGCCAAGGACAGGGAGAACGGTGGTGTCGTACGCGGAGTCCGGCATCGGCGCCACCACGGCCGGTCGCGGAAGGACAGCGACATGAAGGTCGTTCAGATCACGGGTCTGGGTGCGGCGGACGACGTACTGCCGATCGACGAAGTGGACCCTCCCGCTCCCGGCACGGGTGAGTTGCCGGTGTCGGCCGGGGCGTCCAGGGTGAACGGACACGACGTGCTCGTCCGCACGAGGAAGGCGCAGACGGTATCGGGACGCCGGTTCCCGATGGGAGCGGGGAGTGACATCCATGGCGCCCCAGGACAGGGCGGGAGTGCACAGGTCTCCGCCGGCACCGGTGACCTGGTACCCCACCTGTGAGCAGTCGAGATCGGGCAGTTCGGTGCAGCCGCACAGGGCCAGGGCGTCGCGCAGGGCGTGCGCCTCGTCAGGGGTGCCGTCCCAGAGCCGGGCGAGGTCTCCGGTCAGTTCGGTGGAGCCATGCATGGTGGCGGCGACCTGACCGATGACCACCGCGCGCGATCCGGCGTCATGGATCGCTTGGAGCAAGGGAAAGGGGTCGAAGCCCAGCGCCCCGTCGGTAGCGAAGGTGCCGAGCAAGTCGTCGGCCTCCTATGGGCGACGCCCTATGGGGACACCTTCTCGCGTTGCGTCTTCGGTCCGGGCGATCGCCTGCCGCAGGTGGAGGGGAGCTGTCTGGCTCATGGACCCATCCAACACGGCCAACCTCTACCACTGATCAGAAATGGTCCGGGCTGGTCATCCCGGCGAACTGGGCGGCCATTCTCAGTACCTCGGGGCTCGCCCAGGGGTTGTCCCGTAACTAGAGATTTTTAACGGCTGGGATTACGAAGGAGCACATCCCCTTGGAGGGGCTGTGGATGCCGCGCGGAGCCATCGCTCCGGCAAAGTCGACCGCCAAGATCGGCGGCAGGCTACTGATCGCTGCGACCGTCGCCTTGCACGTCTACGATGTGGTGGCCGCACCGAGCGGATCCAGGCGGCCTCCACGACGATGTCAGCACTGCGGGCGGCCTCGCGGGCGCGGGTTACGGTTCCGGGTTCGGGGCAGACCTCCGGACTGTCGGACCCGCGGTCGGCGGGATCTTGGGAGGTGTCGTCGGTGGCGTGGTCGGTATTGGCATCGTGGACGGGATCGAGGATCTGTCGTAGATGAGGACTTGGCTGGACAGGCTGTTCAGGAAGGAGCGGCCCCGCATCGTGAATGAGGATGCGGCGGCGGTCTCGTCGCCGGGCCCGGTATGGAGCGATCCGGAGATCCCGGACGAAGAGCGCGCGGTTCTGCTCGTACGCCTCATCGAAGACCCCACTGCGCGCGAGGACGATCAAGACGACGCGGCGTCGGATCTGGAGTTCCTCTCCGGTCCGTTCGTCGAGGCGGCCCTGATCCGGGCCATCCGGGCGGGGGACTTCCGCAGCGACTTGGCCCAGCGCTGCGCCGAGTCCCTCGCCGGAATCTGGGCCAGGGAGGGCCACGTGGACCCCGCCTTCCTGGCGGAACTGCGCAGCCTGGCGAAGGATGAGGTCTTCGGCATCCTCGGCATCCGCGCCCCACACCTGCTGCCGCCTGGCGCGCCTCTAGAAGACCTTTAACGGCTGAGGCTGCGGTGGTTGGAGGTCGAGTCCGGTTTTGGCGATGAGTCCCTCGATGAGGCGGGGTCGGTACTGCACCTGTTTCAGCAGCGTCTTCACCCGTGCGGTGAGCTGGTCGAGGCTGTCCTTGGTGAGGTTGGCCAGCGACCTCTTCAGGTGCGACCACACGCCCCCGGCCGGGTTGAACTCCGGATCGTACGGCGGCAACTGGTAGACGGTCAGCCATAACCGGGCGGCGATCATCCGTCGCATCATGTGGCTGACGTGCGTGTTCAAATTGTCCCAGACCAAGACAATGGGACCGCCGAGCTGCTGGTGTGCGGCATCGAGCAAGCGGGCGTAATCGATCTCGGTGAAGCCCTTGCGCCGGCCTTTGGCGGGGCCACGGTCCAGGTGGATGCGGTAGATGAGCCGTGGCCTGCGGCCGGCCTTCGTGCAGATCAGCGCCGCCATGGAGACCCGTTTGGTGCCCGCGGCGGTGACCTTCACAACCGGGGTGCAGCCCCGGCGGCCCCAGGTGGGGCCCTTGGGCGGCCTCAGGCCCTGACCTGCCTCGTCCTCGAAGCAGAGCCAGGCGCCCAGGTCCGCCGCCCTCTTTTTATGACGGGCCACTGCTCGTCCCTCCAGGCGGCGATCTGCGCCTCGTTGCGCTCGCTGGCCTTCCGGGCCGGGACCCGCACGCTCCAGCCGATGCGGTGCAGCAGCAGATCCAGCCCGGCCAGGGTGTCATCGACGCCGAACCGGCGGCGCACGACCTCGCCGATGCGGGCCAGCGTCCAGCACTGGTCACTCCATCCGCACGCGGCCGGCCCGGCCTCCAACACCGCCTCCAGGGCACGCAGTTGGCCGGCATCGAGCTTGCAGCGGGCGCCACCGGGGCCCTTGGAGACCAGCGCCTGGCGGCCACCCGAGGCCAGGGCCCGACGCCACCGGTTCGCCGACATCCGAGTCACCCGGAACCGCCGGACCACCTCCCGGTCACTGGCCCCCGCATCGATCAAGTCAGCTGCCGCGAGCCGCACTTGCTCACGCCGATCACGCTCCTCGGCCGCCAGCCCACCCCCATCGGGATACCTCATCCCTCCGGCACAGCGCAGCCGACGCCAACCGTGACGACCCCACGTAACCCACACCGTTAAAGATCTCTAGTTCGGCTGATGCAGCCGACTGCCACGGCGGTGCTCCGTAGCACTCGCCTGCGTGCCGCCGGTGTTGTCAGTGCTCCGGGATACGGTGCGGTGTGATGGGCCGGACGGAGATCGTGAGGGACTCGCGGCCATGGGGGGTGGGTCGGACAGGCCCCGGCAGCCAGCTCGGGACTGGAGACGTTTTGCCGCGCTCCACCCCCCACCTCCGCTGTTCAAGAGGCGTTCCGCCCGGCTGTTTCGCGGGTGCGCCGATATCTGTCTCGCCCCCAGGCCACGCCGAATCCTGTGGCAACGGCCACATTCGATCTCTACAGTCAACGCATGCCCATCGACGACGAGCACCCAGGTCCCCTCGACGTCGCTGCGATGCTCACCGACCAGACGAGCGCGTGCAAGGCAGCACGCGAGGCCATCGCTGCCGGCGGTGAGGTGGAGATCTTCGACGGGTCGGCACCCCACTGGATGGTCCACGGCATCACCGCAACGAGGCTGAGACTGTCGTTGAAACGCGGTCTACCGAAGACCATCGGCCTCGAAGAGACCGTTGGGATCCTCGCGCGGCACCGCGGCGAGCAACTGCGTACCGGGTCCGTCGTCGCGGCAGACCGGCTCTCGTTCTTCACCTTGTACTTCGACGACACCGGGACCGAGCTCTTGGCGTGCTACGGACGCTCTGCGACACCGTTCGAGCCCTGACGTGATCCGCATCCACATCCGCATCCACATCACCGGCGCCTGCACGACCGCAGCCGTTACCGACGGCCTGAATCTCAGCTTCGTGTAGCAGGTCGTGGGGGCATCTCAACTGCGGACAAGCGTTTCGGACAAACCTTGGCGGGTCGTCTCAACGATGGTGCGGCGACAGCGGATGAGGGTGCCGGCGATACCGACGAAGGCGAGGAAGTGTTCAGCCTCGTGCTCGTAGCGGCGGTGCAGGCGGCGGCAGCCGTTCAGCCAGGACATCGTCCGCTTGACCACCCGCCGGTGCCGCCCCAAGTGGCCGGACGGCTCGATGCTGCGGCGGGCCATGCGCGGCACGATCTGCCGACGGCGCAGTCGGCCTCGCAGGTGGTCGAAGTCGTAGCACTTGTCCGCGTGCAGCCTCGCCGGGCAGTCCTGAGGGTCGGCGCCGGAGATGCCCACCGAAACAGGCAGCCCGCTGCGGTCGCCGATGGCGTGAATTCTCGAACCAAACTCCCCTCGATCGATCGGTCGGTCGGTCGGATTCGGTCCGGTCAAGGGCCCTCTTTGACCGCGCGGATATTAACCGAGTCGATCGCACGGCGCGACCGGTCCAGCCCGCCGGCCGCGCCGAACCCGTCCAGCACCACTCGGTGCGGCTTGGCCCACACCCGGGCCCGCGACCAGTCCGTGAATCGCCGGTGCACCGTCTGCCAGGAGGCACCGAAGACCGGCGGTGGCTGACGCCAAGTGCCGCCTGGGGTTGCGATGAAGTTGATCGCGGCCAGTACTGCGCGGTCATCGCATCGCCGCCGGCCCCCGTCTTGGGCGCGGACTGACGGTTCCGGCGCCACGCCCTGGAAGATCTCCCACAGCCCGTCCGGCACCAGGGCCTGACAGGTCGCGTCACCGCCCCCGCACCCAACAGCAACGTCACCCGAACGGCCTAACCCGACATGTCGCCCACATGGATGAACATCAAGCTGAGTACTGTCCCAACCGAGGCAATCCGTGAAAGGCGAACCACATGCGCATTCGACGAATCCTCGCCGCCGTCATCGCCACGGCAGCTCTCGCCGGACTCGGCCTCACAGGCGCTCCCACCGCCACCGCCGCCAGCCTCACCCCGGGTGAGTGCGAGCAGGGCGGCGGAACGGTCAACTGGGCGAACAACACCTGCAAGGGCGGCATGTACGACGGGCAGATGGTCGACTGAACCCCACTGGGCGCCCCGCAACCACGCGCTGCGGGGCGCTCCCGCGGAGCGTAGCCGGGAGAGTCGCAGGGACCCGACCCGTCGGGCACGCTGGGTCCGAATCGGCCCGGAAGCACCATCGCACCGGCCGATCCGACGCATAGCCGGTTCGCGTCCAGATCAGCACCAGGGCCTGTCCGGTCGAGAACAAGGGCAGCCCTCCGCCCCGGCTGTCACGGGGTGGATTTAATGCCCAGGTGGTGAACTGGACGCAGATGCACGACTGCTACACGGACGTCGATCGCGTTCCCGTGCTCCTGGATCGGTTGGAACGCGAGGACGACCCCGAAGCGTGGGAGGAACTGGGATATCGCCTGGTCCTCGAACACGACCTCGTCTTCCCCGCCGGCTTCGCCGCGCTGCCGAGCCTGGTACGTCTCGCATCGAGGAGCACACGAGCTCGTGGACTGGCAGGGGCAATCCTGCGCCGCGCGGCGGGACACCACGGCTGCGACGATCTGCTGGCGGACTGTACCCACGCGATCACGGAGTTCCGCAAACTGCTGGACCAGCATCTCGAATCGCGACCGGTCGACTTCCTCGCCGTCTTCCTCGATCTGCTTGCAGCCAAAGGGGAGTACCACTGGAGCGCCGTCCTGGGAGGCTTCACGGACGACTCCCACCACCCTGGCCTGCCCCCACTGCGCCGTGGACGTGACGATCGCCATCGGGGACCGCGGGCGTTTTTCAGCGATCCGGGACTGGAACCTGGGCGACGTGAAGCACCGCAGCCTACGGCCCGCGACCTCCGCTGAACTCTCCGGCACTGGCAGGTGGATGCACGAGACTGCCCTCCGCGACGGACACGAGGCGCTCGCCCACGGAATCGTCCACCTCCTGGGCCAAGGGCGCAGGAGAGCGGCGAGACTCAGGAGCGAAGCCACAGCCGGATCGCGGTGACGATCACCGTGCCGTGGGAGACGTAGGCCCATTCGTCGAACCGAGCGGCCACGGCACAGAAACCTTTGAGAGCGTTGATCGTTCGCTCGACCTCGTTCCTGCGGGCATGGCACGTTCGGTCGAAGCCGGCTGGCCGACGGCCCTTGCTACCGCCCTCGCTACCGCGCTGTTGCCGATGGGCCCGCTGGTCGCGGCGGTCGGGGATGGTGTGCCTGATCTGTCGACGCCGCCGATGGTGACGGTCGCGGCGGGAACTGTACGCCCTGTCGCCGCTGAGGTGAGCCGGCCGAGTGCAAGGACGCCCGCCAGTCGGGCGCGGCACCACGACGCGCTCCAGCACCGGGATCATCCGCGTCACGAGGGCGCCGACGCGGGTGGGCGGGACCGAACGAAGAACCACCGCTGCTCCACAAACCACCGGGTGGTCATCGACGCCGACACCCGCCTGGTGGTGGTCGGCCGACCGCTGCCGGGGAACCGCGCCGCCATCGCCTTGAGCACCTCGTCGGTGGTGCGGCGGTCGAGGTAGGACTCGTCGACGCATACAACGCCGGCCAGTGGGATGTCCTCGTCGGCGGCGGACACCCGCGAACCCGTCGTCAGGCGGACTGTGCGAACCGCGTGGAGCGGCGGATTTCTACGGCCGTGTGGGCGATCCCGAGCCTCGGTGTCTCCTGAACCATCGTCCTGAACCACTGCGGATCGCTCCGCGAGTGCGGTACCTGGCGGACTCCGCGCGGGTCAGGCCGTCAGGCGTCCTGGGCTCCCTCCAGGTCCCCTTGGGGGCTGCCCGAGGGTGCCAGGGCGACGAACAGCGGCATCTTGTACAGCGGTGGAGGTTCGCCGGCCAGTCCGAGTCGCTGCCAGGCCAGCCGGGCCGAGATCTTCAGCACGCGGCGTGCGCGCATGATGAGCAGGACGGCGAGCGGCAGTTCCACCAGTACGGCCGAGGCTATGCTCCCCCACACGTCGCCTCGCCCCCAGCTCAGGGAGACGTCGAACCAGGCATCGCAGACCAGGAGCGTGGCGGCCACGAAGGAGAGCGGAACCAGGGCCTGCCGTCGCAGCCAGACCGCGACTCCGGCGCCGGCCAGCGACACGAGCAGCATGACGTCGAAGCCCACCCAGACCATGGGCCAGTACCGGGCCTCGAAGCGATCGGGCAACGAAACGGACAGGTAGACGGTCCAGGGAACGAGCAGGAACGCGGACAGGGCAAGTTGCCCCACCGCCCGGCGGTGGCGGCGGCGCACTGTGGGACTGTCCGGTGAGAATGCCGCCTCGGCCGTCATGCCTGTCGTTGCGGTGGGGTTGCTCTGCTTCCTCATCCTTGCCTGTCCCTGGTATCAGCTCCCGGCCCGGGCCGACTCCGTCGGTGACCACACCGCTGATCGCGTCTGACTGGCGACGCGCGGGCGTGAGACCACGCCGCGAGACCTGTCGAGCGTTCTTCGACAGGACGGAGAGCTCCCGTCCTGTCCGCAGACGGAGCCGCTGCCTTCGACGGCGGCGACCATGAGCGCACGTCCAGCGTACGCAGCTGGTCCCGGAGACCGGCGAGCGGGGCGGTGGTCGTACGACCACCGGTGGCCGGTGGGGTTGTCCGAGGTCTGCCAGTGGTGTCCCGGCCGTCGGAGTGGGGAGCGGCCCCGTAGCCCCGGCCGCCTCCGGTCAGTCGTCGGCCTGCCGGATTCCGTCCCGCAGGGCGATGTCCCGGGCGAGCGTGAGGCTCCCGATCAGCTCGGCACGGGTGCCGAGGGCGGAGGCGGCGACGAGGACGCGGTTGTCGAAGCCCGGCTGGGCGAGCCGTTCGATCGAGTCACGGACGCCGTCGACGAACGCCTCGCCCGCCTGGCTCATCTCGCCGCCGATGACGACGGCCGCGGGGTCGAGCAGCGCGCACAGGTTGGCCAGGACTCGGCCGAGGGTACGGCCGGATTCGGCGAAGATCTTGCGGGCCACCGGGTGGTGGGCGATCTCCGGCAGCCGGGACCGCAGGTCGGTGTCGCCCGGGTAGAAGTGCTGGACCTGCTGGAGCACCTGGCGGACCGAGACGATCGTCTCCAGGCAGCCGCGGTTGCCGCACCGGCACCAGTCGCCGTCCGGGATCACCTGGGTGTGCCCGATCTCGCCCGCGGCCCCGAAGCTGCCGCTGACCGGGATCCCGTGGACGATGAGGCCCGCCCCGATGCCGTCGGACGCCTTGACGTAGATGAGGTTGCCGCGGTGGTCGGCGGCGCCGTGCCGGTGTTCGGCGAGGGCTCCGAGGTTCGCGTCGTTGTCGAGGGAGACCCTCAGTCCGGTCCGGGAGCCCAGTTCGGCCGCCAGGTCGAGCCCGGACCAGCTGGACAGGATGGTGGGCGAGGCGATCGCCCGTTTGCTCATGTCCAGCGGCCCCGGTATGCCGACGACGCACGCACTCACCGGACCGTCGACGGTGAGCCGGACCTCCTCGACCGTCTGGCGGATCATGTCGGCCGTGATGTCCAGGGCCGCGGTCGGCCGGGCGTCCACGTCGATGGCCACCCGCCGCTCGGCCCGGACGGTCAGGTCGAGGGTGGCCGCGGCGACGGTGAGGTGCCGGTGGCCGACGTCCGCTCCGACGACCGCGCCCGCCGGATAGCGCGGCCGAAGGCGGCGGCCTGGGCGCCCGCGGCCGCCCCTGTTCTCCCCCTGGTGCTCGGTCAGCAGCTCGTCGGCGAGGAGGCCGCGGACGACGGCCGCGACGACCGGACGGCTCATGCCCAGCGCCGTCTGGAGTTCGGGGCGCGACGCGCTGCCGTGCCGCCGGACATGGGCCAGGACCTCGTCACGTGCCGACACGTGTCACCTCCCTGTGAGGGCGTCAATTTATGTCGGGCAAGAACGGAATTCCAGAGGGTTGACGCATCGAATGTGCGAATTTAACCTCCTTGAGCGTTCGATCTTTTATAGAGCCACCTGCTTCGACTCGAATTCTGTCCAGCGGAGACATAAATCGTCGAGCACTTCAGTGGTGAGGAGTTCGCATGGAGCTCGATCGGAGCTCGGTACGACGCCGCGGCAGCCGTTTACGCCGTACGGCGCTGATCGCGGGAGTGAGCGCGGCGCTGATCGCCGGGGGCACGGCCGTGGCTCCCGGCGCCTCGGGCGCGGGCAGTTCGGGCGTGACCGTCAAGGTGTCCCCGCGCGTCGCCGCTCTCATCGCCCGGATGACGCTGGACGAGAAACTGTCCTTCGTCCACGGCGGCACCGATCCGGAGGCGCTCGGGCAGGCCGGATACATCCCGGGGGTGCCCCGCCTCGGCATCCCCGAACTGCGGCTCACCGACGGTCCGGCGGGCGTCCGGGTCAACGAGCACGCCACCGCGATGCCGGCACCGGTCGCCCTGGCCTCGTCCTTCGACGACGGGCTGGCCCGGGAGTTCGGCCGGACCGTCGGACGCGACGGCCGTGCGCTCGGGCAGGACGTCCTGCTCGCGCCCATGACGAACATCATCCGAGTGCCGTACGCGGGGCGGAACTTCGAGACGTTCAGCGAGGACCCGCTGCTCAGCTCCCGCATGGTGGCCGGTGAGGTGGAGGGCGTCCAGAGCCAGGGTCTGATCGCCACCGTGAAGCACTACGCGGAGAACAACCAGGAAGACAACCGCATGGGGGTGAACGTCAACGTCGACGAGCAGACCCTGCGTCAGATCGAACTGCCCGCTTTCGAGGCCGCCGTGAAGGCCGGCGCCGGGGCGGTGATGTGCTCGTACAACTCGGTGAACGGCAACCACGGCTGCGGCAGCGAGGAACTGCTCGACTCGATCCTCAAGGAGCAGTGGGGCTTTGCGGGCTGGGTCATGTCGGACTGGGGCGCCGCCCATGCGACGACCGACATCGTGAACGGCCTCGACCAGGAGATGCCGAGCGGCGTCTACCTGGGCGGGGAACTGAAGACCGCGATTACCGACGGCACCATTCCCGTCTCGGAGCTGAATGATTCGGTCGCGCGCATTCTTCAGCAGATGACGAAATTCGGTCTCCTCGACGGTGCGGCGACCCGGCGGCCCGCACGCGATCCGAAAGGCGGCGCGAAAGTCGCCCAGAAGGTGGCCGAATCCGGCGCGGTCCTGCTGAAGAACTCCGGCGGAGCGCTTCCGCTGACCGGCAAGGACACCAGCATCGGGCTCATCGGGCCGACCGCGAAGACACCGAAGGTCACCGGCGGCGGCAGCTCCAACGTCGTACCGGACTCCGCGGCCTCGCCACTGGACACCATCACCGCGCGGGCCGGCCGGCATGCCACGGTGCGGTACGCGGCCGGCGGCGACACCGGCGACCCCATTCCCGCCTCGGCCCTCAGCCCCGCCCTGCCGGTGGACGCGGACGGCACGATCCCCGTCACACCGGACTCCTCCTTCTACTACAGCGGCACCCTCACCGTGCCGACCGACGGCGACTACTCCTTCGTCTTCGACCTTCCCGCCGCGTACGGCCTGGTGAAGATCGACGGGAACAGCGTCATCACCGGTTTCCTGGGCTCCAGCAGCGCCACGGTGCACCTCACGGCGGGAGCGCACAGCTTCGAGGCCGGCGCCCTCGCGATCCAGGGCGGACCGACGAAGGTCCGGCTGAACTGGGTCACCCCGGAGGCCGCGCAGGCCGCGCGGGAGCAGGCGGTGGCGCTGGCCCGCCAGGTGAAGACCCCCGTCGTCTTCGCCTACGACGACGGCACCGAGGGCTTCGACCGGAAGAACCTCTCCCTGCCGGCCGACCAGGACGGACTCATCTCCGCCGTCGCCGACGCCAACCCGAACACGATCGTCGTCCTCAACACCGGGTCGTCGATCACCATGCCCTGGCTGTCCAAGGTCAAGGCGGTCCTCGACATGTACTACCCCGGGGAGAACGGGGCCGAGGCCACCGCCGCGCTGCTCTACGGCGACGTGAACCCCTCGGGCAAGCTCACCCAGACGTTCCCCGCGAGCGAGTCCGCCACACCGGTGGCCGGAGACCCCCTCAGGTACCCGGGAGTGGGCGACCAGGAGAACTACTCCGAGGGCATCTACGTGGGCTACCGCTGGTACGACAAGGAGGGGGCCGCCCCGCTCTTCCCCTTCGGCTACGGGCTGTCGTACACCTCGTTCGCCTACCGCGATCTCGCGGTACGGCAGAGTCACGGCGCGTTGACCGTCTCGTTCACCCTGAAGAACACCGGGACCCGTGACGGTGCCGAGGTCGCCCAGGTCTACGTCGGCGAGAGCCCGGGGACCACCGCGCCGCAGGCGGTGCGCTCGCTCGGCGGCTACCAGAAGGTGCGGCTGCGCGCGGGCCGGTCGACGACCGTACGCATCCGGATCGACGCCCAGCAGCTGAAGTACTGGAACACGTCCTCCCACACCTGGGTGCTCGGCACCGGGAAACGGGACGTGTGGGTCGGCTCCTCGTCGCGGACGCTGCCCCTGCACGGCAGCGTCGGCGTCACCCGCTGACGGCCCGGTCCCTCGTCTCCCGCCAGAGAGGTCCCCATGACTGCCAGCAGAATCCGTGCCGCCCTGGGCGGCGTGCTGATCCTGTCCATGAGCGCCGTCGGGCTGCTGCCCGCGACGGCGTCCGCGACAACGTCGACGGCTGCGTCCGTGGCCGCGTCCGCGAGAGCGGCGAGCGTAGTGCCCACCGACGAGGGCGCCGTGCGCGGTGCCGTCTCCCAGGGCGTCGAGCGGTTCGTCGGCATCCCCTACGCGGCGGCCCCTACCGGCTCCCGGCGCTGGAAGCCGCCGCGGCCCGCGGCGCGCTGGACCGGTGTCCGTGAGGCCACCGCCTTCGGCAACCCCTGCCCCGTACTGCCCAGCGGCAACGGTCCGCGCAGCGAGACCGAGGACTGTCTCGACATCAACGTGTGGCGGCCGGCGGGTGTGCGGGCCGGCGGCCGTCTTCCCGTGCACGTGTTCATCCACGGCGGTGGCCTGACCAACGGCAGCGGCGCACAGAACGACGAGTCGAAGCTCGTACGGGAGGCGGGTGTCATCGGCGTCTCGCTCAACTACCGGCTCGGTGTCCTCGGCTTCCTCGGGCTCCCCGCCCTCACCGAGGAGGGCGGCGAGTCCGGCAACTACGGCTTCATGGACCAGCAGGCGGCGCTGCGCTGGGTGCAGCGCAACATCGCCGCGTTCGGCGGGGACCCCGCCGCGGTCACCATCGACGGCGAGTCCGCGGGCGGCTGGTCCGTCTGCGGGCATCTGGTGTCGCCCGGCTCACGCGGTCTGTTCGCCCGCGCCGTGATCCAGAGCGGCTCCTGCCCCAGCGAGCCGCAGGACCAGGCCGAGGCCACCGGAACGGCGTTCGCCCGGCAGGCGGGCTGCGACGGCACCGACTCGGCGGCCGTCCTCGGCTGTCTGCGGTCGGCTTCGGTGGGTGCGCTGCTCGATGCGAGCCGGTCCTTCTCGGCCGCCTTCGTGGACGGCACGCCGACGTTTCCGGTCGAGGTGCGCGAGGCGGTGGACAGCGGGCGGTTCGCGCGCGTGCCCGTGCTGGTCGGCGCCAACCGCGACGAGGGCCGCACCTTCGCCCAGGGCTACATAGGGGCGGGCAAGGAGGCCTATCTCGCGTTCGTCCAGGGCGTCGCCGGGGACCGTGCCGACGAGGTCCTCGCCCGCTACCCCTGGCCCGAGACGTCCGACGCGTACACCGCGGCGTACCTCGTCGGCGCGATCATGACCGACTCCGGGATGATCGGCGGGATCGGCGGGTGCGGGCAACGCTCGCTCGTGCGGACCTTCGAGCGCTACACCCCCACCTATTCGTACGAGTTCGACCACCGGACCGGGCCCGGCCTGACGCAGATACCCGGCTACGTCTGGGGAGCCGGCCACGCCGCGGAACTCGCCTACATCTGGCCCAGCTTCGACAACGGCACGCCGATCGCCCCGCTCTTCGACGCCGGCGAACGGCGGCTCGCCCGCGAGATGACGCAGTACTGGGGCGCCTTCACGAAGACCGGCCGTCCGCACGTCGCCCGGCAGGCCGCCTGGCCCGCCTACCACAGCGGCAAGGAGGTGACGCTGTCGCTGCGGGCGGGGGGCAGGAGTGTCCTGATCGACGACGCCCGGTTCGCCACGGAGCACCAGTGCTCGCTCTGGGACACCGTGCCGGTCACACACGGCTCCTGAAAGAGCGTCTGGTGCGGCGGGCATCGACCAGACCGCGCGGATACGGGCGTCGCGCCGGCCGCCGTCGTCTTCCGCGCCCGCGGCTGCCGGTCGGTTCGGCCAGCAGCAGGATCCGGGGGGAGGTGGGCAGTTGCTCGGCGAGGGTGACCTTCTGCCGGCTGGGTACGCGCAGCGTGCAGGAAGTAGTGGTGAAGAACGGCGTCTTGGTCTCCGTCGGCGACTTCCACACGCCCCCGGCATGCGGCTGACCGCCCGCCCCGACCTGGTGGTGCGGCCTACCGTGTGTGATCGTCTGCCCAGCCCCACCACCCGGCTGACTGGGTCACCACACCGGCCATCTGCCGAAGTGGGCGGTCGGTCGGCTTCGACGCCCTTGAGCGGCCCCGGAATTGGCTTGTTCGGGGGCCGCTTGTGCCTGGGCCCGTTAACGTCGAGGTCGTGGAAATCGATGAGGATTCCCTTTTGGCGGAGCAGATTGCCTACTACCGAGCTCGCGCGCCCGAGTACGACCGGGTCTATGCCGAGCGTGAGGATCTGCGCAAGCTGCTGGCCCTGGCCGACGTCCTCCCGGTTGCCGGGGATGTGCTGGAGCTGGCCTGCGGAACGGGGCAGTGGACCGGGGCGTTGGCCGCGCGGGCGCGCTCGGTGACTGCTGTCGATGCGTCACCGGAGGTCCTGGGCATTGCGCGGGCGCGGGTCACTTCCGCCAACGTCCGGTTCGATCGGGCCGACGTGTTCCAGTGGCAGCCGCCGCGCCGCTACGATGCTGTGTTCTTCGCGTTCTTTCTCTCCCATGTCCCGCCGTCTCGGCTCGGCGACTTCTGGAACACCGTCGCTGCCGCCCTCGCGCCCCATGGCAAGGCCGTCTTCATCGATGAAGGCCCCGCTGCGGCCGCCCGTGAGGAAGTGGCTTCGGACGTGCGTCGACTCGACGACGGCAGCCAGTACCGCATCGTGAAGGTCCTCCACGAACCGGCAGAACTCACCGGTGAACTGGCCGCGTTGGGGTGGTCGGCCGACATCCGGCCACGGGAGGAGTTCATCATCGGTATCGCCGAACCACGTTCCGTGCCCGTCACCTGGCGCGCTCAGCCCCCTCTCGCTTGAACTGCTGTTTCTCGTCTGCCGCCTTGACCGGCTTGTTCACCAAGTGTGCTGCGGTGGCGCAGCGGACGCGGTGGCGCCGGCCATGGCGGCCTCGGTGCCGATGGCTACAGCCTCCAGCCGCGCAGCTGGTCGGCGACGTCCTGGACGCTTATGCGGGTGTCACGCACCTTGCGGACCAGGTCGGGCAGCGCGCCGTAGGGTGGGTCGATGCCTTCGCCGGCCTGCGCCATGTACTGGGCAGCGAGGAACGCGGCGTAGAGGCTGTTGCGGTGCGGGAGCGGCTCCAGGCGCACGATCGTGTGCAGGAGGGCCGCGGCACGCCAGGCCGTGTCGGGGTCGGCGGCCGCGAGGGTGGGCAACCGGGTCTTGTGGCGGGCGACGGCCGCAACCAGCGCGGAGTAGTCCGAGACGGTCAGGTCGTCGTGGCCGAGCGCGTTCTCCTGGACGTCCAGCAGCCAGGAGACGTCGATGTAGAGGGGCGGCATCAGGCGGCAGCAGCCCCGTTGCCGCGCTCGGCGGGCGGCACCTCGTCAGGGAAGGCCTCGTCGAACTCGCCACGCAGCCGCTCGGCCCATTCGGTCGCACCGGCGACGAACTGCTTGCGCTGCATCTCGCGGATTCCGAGGTCGTGCAGGTACTGCTTGAGGCTCTTGCCCTCGGCGGCGGCCGCGGCCCGCACGCCTTCGAGTTCCTCGTCGGTGAAGGACACGTTCAGGGATGGCATAGACCGATGGTACCTAGTAGGTGCCTGCAGGTGAAGCGGGAAGCCGGAGCGGCCCTCCAGCAGCCCGCCGTCTGGTCTTGCTGCTCCAGCATGCCAGGAGCCCGCGCCCCTCGGCCCGTACGGCGTTTCCGGCCAACACGGCTGGACGGTGAACTTGCTGCGTGATCACCTTCCGGGGAAATTTCTACAGCACTGTAGATCGAAATGCGGAGTCGACCGACACCCTCAAGTCGATCTCGCCGATGGTCGAGCCCATGCCGGTGCTCGGCATGAGCGGGCGGGCCGCCTCCCACGAGTGGAGACGGCCTGCCCTCCTGCGATGGCGTGGCTGCTTCGCCCGTCGTACCTCACCAAGGGGCCGGGGCCGGTGGCGGGGCCACCGGGGGCCGGTCGTCGCAGGTGATGGTGTTCGGCAGTTCCCAGGACGCCAGCCAGGGGCCGGTCGTGCCGCCGCCGTCGTTGCCGCCGAGGTCGTTCACCGCGAACTCGGAGCCGGAGGCGGGGAAGTTGAAGGAGCCGCAGTTGTTGATGCCGACCGCGCCGACGTTGCGGGCGTCCACGTTCTCGAAGGACGCCGATCCGGCGGAGCGGGCGCTGAGCACGGAGGTGCCGGTGCCGTCCACGCGGATGTCCTTGAAACGGACGCCTCGGATCGCGTACTTGTCCTTCACCGGAAAGTCGGAGACGAGCATGATCGCGTTGTAGGTGTTGTCGAGGAAGTGGTCGCCGGTGACCTGGATGTCGGCGTCGATGTCCCGTTCCAGGGCGTAGAACCAGATGGCTCCGAGGCCGATCTTCCAGTTGAGCTCGAAGGGGCCTGAGCGGACTGTGGTGTTGTCCGTGATCCGCAGGTGCCCGGTGAAGGGCTCCGCGCCGAACCGGGAGCCGACCTGGATGGCGCTGCCCTCTCTGATCGGGTCGGCTATGAGGTTGCCGGTGACCGTGTTGTCGGTGCCGCCGTACAGGGCGATGCCGTTGGCGAGGACCGGGGTCTGCACGGTGTTGTGGGCGAAGACGTTGCGCGCGTCGCCCGCCTTCTCCGACCACATGGCCAGACCGTCGTCGCCGGTGTTGCGGACGAAGGTGTCCGAGACGCTCGAATCGGTCACGCCGGTGTGGAAGTTGAGGCCGTCGGCGATCTGGTCGGCGATCTGGGTGCGGGTGACTCGCAGTCGGGTCATCGGGCCGTCGAACCACATGCCGACCTTGGTGTGGTGGAGGTAGAGGCCGTCGATCGTCGAGTCGCTCAGCGCTCCGCCGAGGGCGTTGACCTGGTCGGTGTCGATGCGTTCGCGTACGTCGCCCTCGACGGCGAAGCCCGACAGGTGGACGTCGTGGCTGCCGCCGTCCGCGGCGTCCTTGCCGTAGAAGCCCACCCCGGTGTGGACCGAGCCGTCGGGGGCGGGGGTGTCGAGGGTGACCTGGTGGCCCTTGACGATCGTGTACCAGCTGCCGGCCCCGACGATCGTCACGTCGTCCACGACGATGTGGCGGTTCACCTGGTAGGTGCCCGGCGGCAGGTACACCTTGAGGTGCCGCTTCTTGGCGTAGGCGATGGCCCGGTCGAAGGCGTCTGCCGCGTCACGTCGGCCGGTGGGGTCGGCTCCGAAGGCGACGACGTTCGCGGCATGCGTCTCGACGTGGGGCGCGCCGACGAGTTGGGTGTCGAGCAGGTCGATGACGGTCCAGGCGGCCGTGCTGTTCCTGGGCGCGGTGAGGCGGACGGTGTCGCCGGCCGCGTACCGCTTGCCGAGCAGCAGTCTCTGCTCGTCGTAGAAGTGGCTCGGCCTGAACGGCTTGTCGATGGTGGGCGCCGGGGTGGTGGCCGCGGGAACGCAACCGCATTCGGTGATCCACCAGTCGGGGTGCAGCAGGTCGCCCTGGGGGTCGTTGCTGAACGGGTACTGGTTGTAGAGCCAGGAGTACTGCGAGGTGAGGGTCATCGTGGTGCGGTGCCGGCCGTCCACGGAGACATCGAGGGGTGCGGTGATGCCGCCGCCTCCGGGAGCGTCGGGGATGCTGTACCGCACGGTGAGGGCGCTGGCCGCGTGCGGCAGGGTGAACTCGACGTACTGGCCCGGCTTCAGGCGTACCGCCGTGCGGCCGGACGCCTCCGAGGGCAGCGTGTAGGCGGCGCGGTCCGGGCCGATGACGGTGCCGTCCGTCGCCGCGTTCTCCGCCTCCTGTTCGTCGAAGTCCACCGCGGCGCCCCGCCCCGCGACAAGGGCGGGGTCGAGCCCGGCCCGGGTCACCGTCGCGAGGCCCGCACGGCCGGCGTGCCACGACGACGCCGGGGCCGGAGCCCCGAGGCCGAGCACGAGTCCGGCGGTGACCGCGGTCAGCGCCACCAGGGTCCGAGCCGGTCTTCGCGCACGGCCTCTCAGCCGCTCCGCAGCAACGTGGTCGGTGTACCGCGCCATCGGATTCTCGTTTCTCTGGGAGCGGAGGTCACCGAGGGCCGCTCGGTGCGCGGCAGCACGACGGGAACGGGCCGTGCCGCTGCGTACCGGGACATTAGGGCGCGACAGGACGGCCGGACAAGACAGCGGACACTTCTTTCCATCGACTGATACATATTCTGCAATGGATTGTCGATTACTTGCGCTTGGATCTCCTTCCAACATGAGCAGCAGGCGGCCTCGAACCGTTGCCCATCAGCCCGTGACCTGCGATGATCCAATCTCGATTCGTGTTCACGGGGGGAGACCGAAGCGTGGGACCCTTGAGACCGGGCAGTGACGACACCCTGTCCCGTCGGAGCCTGAGACGACCGCGTACGACGCTCCTGGCGGCACTGGGCATCACCGCCATCTTCGTTGCGGGGTGCGGAAGTTCCAGCGATGACGGACTGCCGGTGCGGTTGGTCAACGAGTCGGCCTGGGGTGCTCGCGTGCTCGGCTGTCCGTCCTGCGGAGAGCGCGGCGTCACGGTCGTGGGCGACCCCGACCAAACGTCGGACGGGGGCGGTACCTACTTCGGGTGGACCGAAGAACGCGCATGGCCTGTGAGGTACAGGGTGGTCGTCCGGGGAGTGGAGTCGGTCTGCCCCGTCATCGACCCCGAGCCCGCCAAGGCAGTCGGCGAAGTCGGCACCCGAGACATCATCTACGTGGTGGACAAGACCGGGACATGTGTCGCCGGCCCGGCGAGCATGGACGACGTGTGAGTGGGCATTGAGGTGTCGCTTGCACCGTTGAAGCAAGCGGCTGGTCCGATGGCTCGCCTACAAGAGCATCCGGAAGCGAGCACCAGCCGCTACGAGACCACCGCAACCGCAGCACGCATGACGGCTTGTGCAACTCCTCGTTTCTCCGCGCTTGCGCCAGCGCACGGACGGCCGACATGTTCCGCCTGGCCGGGAGCATGAGGGGTGGCTCCCGACCAGACGCCTGCCGTCGACCCGCGCCGTCGGCCCGAGGGGGCATCGGCTGCGGCGTGAAGTGACAGCAGTATCGCGACGAGGGTGAACGGCAGAGCCGTGAACCGGTACCAGTGCTCGGAACGACGATCCGCACCGTTCCTCGCCACGCAACGCTGGGCGCCGGGTCCGGTGGAACCCCCGCCGGCGTCGGCATCTGTCCGATCTGCCGGCCGCCGGTAGCCATCGTGCGTTCCCGGTTGCCCCCTGTCGCGACCCGTTCCGCTCATCGGACCGTCACCGTTGGCGCAGCTCACCGTAGATGGCGGTCCGGCGGGAAGACGGGAACGGTCGCAGGTCGGGCCCGGTGACGCGGCCGTGACGATGTGGTGACGGCGGGCCCTGCACCGTCGACGGCATGCGAAAGCACGGATGCAGGCACGGACGCGGCCGCCTCGACGGAGACTTTCGATCCGGCCGCCGGAACGTGGCGGGTGACCGCGCCCACCACCGGATCCTGCCGCTGCGCTTCGAGCAAGTCCTCGTGCTCGGTGGCACCGGGGCTCCGGAATCGACCGGCGGCCGCCGGTCCGTCATCGCCTACGACCCCGCTCTCGACACCGGGACCAAGGCCGCCGGCCCGAATGCCGGCCGATCCGGCCTCGGTGTGGTGGAGCCCGCCGGCAATCGCGTCCTGGTCGCCGTCGGCGTCGCGGCCACCGGCGCGGTGGCCGGAAGTCCCGACGCCGCCGCGTCGGCACGAACCGGAGAGGTGCTCATACCGTGACTCAGCCACAGGACTTCCGGCTCATGATCGGCGAAGAGCCGTTCGACCCCATCGAGGTACCGGCGGCAGCCGAAGTCCTCGCGTCGGCCAGGAAGCCGATGGTCGTCCAGTTCACGGCCTCCCTCAACGGGCCCGACGCCGACCGTCTGAAGGCCGCGTACGGCTTGAGGCTCGACCGGTTCATCCCGAACCTGGCGTTTCTCGAGCGGCTCGACGACGCGACCGTCGGCAGGCTGCGGGCCGATTTCCTGGTGCGCTCGGTCGTCGCGCTGGACCCGGCGCTGAAACTCGCGTCCTGGCTGCCCGCCACCGGCACGCCGCTCGACCTGATCGCGACCCTGTTCGCCGACGCTGACCTGGCCTCCGTCGGCGCGGCGGTGAGTGCGCTGGGTGCACGCGATGTCGTGCTCACCGACGGCCGGCCGCTCGGCAGCGAGCAGTACGTCTCGTTCGCCCTCGACGACCGGGCCCTACTGCCGCAGGTCGCGGCCCTCGACGAGGTGGTGTTCGTCGAGCCGGAGCCGGAGCGCGATGTGACCGACGTGCCCTCGGCCGAGGTGTTCCAGTCGGGACGGACCGGCGGCCCGGCGGACGACACGATCTGGCGGCGCGGGCTGCACGGCGAGGGCCAGATCCTCGGACTCATCGACAAGGGCCGTCTCGACCTGAACCACTGCTTCTTCAATGATCCCGATGAGTCCAAGGCGAACGAGGACCATCGCAAGGTCCTCGGCATGTTCGACCAGAACGACGTCGGGGCGCACGACCACTTCATGTTCGTCGCCGGCATCGCGGTCGGCGACCAGCGCAGCGCCGACGGCAGGACGAGCACCCTTCACGCGAACCGGGGTGGCGCGTACGAGGCGAGGATCGTCTGCAACAGCATGGGCGACCTGGTCGCACCGGTAAGTCGCAAATACGTGGAGCTTCTCGACAGGGGGAAGAAGGCGGGGGCCTTCATCCACAGCAACAGCTGGTCCGGTCTGGTCACGACCTACAACGCCGACGCGGTCGACGCGGACAGTTTCAGCTTCAAGAACGAGGAACACCTGATCATCGGCGCTGCCTCGAACACGAACGACCGGGGATCGGGCAACGGCGCGCCGGGGATCGCGAAGAACGTGCTGTGTGTCGCCGCCGCTCAGGCCTTTCCCGACCACATGACCTTCGGCAGCGGAAAGAGCGGGCCGACCGTGGACGGGCGGCGCAAACCCGATCTCATGGCGGTGGGCAACGGCATCCAGTCCGCCCTCCTGAATCCGAGGACCCCGCCCGCCGTGTACTGCGACACCGGCCTCCCGAAGAAGAACCCCACGCTTGCCGCCACGAGCTGGGCGACCCCGAACGCCGCTGCCGCGGCCACGCTCGTGCGCCAGTACTTCACGGAGGGGTGGTACCCCAACGGGAGGAAGGAACCGGATCGCAGCGTCCATCCGTCCGGCGCCCTGATCAAGGCGGTGCTGCTCAACTCGACAGTCAACATGACGGGCATCGCCGGCTATCCGTCCAACACCGAGGGCTGGGGGCTGATCCAGCTCGATCGCACGCTCTTCTTCGAGAAGGATCCGCGTTCCGCCCGCCGTCTGTTCGTGAAGGACGTACGGCACAGTGCCGGGCTGTTGCCGCAGACCAGCGCCACGTACCGCTATTTCGTCGGCACCAGAACCGAGCCGCTCAAGATCACGCTCGTGTGGACGGATCTCCCCGCGTTCGAGGGTTCCACGCAGACGTGGCGGAACGTCATCCGGCTGGAAGTCGAGGACGCGCTGGGTGTCAAGTACCTGGGCAATGACATCGATCCCGCCACAGGTTTTTCCCACGAGGGTGGATCCGGCCCCCAGGACTTCGTCAACAACGTCCAGATGGTCATCGTAGACAACCCGTTCACAGGCCTCTGGAAGATCACTCTTCGAGGAAGCTTCGTGTTCGAACGACAAGGCTACGCACTGGTCGTGTCGGGGGGATGACGTGAACGCACCCGGTACCGCGCCGCAGTCACCGGACTTCCGCCTCATGATCGGCGACGAGCCGTTCGACCCCATCGAGGTACCCGTATCGGTCCAGGGGCTCGCGACGGCTAAGAAGGCGACCATCGTCCAGTTCACCGCCTTGCTGACCGAACCCGACGTCGCCCGGGTGAAAGCCGCGTACGGTCTGGTCCTCGCTCGGTTCATCCCGAACCTGGCCTTCCTGGAGCGGCTCGACGACGGGACCGTCGGCAGGCTGCGTGCCGACTTCCTCGTGCGGTCGTGCACCGCACTCGATCCGGCGCTGAAGCTCGCGCCGTGGATTCCCGCCACCGGCACCCCGCTTCGGCTGATCACGACCATGTTCGACGACGCGGACGCCGGCACCGTGCGATCGGCACTGGACGCGGCCGGCGCCCGGGACGTCCGGATGATCGACGACCGCCCGGCCGGCAGCCACCTGTTCGCGGAGTTCACTCTCGACGACCGTGCGGCTCTCCCCCTGATCGCGGCCATCGACGACGTCGTCTGGGCGGAGCCCGAACCGGATGCCGTGGATTTCAACGTGGAGGCGGCGCAGACGATCCAGTCGGGTGGGGTCGGCGTGCACGGCGGCACGATCTGGGACCAGGGCCTGCACGGCGAGGGCCAGGTGATCGGCATCATCGAGAAGGACGGGACGATCGACCTGAACCACTGCTTCTTCGCCGACGAGCCGAACGTCCCCGGTCCCGGCCACCGCAAGATCCTCTCGCTCACCAGGAAGAACGACACCAAGGTGAACGAGCACGCGATGTTCGTCGCGGGCATCGCGGCCGGCGACGACCGCGCGAACCCGGGCACCCACCCGCACCGGGGCGGGGCGTTCGCGGCGAGGCTAGTCGTCCGCACCCGCGACAACCATCTCCTGAAGATGCTCGAGGACGCGAAGGCCGCGGGCGCCACCATCCACAACAACAGCTGGGGGCTCGCGGACATCACGAGCTACGACAAGACGGCTCGGGACGCGGACGAGTTCAGCTTCCGCAACGAGGACCATGTGGTCGTCGGCGCCGGCGCCGGGTTCCACGAGGCGGACAACACACCGCCCGGGATCGCCAAGAACGTGCTGTGCGTCGCGGCGGCCAAGGCCTTCCCCTTGGAGATGAGCGACGGCGACGGGCTTCCCGGGCCGACGAGCCCCGACAAGCGCCGGAAGCCCGAGATCATGGCCGTCGGTGGCGGCATCAGCTCGGCGCTGGTGAACCCCGCGTCGCCGTCCGCACCGTACTGCCTGACCGGCGAGCCGCAGGTGTTCGCGGCGGTCGCCACGAGCTGGGCCGCGCCGAACGCGGCGGCCGCGGCCGCGCTCGTGCGCCAGTACTTCACGGAGGGGTGGTACCCCACCGGCAGGAAGCGGCCGGACCGCCGCCTGCTGCCGACCGGCGCGCTGATCCGGGCGGTGCTGCTCAACTCGACCGTCGACATGACCGGTCGTCCCGGGTACCCGAGCCTCACCGAGGGCTGGGGGCTCATCCGGCTCGATCGCACGCTCTTCTTCGACGGCGCTCGCCGCCGGGTGGACGTGCACGACGTGCGGCACAGCGCCGGCCTGGAGATCGGGCAACGGCGCACGCACGAAGTCGTCGTCAGCAGCATCACCGAACAGCTCAAGATCACGCTGGTGTGGACGGACGTTCCACCCGCCGAGACCCTGCACACCCTGCCTGCGCGGAACCTCCTCAGGCTGGAGGCCGAGGACCCCGGGGGAATCGCCTACGTCGGCAATGACATCGACATTCCCACCGGGCTGTCGAGGCCGGTCGGGTCCGGCCCGCCGGGCCCACCGGATCTCCGCAACAACGTGCACATGGTCATCGTCGACCATCCGCCGGTCGGCAAGTGGAAGATCACGGTCGAGGGGTCCGTCGTCTTCGGTCAGCAAGGTTACGCGCTCGTCACGTCCGGGGCTTTGAAGTGAACGCCTCCGCTACGGGCCACCCCGACCGCCGAACCGGGAGCGAAAAATGGCACTGACCGTCGAATCGCTGATGCTGGAGATGGGGCGGGCGTTCGCGCCGCTCGAACAACGCCTGCGTGGCGGCGAGATCCCCCTCCTGTTCGCCGAGATCGGGCTGCCCGCACCCGACGTGGTCCTCGGTGCGCAAGCCGTGCAGACCGCGATCGGGGGCACCGCGACCGCGCTGAGCGCACTGCCTCGCGTGGTGGCGGACCTGGCCGCGGCGATCGACTCCCGTGACACCGCCCGGATCGCGACAGCGGTGGCGGCCACGGCGCAGATCATCAAGAGTGTCACGACGGCGATCGACGTCGTGTCCACGGCGATCAGGGCGGGGGCGCAGGCGGCCGGACCACGGCAGGCCGAGGTCGAGGCGTTCGCCTCGGAGGTGGGGCAGCGGTTGCTCGGTTTCGCGCTGGCGACCTACCTCGAAGAGCAGATACCGATGGCCGGGTATTCACTGGAGCTGCTCGGTGTCCTCGAGTCGACTCCCCAGGCCGCGACGCCGGCGGCGCCCGCGCACGTGCGCCGCGTCCTGCGGTTCGACCGGCTGAACGCGCTGCTCCACGACCCTGTCGACGTCCTCTCGCAGCTCTACCGCTGGGGCACGCCCGAGTTCGACTGGGACCTGTTGCTGCGCCGGCTGGCGATCTTCCTCGGCGCGGTCACGAACTTCGCGTTCGTGCAGACCGGGCCACCGCCGTTCCTGCGTGTCGCCGCGGTCGACATCGGCGTCACCGACGACCCGGTGCCCGGCGTCCAGGCTCTGCTGCGTCTGGCGGCCGCCGAGGGGCTGAACCTGGTCCTGCCGATCGGCGACACCGTGGCGCTCGTCGTGACGTCCGACGCGGCCGTGGAGGAGAAGGCCGCGGTCGAACTGCTGCCGCCCGCCGATCTCCGGGTCGTCCCGCCGGCGGCCGAAGTCCGGGGCGGCGTGCGGTTCGGTTTCCAGGCCCCGTACGCGGCCGGGGCCCCGCCGATCCTCGTGCTGGGCACGGCCGGCGGCTCGCGGATCGAGGCGCGGCTGCTGCGCGCGACGGCGGGCGCGGACCTCGAATGGAATGCCGCCGAGGGACGTGCTGACGGCGAACTCGTGGTGGAGGCGGCCGTCGAGGGCGGCAAGGTCGTCCTGGACCTGGCCGACGCGGACGGGTTCCTCGGCACGATCCTGCCGGCCCGCTCGATCGAGCTGGACGTCGACCTCGCGCTGGCGTGGTCGTCCGCCACGGGGCTGCGCTTCAAGGGGGCCGCCGGGGCGGAGGTCGACGTTCCGGTCAGTCTCGGCGTCGGTCCCGTGACCGTCACCAGCCTGCACCTCGCGCTGTCGCTGGCCGGTGGGGACGTCACGCTCGAAGCGTCGGGTTCGGTCGATGCCCGGCTCGGCCCGGTCTTCGTGGCGGTCCAGCGGACCGGTGCCGTGCTGCGGATGTCGCAACCGGACAGTGGCGGCAGTCTGGGCCTCGCCGACTTCTCCCTCGGGTTCAAACCGCCCTCCGGGGCGGGCCTGTCGATCGACGCGGGCGGGATCTCGGGGGGCGGGTTCCTGGCGTTCGACCCGGACCGCGGGGAGTACGCGGGCGCGCTGGAGCTGGAGTTCGCGGATTTCCTGGCGCTGAAGGCGATCGGGCTGATCACGACGCGCCAGCCGGACGGTTCGGCCGGGTTCTCCCTGCTGCTTCTCCTGACGGCGGAGTTCGGCAGTGGAATCCAACTGGGGTACGGGTTCACGCTGTTGGCCGTCGGTGGCCTGGTCGGGCTGAACCGCGGCATGAACCTGGCCGCGCTCGTCGAGGGCGTGCGCACCGGGGCGATCGAGTCCGTGGCCTTCCCGAGGGACGTCATCGCCAACGCACCCCGGATCCTCTCCGACCTCGCCCGGTTCTTCCCGCCCGAACAAGGCACCTTCCTCATCGGCCCCATGGCCAAGATCGGCTGGGGCACCCCGACCCTGGTCAGCATCTCGCTCGGCGTCATCATCGAGATCCCCGGCAACATCGCCGTCCTCGGCGTGCTCAAAGCCGCGCTGCCCACGGTGGACGATCCGCTGCTGGTCGTCCAGGCACAGTTCGTCGGCGCACTCGAACTCGACAAGTCACGGCTGTGGTTCTTCGCGAAGCTCTTCGACTCCCGCATCCTCGCCATGACCATCGACGGCGGCATGGGCGTCCTCGTGGCCTGGGGCGACAACCCCGATCTGGTACTGACCGTCGGCGGATTCCATCCCGCATACCGGCCGCCACCCCTGCCGTTCCCCGTTCCCGACCGGCTGTCGGTGGACCTGCTCAACCGCGGCAACCAGCTGATCCGGGTGCTCGGCTACTTCGCCATCACCAGCAACACGGTCCAGTTCGGCGCGAAAGCCGAAGTCCGGCTCGGATTCAGCGGCTTCGGCGTCGAAGGCCACCTCGGCTTCGACGGACTGTTCCAGTTCTCCCCGTTCCGGTTCGCCGTCCACATCTCCGCCCATGTGACCCTCAAGGCCTTCGGTGTCGGTGCCTTCGGCATCGACCTCGACTTCCAGCTCGAAGGCCCCGCGCCCTGGCGCGCACACGGACGCGGCTCCATCGGCTTCCTGTTCTTCTCCATCTCCGCCGACTTCGACATCACCTGGGGCCAGGACCGCGACACCACACTCCCGCCGGTCGCCGTACTCCCCCTGCTCGCCGCCGAGATCGGCAAGACCGAAGGGTGGGAAACCCGGCTGCCCTCCGGCGGCAACCGGGCGCTGGTCAACCTGCGGAACCTGCCGGACACCGGCGAGTTGGTGCTGCACCCGCTGGGCAGGCTGTTCGTCCGGCAACGGGCCCTGCCGCTGAACGTGCGGGTGGACCGGATCGGCGGGCAACGCGCCGCGGACGGCAAACGCTTCCGCGTCACCCCGGTGCCGAACAGCGGACTCTCCACCGCCGGCGAGACGGCTGACCGGTTCGCCATGGGGCAGTTCCAAGATCTCTCCGACGCCGCCAAGCTGTCCCGGCCCTCCTACGAGACGCAGGACGCCGGGCTCGAACTCGTCGCCGACAAAGCCCTGGCCACCGCCAGGGTGGTCCGCCGCAGCGCACGCTACGAACTCCACATCATCGACAACAGCACCACCACCCCGGCGGCGGGATTCGCCGCAGCCGCAACACCGGTGAAACGCTTCCACACCGTCAGCGGGCCGGTCTTCGACCAACTGCTCAACGGCAGCAGCACCAGCCGCGCCCCCCTCTCCGCCCGCCAGGCACAGCAGAAACAGCCGTTCGCCGCCGTCGACACGGTCCGTGTCACCGAGCAGCGGTTCGTCGTCGCCTACCTCAAGAGCAACCGGCAGGCGTTCCCGCCGAGCGTGCCGGGGCGGCCGTCCCGCGGTGCGCCGGCGACGTTCCGCAGCCGGACCACCGCCGAGGACGCGCTCGCCGACTTCGTCGCCGACGACCAGAGCCTGGCCGGGCTGTTGCACGTCATCCCGGCGTCCGAGGCGGCCATCACCCCGGGCGTGCCCGGTACCTGGTCCGCCGCCGGTGTCCTGCCCGTGCCGGTGTCCGAAGTGGACCTGGTGCCGCTGGCCACCGGCCGGACCCTGTTGGCCGGCGGCACGGACGCGGCCGGCGCGCCGGTCGCCGCGACCGCGTTGTTCGACCCCACCTCGGACTCATGGGCAGCCGGTCCGCCGCTGCGCACCGCCCGGGAGCGGCACACGACCACGGGCCTCGCCGACGGGCGCGTCCTCGTCACCGGCGGGCGCTCGGCCACGAACGCGCTCGCCTCGGCCAAGGTCCTCGACCCCGCCGAGGGCGCCTGGACGCCGGTGCCGGACATGAGCACGGCCCGGCACGGGCACACGACGACCCTGCTGCGCGACGGACGGGTGCTCGTCGCGGGCGGCTCGGGCGTCCGGCCCGGGCAGGAGGACGGCGCGCTCGCGTCGGCCGAGCTGTACGACCCGCTCACGCGAACCTGGACCGCTGCCCCGCCGATGACCGACGCCCGCACCGGGCACCGGGCCGTGCCGCTGGCCGACGGCCGGGTGCTGGTCGTCGGCGGTGCCCTGCCGACCGGAAACGGCCGGGCGAACGCACTGGCGTACTGCGAGCTGTACCACCCGGTCACCGGCTGGTCCCCCACCGGCAGCCTCGCCGAGGCCCGCACAGGCCACCAGGCGACGCTGCTGCCGGACGGCAAGGTGCTGGTCACCGGCGGCGACCCGGTCGTCGCCGCCGATGGCACCCTCGACCCGCACAGCCTCGCCTCCGCCGAGCTGTACAACCCGGTGACCGGGTTGTGGACGGCGGTGGCGGCCATGCCGGGCGGGGGCCGCAGCCGGCATCGGTGCTTGCTGCTGCGCTCCGGAGTCGTCCTCCTCACCGGCGGCTCAGGGGCCCCGGAGCTCACCGCCGGCTACCGCTCCGCCCTCGTCTACGACCCCGGCGACGACGTCTGGACCAGCGTCGCCGGCCTCACCCTCGGCCGCTTCGGCCACGCCATGACCGAGCTGACCGACGACCGCGTGCTCGTCGCCGCGGGTGCCGCGGGTGCCGCCGGTCCGACCACCGATCCCGCCGGCACCGGCGAGGTGTTGATCCCGTGACCCGGCTCCTGGAGGAACGACACACCATGACCACATTCACCGCGGCCACCGTCGGGACATGGACGACCGACGCCCACGACCTGATCACCCCCGCCGCCTGGTACGGCCAGCACGACGGCCCCGTGCTGCTCCAGGACGGCACCGTCCTCGTCGCCGGCGGCGCCGACGCCACCGCCTCCGCGATCCCCGACACGGCTGTCTTCACGCCCGCGGCCGGGGCCGGCGAGTGGCGGGCCAAGGACCCCCTGCACACACCCCGGCAACTGCACACCCTCACCCTCCTCGCCGACGGGAAGGTCCTCGCCGCCGGTGGACTCAATGGCACCACCGGCCTGCGGACCGCCGAGGTCTACGACCCCGGCACGGGCAGGTGGACCGCGACCGGTCCGCTGGAAACGGCTCGCTGGGGCCACAGCGCGACGCTGCTGACAGACGGGTCGGTCCTCGTGGCAGGCGGCCGCGCGGCCCGCAGCGGCGGCGGTACCACCGCGTTGCGGTCGGCGGAGCGGTACGACCCCGGCCACGGCGGTGAGTGGCACACCGTCGCCGCCATGACCGACGCCCGGACCGGTCACACCGCCGTCCTGCTGGCCGACGGGGTCGTCCTGGTCGTCGGCGGGGTCGCCCCGACCGGGGCAGCCGACGACGCGGCCCTCGCGTTCTGCGAGCTGTACACCCCGGGCGAGGACGACGCGCCGGGACAGTGGGCGCCGACCGGGAACCTGGGGCACGCCCGCCACCACCACCGGGCCACCCGGCTCTCCGACAAGACCGTGCTGGTCACCGGCGGCACCGCCCCCGGCTCGCCCGGCGCCGCGCCGTTCGACCCGTTCAGCCGGCGGACTGTCGAGCGGTACGACCTGGACACCGGTACGTGGACCGAGCGGGCCGAGATGCCGTCGGGCCGGGCGTTCCACCGCGCCGTCGCGTTCGGATCGGGCCAGGTCCTGGTGGCCGGCGGGTCCGCGAGCGACCGGGACGAGGCCGGGTACCGCAGCGCGTTCGTCTACGACGTCGCGGGCAACACGTGGACGCCGGCGGCCGGGCTCACGACCGGGCGGTGGTCGTTCGCCGCCACCGCGCTGTCCGACGACCGGGTGCTCGTCGCCGGTGGTGCGGTCCGGTCCGGCCTGGCGGCCGCCGACCCGGCCGGCGTCGAACTCACCGCGACCACCGAGCTGTTCGACGGGAGCACGCCGTGACCAACGCGTACTCCTTCCTGCCGTGGCTGCGCACCGGCATCAGTACCAGGATCACCGAGAACCCGCAGACCGCCGAACGGGCCCATGTCGAAGTGCGACTCCAGGTCCTGGGCGACGCGCTCGACGGCGGCACGATCACCCTGCCGCCCGTCACGAAGAACGTCCAGCTCTACGGCCCCGGGGACGTCGTCGGAGTGGACCCGAGGGCGATCTCGCGGACCGAGCCGCGGCCGGGCGTGAGCACCGTGGAGCCGAACTTCCTGGCCCATATCGAGTTCTCTGAGGAGGACTTCGTCTGGCGGTACAGCCCGGCCGCACCGGACGGGACCACCCAGCGTCTCGCGCCGTGGCTGGCGCTCGTCGTGCTGGCCGCCGGCACGGAGTTCGCGGAGGTGCCGGGGCCCGGGCACCCGCTGCCCGCCATCACCGTGGCCGACCCGGCCGGCACGCTGCCGCCGCCCGCCCAGCTCGGCGCCTGGGCGCATGTCCACGTCAACGGCGCCCTGGCCGTTCCGGTCGCGACCGACGACACGGTCGCGGCGCTGGCCGCGCTCGGGGAACTCCTGCGCACCAACCCGGACAGCGCCTGTTCCCGGCTGATCTGCCCGCGCCGCCTGCGGCCCGACACCGCGTACGAGGCGTTCCTGGTGCCGGCGTTCGAAACCGGGCGGCTCGCAGGCCTCGGGCTCGACCCGGCGGCGTCGCCGGGCGCGCTGTACTCGAGCTGGGGCCCGCCCTACCCGAACCGGCCTGCCGAGGGCCAACTTCCCTACTACCACCGGTGGGGATTCAGCACCGGCACCGCGGGCGACTTCGAGTTCCTGGTCCGGCTGCTGCGACCGCAGGCCCCCGACCCGCGGGTCGTCCGCCGGGGCATGGACGTGCACCGGTCACCGGGCCTCGGGTTGCACGGGATCGACACGCCGGTCGAGCTCGGCGGGGTGCTGCCCCTCGGCGGCGCCCTCAAGGTGCCCGTACGGCAGGACGCGCCGGTCGACCCGGCCGAGAACTGGGACAACTTCCTGGGCACGCCGCCCTCGGCGCCGCCGTATCCCCACCCGTTCGAGCGGGCGCTGGCCGATGTGATCAACCTGGCCGACGACTACCAGCGGCACGCACCCGCGGCGGCGCACACGGCCACTCCCCTGGCCGGGCCTGCGGCGGCCCTCGCCGCCGGACCGGACGGCGCAGGCCCCGACCCGATCATCACACCCCCGCTGTACGGCCGCTGGCACGCGCTGACCACCCGGTTGCTGAACGACGAAAACGGCACGGACGTGCCGCCCGAGACGAGCCACAACTGGGTGCACCGGCTGAACCTGGACCCGCGGTTCCGGGTCGCGGCGAATCTCGGCGCCCGCGTGGTCCGGGACCGCCAGGAAGACCTGATGGCGGCCGCGTGGGCGCAGGTCGGCGACGTGCTGGTCGCCAACGGCCGGATCCGGGCCGCCCAGTTGGCCCGCGAGGTCGGTCACGTGCTCCAGGCCAAGCACGTCGACCCGCCGACCGGCGGCAGCCCGGCGGCACTCGCGGCGGCGCCCGCGCTGTCGGGCCGCTCCCTGACCCTCACGGCGCCGGCCCACTCCCGGGTCACGACCACCGCGGGCACCGGGACCGGTCTCGTCGCCGACACCGCGGACAAGGTCGCGGTCGGGTTCCGGGTGGCGACCAGCCAGGTCGCGGCGGCACCGGTGTCACCGGCGATGCGCCGTATCGTCCGGCCGGGCTCCCGGCTGATGCGGACCCTGCCGTTCGACGGTGCGCGAGCGGACGGCCTGCTGTCCCGGATGGACGCCCCCGTCGACCCGGTCACCGCGGCGCCCGTCAAGATCACGCCCGGGGCGCTGGTCACCCCGGCCGACCTGGCCGCCACGCTGCACCCGGACCGGCCACCGAGCGCGGACCCGGTCGACGTCCTGGCGCACAGCCCGGACTTCGTGCTCCGCGCCGTCGACGACCCGGTCCGGCCGCACCCCGGCACCACCGACAGCGAGGAGGCGCTCCGGTTCAAGGCCGCACTGCGCGAGCTGCACCAGGGATTCGACACGAGCATCGCTGTGGGGAACACCCGCAGGCCACCCCAGCTGGACGTGCTCGGCACGACGACCTCGGTGCTCGCCGGGCTGCGTGCCGACGAGACCGTGCCCCGGGCGCTGCTCGAGGGGTCGGTCAGCCTGCCCGAGCGGCTGCGGCCGTTCGCGGCGGAATTCACCGAGGCGATGGCCTACCCGGTCTTCGATCTGCCGATGTACCAGACTCTGCTGGCGCTTTCGGCCGACTCGTTCGTCCCGAACCTGAACCTGGTGCCGCCGAACTCGATCACCCTGCTGGCGAACAACCGGGAGTTCATCGAGTCCTACCTCGTGGGGCTCAACCACGAGATGGCCCGCGAGCTGCTCTGGCGGGAGTACCCGACCGACCAGCGCGGCACACCGTTCCGGCAGTTCTGGGACCCGGTCACCGCGTTGCCCCTGCCGCGGGAGACCGCGGCCGACCGCCGCGAGCGGGGCTACGACATCCCGCCGATCCACGAGTGGTCCCTCGGTACCCGGCTCGGCGACAACGAGAACCGGAAGACCGGCCGGCCCCAGGGCGACGACCTCGTCCTGGTGGTCCGCGGCGAGCTGCTGAAGAAGTACCCGACGGCGGCGATCTACGCCCAGAAGGCGGAATGGCCACCGGGTCGCGACGGGCTGCCCGACCCGACCCAGCCCCGGCGGCTCGTCGAGCTCCCGCCGACCGGACTGCCCTCGCCGGAACAGCTCCTGCTGCCGACGTACGAGGCGAAGGCCGACCCGGACATCTACCTGCTCGGCTTCGACCTGGACGCCGACCAGGCGCTCGGCCGCCCCGGCCTGGACGCCGGCTGGTTCTTCGTGATCAAGGAGCGTCCCGGCGACCCGCGCTTCGGCGTCGACGACGGGCCGCCCACCCACCTCGAGGTGTGGAACGACCTCACCTGGGACGACGTCGACCCCGGCGGTCGCGGGTTCCTCGACCTGGACCCGGCCGTCACCGTGCCGCTGGCCGGCTTCGACGGGACCGACGACACGGAGAAGCAGGACCAGCGCGCCGAAGACGTCAACCTGCCGCTGTGGTCCGCGGGGCTCAGCTCCGCCGACCTGGCCTACATCCTCTTCCAAGTGCCGGTCCTGGTGGCCGTGCACGCACAGGAAATGTTGCCGCGATGACCGCACTGAGTGACGACTTCCCGGTGCTGCTGGCCCCGGTCCGGGTCGAGGCCCGCTTCACCCCCACCGAGCTCCTGGTCCGGGTGTTCCCCGACGAATGGGCCGTGGACAAGTTCGAACCGAAGCCGACCGACGCCGAGATCGGCGCGCTCGACGCGTACTGGACCGCCCGGTGGGCCGCGGGCGGTCGGGCCGTCGAGCTCCGGACCGCGTGGCGGGAACTGGCCGGGCGGGTCTCCCCCGGACGGGCGTCCTGGCTTCTGCGGACCAGGACGCCCGCCAACCCCGCGGACGAACCGGCGGGGGTGCCCGACGGTGCCGTGGTCCTGGTCATCCGCAGCACGACCGCTCCCGCTCCGGCCGACCGCCAGCCCTCGATCACCTACTGGACCGCGATCTGGCGGGCCCACGGTGACCCCGACGCCGTTCGGCGGGCGGACGCCGCCCTGAACGCCGCCGTGCGGGCCGATCGCGCCGACGCGATCCGCGCCCGTCGTCCGTTCGGAGTGGACGGTGCCGCGGTGAGCGCGGTCGACGACGTCGTCGTCGCGTTCCTCGTGCTGCCCGCGCCCGCGGCGGGCAGTGTGGCCACGGATTCCTGGACGGGTGCCGCGCAGGCCCGGTTGCTGCCGGACCGCTTCCGGGTGCTCGGGTTCGTAGGCGGCGCCCAGGTGGTGTCGGTGACCGGCGCCCCGGTGCCCGCGACGCTGCAGGTGAGCCCGGACCCCACCGCCGCGGACCAGATCAGCGTGAACGAACAGACCGGGGTGCTGCACGTCCCGGACGGGCTCCGCTGGCTCACCGACTTCGACCGGGCGGTCGCGGTCGGCATGGGCGTGCGCATTCCCCGCACCGACCAGTTCCGCGACGGGCTCGACCGGCTGGTCGTACTCGGGCTGCGTGAGCAGTCCACACCGGCGAAGACCGCCCTCGACCTCGCCGACCTCGTGACCCGGCAGCTGCGGGGTCCGGACGGGTTCAGCCTGCTGCCCCAGGGGACACCGACCAACAACTCCGAAGCGGCGTCCGCGGGCGTCGACGCGGACCAGGAGGCGGACGCCGCCCTGCGGGCCGGCACGACGGCGTTCGCGGCGGCGGCTCCGGCGGACTGGACCACCCGAACGGACGGACAGCAGCTCGTCGAGCTGCTGGGCCTCGACCCGGCCGTGCTGACCGGGATGCCGAACGCGGACGGCACCGACCACCGCGACGCCCGCGCCGCGAACACCGCGCTGTGGCCGGCGACCTGGGGCTACTTCCTCCAGACCGCCATGAACCCGCTCCTGGGCCCGGCCGCCGTCGCGGCGACCCGCGACTTCTTCCTGAAGTACGTCTCCGGCCGCGGTCCCCTGCCGACCGTGAAGATCGGGCGGCAGCCGTACGGCATCCTGCCGACGACCGCGTTCTCCCGGCTCGCCTACCCGCAGTCGGCGACACACCGCCTCGCGTTGCAGAAGGTACTCAAGGCGGCTACCGAGGACTGGACAGCGGCCGCCACCCACGTGCCGCACCTGGGCCAGGACACCGACGACCCGCACCAGCTGCTGCTGGACCTCCTCGCGCTGCACCCGACCTCGGCCGAATACCACCAGCGGTACGCCCAAAGCGTCGAAGACCTGTTCAACCGGGAGAACCTGGCCGGGCTGGGCAGCACCGTGCTGCCGGCCCTGGACGCGCTGCACCAGCCGCAACCGGTGCGCGCGCTGCTGGAGCGGTTCGGTGCCGCGCCCGGCCCGTCCCCGGACCTGCTCCGCCGGCTGTTCACCGACTTCCAGCAGCCCTTCCTGGCCCCGCTGGTCGACGACCGCCCGCTGTCGGAAACCGAACCGGTCAGGACGTACACCACGGACGGGAAGAACTACGTGCGCTGGCTGGCCGACCTGGCCGGCGCGAAACCGGCGCAGACCCACCTGGACACCATCCGGCTGGAGCTCGGCTTCACCGACGACGTCCGCCCGGCCACGCTGCTCTACCTGTTGCTGCGCCACGCCGTGCTGCTCGGCTGGGACGACACGGCGCGCGCCCTCGCGGCCGCTGCGGGAATGCCCGTGCCGTCGCCGTCGGACGCACCGTTCGTCCACATCCGGGCCGGCTCCACGGAAAGCGAGAGCCGGTTCCGTCTGCTGTACTCCCCGGCCCCCGCCGTCACCGGGGACCCGGCCCGGCTGCTCGTCGACTTCATCCCGGACGTGCTGTCCCAGCCGGGCCCCGCGGCCCCGCTCGCCGAGCAGGCCAAGGCCCTGGACGTACTGGCCGACCTGCCGACCGCCCGGCTGGAGCGGGTGCTCGCCGAGCACCTCGACCTGGCCACCCACCGGCTCGACGCCTGGCGCCTCGGCCTGGCCACCGAACGGCTGTCCGAGCTCCGGTTCGGCCCGGACGGCACCGCACCGGCCCGCACCGGACTGCACCTCGGCGCGTACGGCTGGCTGGAGGACCTGCGTCCGGACACCACCGCCCTCGAACCGGTCACTCTGACCGGTGCGCTCGCCACGGTGTTCGCCGGCGGCAGGCCGCTGCTGCACGACCCGCGCAACGAGGGGTTCGTGCACACGCCGTCACCCGGCCACGCCCGGACGGCGGCCGTGCTGCGGGCCGGATATGCGGCCAACCGCACGCCCGACAACCCCGGCGCGTTCGCGGTGGACCTCAGCGCGGAACGGGTCCGCACCGCCCAGTCCGTCCTGGCCGGCCTGCGGCAGGGCCAGTCGCTCGGCGCGCTGCTGGGCTACCAGTTCGAGCGCGGCCTGCACGACCGGCACGGCGACGCCGAGGTGGACGAGTTCATCGCGGCACTGCGGCTCCAGTTCCCCCTGCAGGCCGGGAAGATCGAACAGACCGCGACCGGCACGGATCCCGGGCAGGTCGAGATCGGACAGGTCGAGGCCAGGAACGTCGTCGACGGTCTCGCCCTGGTCCGGCACCTGACCCGCAACGCCGTACCGCAGACGTACAAGTTCGGCATCGACACACTGCCCGACGCGAGCCCGGCCCAGGCCGCGGCCATCACCGCCGAAGCGGCCCGGCTGCTCGACATCAACGACGCGGTCGCCGACCTCGCCGTCGCCGAGTCCGCCCACCAGGCACTGGCCGGCAACGTCGAGCGCGCCGCCGCGACCCTCGACTCCTACGCCAAGGACGGGCTGCCGCCCGAGCCCGCGGTGATCGAGACGCCCCGCAGCGGGACCACGCTCACCCACCGGTTCGGTCTCCGGCTGAAGACCGGCCTGAATCCGGCCGGCCGGGACACTCCGAGGGCCCAGGCCGAGCCGGCGATCAACGACTGGCTGCCGTCCCTGCTGCCGTCGCCGCGGAACGTCGCCGCGCTGGTGACGTGGACCGACGAGAAGGGCCACGCCCAGGAACACGAGGTCACCCAGGACGACATCGGCCTGGCGCCGATCGACCTGCTGTGGGCCGTGCGGCCGGTCGGGGACGCCGCGATGACCGACCTCGACGACCGGATCATCGGCGCCGTGGTCGACGACGCGCACCCGCGGCCCGACCGCGAGCTGACCATCCGCTACACGCAACGGATCCCCGACAAGATCACCTTCTTCGAGCTCTCGCCGCTGATCACCGCCCTGCGGACGCTGCTGACCACCGGCCGGCCCCTGCGGCCGAGCGACCTGGTACCGGCGGCCGGCCCCACCACCCCGGACCGGTCCCTCGACGACGGCGTCTCGGTGTCGCCGCACCGGCCCCAAGAGGTCCGCGAGTCGCTCACCGATCTCGCCGACGACGTGGCCGACTACGTCGGCGACCTGGCGCGGCTCTACCCGACGGCGCCCGCCCCGCCACGGCGCGGCGAGGTGCTGGACCGGATCGACGTCTTCCTCACCCGATACGCCGCCCTGGCCGGGACCTCGGCCGGGTTCGGCGTGGTCCGCAGCGGTTGGGGCGAGCTGACCACGTGGCGGCGAGGTGTCTACGCGGAGGTGCTGGCCGCGGTGGCCGCGATCGCCGACCGCCTGGCCCGCGCGCTGACCGACGCCGACGCGCAGCTCGCCGCGTACGACAAGCTGCCGAAGTCCACCCCGGACCCGGAGCGGTTGCGCCTGCTGCGCGCGATCGAGCGGCTGCTCACCACCACCCCGGCCGTGAACCCGGGCACGCCCCGCGACTTCCTCTCGGCGATCCGCCGTGCGCGGAACGTCTTCAGCGGCCGGGTGAACGACCTGAAGGCCCTCGCCGGGACGGACGAGACGACGCTCGGCGGCCTGCTGGAGCGGGTCGACCGCCTGGGGCCGCTGACCGACATCGACCCCACCGGCCTGGACCTGACCGGTCTGAAGGACCGGGTGGTCGCGTTCGGCGCGGAACTGCTGGCGCGGGCTCGCGCCCTCGCCGTCGAGCTCCAGGACCGGGTGGCCGCCGGCGATCGGGCGCTGGCCGTCGCGGACGAGCCCGGCGCGACGTCCGCGGACCGCGCGTCAGCCGCGACCGGGGCGTTGCGGGCGATGCTCGGCCCGGACGTCCTGGTCGTGCCCGAGTACGGCATCTCGCGCGACTTCGCGGACGAGCAGCACGACGCGTTCGACGACAGCGGAAAGCTCGTCCGGCACCTGACCCAGGCGCCGTTCCGCCGCGACTTCCCCGTCGACGACTGGCTGCACGGCGTCGCCAGGGTGCGCGAGATGCCCCGGCTCTGGGAACGGGTCGTGCTGCTCAGCGACGCGCTGCGCGGGGACGACGGCCTGCTGTCCGGTCAGCCGGACGACGAACCGGGGCTGGTGCCGATCCAGCTGCCCTTCCGGGCGAACGACCACTGGCTCGGGATGGAGCTCGCCGCGGGCGCCGACCTGACCGGGGACCGTGTGTTGTTCACCGCGCACTACGCGGACGAACCGTCGCGCGGCGACGACACCGAGTGCGGGCTGCTGTTCGACGAGTGGACCGAGGTGCTCCCCACCGACAAGGAGACGACCGGCATCGCGGTGCACGCCGACAGCCCGGATTCCGAACCGCCGCAGAGCATGCTGCTCGTCGCCCCACCGGTACGGACCGGTACGTGGGACGTCGCCGACCTCGTCGCGGCGGTCACCGAGACCTTCGACCTGGCGCGGACCCGGCTGGTCGAACCGGCGCACCTGGACGGCACCGGGTATGCCCAGCTGCTGCCGGCGACCGTGCTGTCGGCGACGCGGCAGCCGATCACCATCAGCACCGACCTCGCGATCGCCAACGTGCGCTGGAAGGCAGACCATGACTGAGCCCCGCATCGCGGACCTCGCCGGCGCGCTCCTGCGCCGAGAAAACCCGACGGTCGGCGTGTGGAACCGGATCGAGGGCCGGCCCCGCACCACCGACTTCGCCCGGGCGCTGCGCGCCGAGATCCGCGACCCGCTGTGGCTGCTGGCCCGGCAGTGGCAGCTCGGCGAGTTCCGCGGCACCGACGGTGGTTCGCCGGTGACCGCGACCTACTCCGTCGTCGCGAGCCCACCGACCCGGTTCCGGCCGGGCGGCGGCCAGGCCGAGCCGCTGCCCACCGACCGTCCGCTCGAGACCGTGGCGGAACGGCGGCCCCTGCCCTTCGCCTTCGGTGCCGAGCCGATCTCCTTCGACCTGCGGCTCTCGCTCGGCCGCCGCTGGCTGAAGCTGGTCGCCGCGTCGTCCGTGCGAAACCGGCGCGACGTCGCCGAGGAGTACGTCCACGACTACCCGATCGCCCTGCCGGGGCCCGACGACGCGCCGGCCGCGCATCCGGAGGTGTGGGCGACCCTTCAGACGGTGGCCGGCCGGCGCATGGACGGATACCCGCTCTACCAACACGTCAAGGGCGGCGGCCACGCCTCCGACGGCATCTCCGGCCTGCGCCGCCAGGACCGCGACGCGCTGGACGCGCTCGGCCTCCGACTGGTCGCCTGGTTCGACGAACTCATCGACCAGCCGGGAGGTGACGACGCGTGGGATCCGCGGCGGCTGGAGCACCGGTTCTCCATCTCCGCCGCGGGTCCCGACGGGGAACGGGTACTGACGGCGCCCGAATATCCCGGCGGTGAGCTCGACTGGCACGCGTTCTCCGTCGAGGAGGGCGGCTCGCTCGGCGGCGCCGGCACGGCACCGCCCGCCCTCAACCGCACGGTCTTCCCTACGCCCGTGCGGTTTTCGGGCATGCCGCTGCCGCGCTGGTGGACGGTCGAGGACGGGCGGACGAACTTCGCCGCCGTCACCCCGGACAGCACCGACCTGGCGCGCCTGATCTTCCTCGAGTTCGCTCTCGTGTTCAGCAACGACTGGTACCAGCTGCCGTGCGATCTGCCGGCCGGCACGCTCGCCAAGATCCAGGGCCTGGCGGTGACCGACGTCTTCGGTGAGCGCCGCTGGATCACCTCGGCCGATGAGGGCACGGACCGGCGCCACTGGTCGATGTACACCCTCGACGGCGACGCCGGGCTGCTCCTCCCGCCCGGTACCCCGAAGGTCGCGACCGGCCCGGCGCTCGAAGAGGTCGCGCTGGTCCGCGACGAGAGCGCGAACCTGGTCTGGGGCATCGAGCAGACCGTGCGCATGACGAGCGGCGAGGGCCGGGCCGGCGACGAGGTCGCGGCGGAGTCGCTCGCCTTCCGCCGCCGTCTGCACCAGCCCGGGACTCCGGACGCACCGCACGCGCCGATCTCCTACGAGGTCATGGGCTCGGTGCCGGAGAACTGGATCCCGTTCATCCCGGTGCACGTCCCCGGCGACAACCGGAACGTGCAGCTGCAGCGGGCATCGATGCTGAGCGAGGTCGACGGCACCACCCCGGTCCGGCCGAGGACGGCCCTGCTGCGGGAGGGCCTGGACGCCGGCCGGTCGTACTACATCAACGAGGAGGAAGTGCCGCGCTCCGGCACCCGCCTGACGGCGGCGTACAACCGCACCCGGACCCGAACCGGCCGAGTGGTCGTGTGGCTGAGCATCCAGCGCGACTCCGGCCGCGGCGAGCGTTCCAGCGGCCTGGGCTTCGACGAACTGATCCCCAGCGACGAGCAGGCGGGCTGACATCGTGGTTCCTACTGAGAGGCCGCTCCTCGCGAGCCAGAGGCTGGGGTGCGGGCGAAGGTGACCGGTGGGATTCTGTACTTCCTGTAGGTCAGGGGGGCGACAGCACGACTCTTGACACCGGCAGTTGCCCGAGGTGGTTGAAGTGATGGGCCTCATGGGAACAGGACGTCCACGGCGACGCCCCCTCACGCCGCTGGCCGCCGTCGTCGACGGCGTCGTCGCAGGCGTCGCGGGGACGATCTGCATGGATGCCACGCGCTATCTGCGATATCGCCGCTCAGGAGGGACCGAAAGTCCCAAGGACTGGGAGTTCGCGCCGGTCGAGGGCTGGGAAGCGGCCCCGGATCCGGGCAAGGTGGCGAAGCGGCTCCTGGAGGGGTTCACCCAGCGCGAGGTTCCTGACCGGTGGGCATGGCTCGTGAGTACCGCGATGCACTGGTCCTACGGCTCCGTCTGGGGTGCGCTGTACGGGATCGCTGCCGGATCGGTCCGGCGCCCGAACCCGTTGCTCGGCATTCCCTTCGGCACGGCTGTGTGGGCCAGTGCGTATCTGGTCCTCCCGCAGGCCGGGCTCTACAAGCCGATCTGGAAATACAGCCCGCGGACATTGGCTGACGACCTGAGCGCACATCTCGTGTTCGGTCTGGGAGCCGGGACCTGCTTCTGGCTGACCAGCAGACACCGCTGACGTGGCGCTCTGCGAGAGTCCCGGAGCGCCTAGGAGGCGGCTGTGGGGCGCCGCCGGCTCCGTACCCTGGTGGCATGCGCATGCGCCCCACCCTGAGCTGGACCCCTGCCGCGGATCTGCCGCCTGGCACCACCGATCTGCAACCGGTCGTCGATGCGCTGAGCACCGGCGGTGCACTGGTGCTCAGCGGCGCGGGAATCTCCACGGAGTCAGGCATCCCGGACTACCGGGGCAAGGGCGGGAGCCTGAGCCGGCACACCCCGATGACCTACCAGGACTTCACCGGCAGCGCTCACGCGCGGCGCCGTTACTGGGCGCGCAGCCACCTGGGCTGGCGCACCTTCGGCCGTGCCACCCCCAACGCCGGGCACCGGGCCGTGGCCGCTTACGCGCGGCACGCCCATGTCTCGGCTGTGATCACCCAGAACGTCGACGGCCTGCACCAGGCCGCCGGCAGCGAGGGCGTCGTGGAACTCCACGGCAGCCTCGACCGGGTCGTCTGCCTCTCCTGCGGCGTCTTCAGCCCGCGCAGCGCACTCGCCCGGCGGCTGGAGGCCGAGAACCCGGGCTTCGACCCGGTGGCCGCGGGGATCAACCCGGACGGCGACGCCGACCTCACCGACGCGCAGGTCGGGGATTTCCGCGTCGTGCCCTGCGCGCGCTGCGGCGGCGTCCTCAAACCGGACGTGGTGTTCTTCGGCGAGGCGGTTCCGCCGCAGCGCGTCGAGCAGTGCCGGCGGCTGGTCCGTGAGGCGTCCTCACTGCTGGTCCTGGGCTCCTCACTGACGGTGATGTCCGGGCTCCGGTTCGTCCGCCAGGCGCACCAGGAGGGGAAGCCGGTGCTGATCGTCAACCAGGACCCGACCCGGGGCGACCCGCTCGCCCTCACCCGGGTCGCGCTCCCCCTCGGGTCGGCCCTGACCACCGTGGCCCACCGGCTGGGCATCCCGGTCGGCGGCGGGTCCGCGGGCTGAGGCGGCGCCCACCGGTGTCCGGACGCACCGGCCGCGGGCCCCTGGTCGTCCTCGTGTCCGTCAGTGGTGGAAAGCGGCGTATGCGAACAGAATGGTGATCCGTGGGACCGTGTTCCCACGGCCACGCGCCGCAAGGCCGGTGTCCTTCCGACGGAGGGTGGAAGACATGCGGCACTACGATCTCGTCGTCCTGGGGGCAGGCAGCGGCAACATGCTGCTGTCCGAGGAGTTCGACCGGCTGCGGATCGCCATCGTCGAGCCGGACCGTTTCGGCGGCACGTGTCTGAACCGGGGGTGCATCCCGAGCAAGATGTTCGTGGTCGCCGCGGACGCCGCCGAGGGAGCGCGGGAGGCGCGGCGTCTCGGTGTCCACGCGAGCGTGTCGCACGTCGACTGGAAGTCCGTCCGGGACCGCGTGTTCGACCGCATCGATCCGCTGCACGAGAGTGCGGCGGAATTCCGCAGAAGCCAGGGCGTCGAGGTGTTCACCGAGGCGGCCCGCTTCGTGGCCCCGAAGGTGCTGGAGGTCGGGGCGGAGCGGATCACCGCCGAGACGTTCGTCGTCGCGGTCGGGTCGCGGCCGGTGGTGCCGGACATCCCGGGGCTCGACACCGTGCCCTTCCACACCTCGGACACGATCATGCGGATCGACGACCTGCCCGCCTCCATGCTGGTGCTCGGCGGCGGCTTCATCGCGGCCGAGTTCGGCCACGTGTTCGCTTCGTTCGGTGTGGACGTCACGATCGTGCAGCGGGGGCCACGCCTGCTCATGGCGGAGGACGAGCAGGTGTCGCAGCGCTTCACCGAACTCGCCGCACAGCGGCACCGTGTGCTGCTCGGTTCGGAGGTCACCTCCGTCGGACCGAAGGGGGACGGCGTGGCGGCACGGGTGGCCGCTCCGGACGGCGAGCACGCCGTCGAGGCCGACATGCTGCTGGTGGCCGTCGGCCGCAGGCCCAACACCGACCGGCTGCGGGCCGTCGACGGCGGACTGGAGCTGGACGAACACGGCCACATCGTCACCGACCACGCCTACCGCACGTCCGTGCCGGGGGTGTGGGCACTCGGCGACGCGGTGAACCACTTCCAGCTCAAGCACGTGGCGAACGCCGAGTCGCGGGTGGTACGGCACAACATCCTCCATCCGCAGGACGTGCGGACGCTGCCGAACACGGTGGCACCGCACGCGGTGTTCACCCACCCGCAGATCGCCGGTGTCGGACTCACGGAACAGGAGGCGCGACGGCGCGGCATCCACTTCCTGGTGAGCGTCCGCGACTACGCCCAGACCGCCTACGGATGGGCCCTGGAGGACACCGCCAGTTTCGTCAAACTCCTCGCGAGCCCCACCGATCGCATGCTCCTGGGCGCGCACATCATCGGGCCCCAGGCCGCCACGCTCATCCAGCCCCTGATCCAGGCCATGTCCCTGGGACTGACGGTGGACCGGATCGGGCACGACGTCATGTACATCCACCCGGCTCTGACGGAGGCCGTCGAACAGGCGTTGCTGGAGCTGTAGTCAGGCGTGGCGTTCGGCGGCACGAGGGGGTGAGCCGCCTGGGGCTGTGCCGGCGGTGACGATCACGCGGTGACGTCGAGGACGACGCGGAACCGTGCCTTGCCGGAGAGCATCCGCTCGTAGGCGTCCATGGCCCGCTCGAAGGGCATCGTCTCGATGGAGGGGCGGATGCCGTGCGCCAGGGTGAAGGCGAGGTTGTCCTCGTTCTCGATCGACGAGCCGGTCAGGCTGCCGACGATGCTCCGGGTGCCGAAGATCAGGTCGGCGGTGGCCACCGACAGCGGGTCGGGCGCGGCACCCACGACGACGAGCTTCCCGCCCGGCGCCAGGCCTCGCACCAGCGGATTCATGGACGCGCCGCTCGACGCCGTGGCGATGACGAGCGAGGCGCCGCCCAGGCCGGCCAGCGCCGCGCCGGGGTCCGTCTCCGCGCTGTCGATGTACTCGTGAGCGCCCAGTTCACGGGCGAGCGGCTCCTTGTCCTTGCCGCGGGCGACGGCGGCGACCCGGTAACCGAGGCTGCGCGCGTACTGGAGGGCGAGGTGTCCCAGCCCGCCGATGCCCTGCACGGCCACCAGGCTGCCCGCCCTGACGGAGTCCTGCTGAAGCGCGGAGAAGGTGGTCAGTCCGGCACACAGCAGCGGGGCGGCCTCGGCCGCGGACATGCCCTCGGGGATGCGGACCAGTCCGCTGGCGCGCGCGTAGGTCACCTCGGCGTAGCCGCCGTCGACGTTCGTGCCGGTCTGCCCCTGGTCGAGGCAGTTGACGAAGTCGCCCCGGCGGCACGGCTCGCACTCCCCGCAGTGTCCGTTCAGGAAGCCGACGCCGACGCGGTCGCCCGGGTGCCAGGCGGTGACGCCCGGCCCCACGGCGTCGATGACGCCGACGATCTCGTGGCCGGGCACGATCGGACTCGACGGGTCGGCGCGCAGGCCCTCCACGGCAAGGACGTCGGAGTGGCAGACACCACAGGTCTCCACCCGGAGGCGGACATGTCCGGGCGCCGGGTCGGCCGGCTCCCGTTCGACCAGGCGCAGGTTGTGGACTCCGGTGGCCTCGAAGGCTCGGTAGGTGGTGGACATGGAGGCTCCTTGGTACCGCCCGCCGGGCGTGGGCCGACGGGGTTCGGTGTGACGTTGCGAGTTCAATATGACCGGTCGTCTTAGATGGCGTCAAGCCTGGTCGGCGAGGGTGCGCGGGCCCGCGTCCCAGGCTTGACAGCGGCCAAGACGACCGGACATATTGAGGGCGAGGTGATCCGAATGGCACGTGCGTCGAAGCGCGAGGAGATCGCGCAGGCGGCACTGGAGCAGTTCCGCATCCGGGGCTTCAACGCCACCGGCATAAGCGACATCACCTCGGCCGCCGGCGCCCCGAAGGGTTCTTTCTACAACCACTTCGCCAGCAAGGAGGACAGCGCCCTGGAGGCGCTCGACCGCTATGCCGCCGGCCTGCGCTTCGACATGCTCGACGCCGCCGGGCACCCCCCGCTGGAACGCCTCCGGGCGCACTTCGAGTTCATGGGCTCGGACACGGTGGACAGCGGCTTCGTCCGCGGCTGCCTGGTCGGCAATTTCGGCGCCGAGGTGGCCGACCACTCCGAGGAGATCCGCTCGGCCGTCCGGCGCGGCTTCCGGCAGTGGGCCTCGCACATCGAGCGCGTACTCGCCGAAGCCCAGGAATCGGGCGACGTCAGCGCCTCGCTCGACGTGTCGGCGACCGCGCTCTTCGTCCTCAGCGCCTGGGAGGGCGCCCTGATCGCGGCCCGCGCCGACAAGTCCGCCGCCCCCATCGACGCGTTCTTCCACATGGTGTTCGACGTCGTGCTGCGCTGAGCCTGCCTGCCCGCCCGATCCTGGGCGGGCATGACCGACGTCACCGGACTACTTCGGGCGGACTCCGTCCAGCAGGTTGTTCACGAGTCCGACGATGAAGTCGTCGGTGACGGGTTCGTCGGGGATGAGCAGCCGGTGGTAGACGGCACCCCAGAGCTGGTCCACGAGAATCTGCACGTCGATGTCGGCGCGGATCTGGCCGAGTTCCTGGGCTCGGTGGAGACGTTCCCCCGCCAGCCGGCGCCGCTGCGACGAGTAGAGCTTCCGGTAGGCGGTGGCCAGGTCCTGGTCCGTCTGCGACTCGCCGATGAGCTCGGCCAGGATGCGACCTCCCGGGGTCCGGGTCATCACCTGTGCAAAGGCGCGGAGTTGGGCGAGCAGGTCGGCGCGGATGTCCCCGGTGTCGGGGAAGGCGAGCGTGTCCTCGACGGCGTGGAAGTAGCCGTCGAGGGAGAGCGCACCTCTGGAGGGCCACCATTTGTAGAGGGTCGTCTTGCTGACGCCCGCTGCCCGGGCGACGCGTTCGAAGGTGAGGTCGGCGATGCCCTCGCCGAGCAGCAGCTCCCCGACGGTGCGCAGGACGTCCGCCCGGACCTCGTCCGCGGGCCGGCGCCCCCGTCCGCGACCGCCGCCCTCCCCGGCGGTGGGCCGGTTCATATCGTTCGCCATGTGTGCTCCTGCTCGGTTGCCGGGAGGCGGGTCGGTTTCTGTGTCAGGTCGCGCGCGGTGTCAGGGAGCGATCCGCAGGCTCGCGATCAGCCCGTCGCGCAGGGCGAAGGTCATGGGGCCGGTGCCGTTGTGGCCGTTGCCGGTCACGGTCAGGGTCGCGACATAGGTGTCGGACGACGCACCGGGCTCGATCGCGTCCAGCGTGAGATGCGCCTGTACGCCGATGTTGTCGGTCCGGTCCCAGGCGCGCACTCCGTCGCGGGCGCGGTACTCGCGGCCCCAGTCGTCGAGTTCGGCGTCATGGGTGAACGCGGCGGCGAACGCCTCGGCGTCGCCGCGGTTGGTCGCCTCGACGAAGGTCTGGATGGCTGCGGGGATTTCGATGATGCTCATGGTAAATGTCTCCACCGGAGTGGCCGCGGGACGCACGCTCTGAGGCTCTCTCGGCGCCCCGGGCCAGGGATTTCAGCTCTGGACGGTGAGCAGGTCGGACAGGCCGATGCGGGTGAGGAAGCCACGGCGGATGCGGTCGGCGGTCTCGGAGACCTCCTCGGATCCGTCGTCGGCAGGGTCGACGTGCACACGGTAGGGGCGCTTCCCGGCGGGCAGGGCGACGATGCGGGCGATCTCCTCGGAGACGAGCGACGCGGGGGCGTCCTCGGGAGCGAGGGCGGCGAGCTTTGTCGCCACCTGCTCCATCAGGCCGGGGTACCGGCTCTCGTACTCGGCCTCGACGGCGGTGTCGTCGGGGTGGCCGGAGTGGGCGAAGTGGTTGGTGCCGCTGGTGAACGAGCCGGGGACGACGATCGAGGTCTCCACGCCCCAGCGGGCGAGTTCGCCGGCGTAGGACACCGCGAGGGAGTCCATGGCGGCCTTGGCCGCGAAGTAGGGGGCGAGGTAGGGCGGGGTGCCGCCTTTGACGCTGGTGCTGGACACCCAGAGCACCAGTCCTCGCCGGCGCCGGCGCATGCCCGGCAGCACGGCGCGGTTGACGCGCTGGGTGGACAGGACGTTCACGTTGTAGAGCTCGGCGAGCTGGTCGGGGGTGAAGGCTTCGGCCGGCCCGGTCACCATGTGCCCGGCGTTGTGGATCAACACGTCGACGCCGCCGTGCTCGGCTTCGATCTGTGCGACGGCGGTGTCGACCGAGGGCTGGGAGTTCACGTCGAGCTCGACGGACCGCAGGTCGACGTGGTGCTCGTCGGCGTACTGGGCGGCGGCCCGGACCTGGGGCGCGTTGCGGCCGGTGGTCTGGCGCATGCCGGCGTAGACGGTGTGGCCGGCGTCCGCCAGCGCACGGGCGGTGAGGGCTCCGAAACCGCTGGAGGCGCCGGTGATGACGACGACGTTGCCGGTGGTGGACATGGACGTGGTTCCTTTCCGCGATGACAGTGCAGGGGCGGGGTGGTGCGTGTACGGCGAGGGGGGTCAGGCGAGTCCGCCGTTGGCGTAGAGGACCTGTCCGTTGACCCAGCGCGCGGGACCGGCCAGGAACGAGACGACCTCGGCGATGTCCTCGGGCCCGCCGAGCCGCTCCAGCGGGGTCGCCTTGGCGAAGTTCGCGATGGTGGCGTCGTCCTTGCCGTCCAGGAACAGCGGTGTGGCGGTGGGGCCGGGCGCGACGGCGTTGACGGTGATGTCCCGGCCGCGCAGCTCACGGGCCAGGATGAGGGTCAGGCCCTCGACCGCGGCCTTGCTGGCGACGTAGGCGCCGTAACCCGGCAGCTGGGTGCGGACCACCGAGGTCGAGACGTTGACGATCGCGCCACCCGGGCGGACCCTGCGTGCCGCCTGCTGGGAGACGACGAAGGTGCCGCGGATGTTCGTACGGTGCATCCGGTCCAGGTCGGCGAGGTCCAGCTCCGCGACCGGGGACAGGATCATGATCCCGGCGGTGTTCACGACCACGTCGATGCCGCCGAAGGCCGACTCGACCGCGTCGAAGGCCGCGCTCATCGCGCTCTCGTCGGCGACGTCGCCGCCCACTGCCAGGGCCCTGCCGCCGGCGACGGTGATCGCGGCCACGGTGTCCTCGGCCCTGGCCTTGTTTCCCGCGTACTGCACGGCGACCGCGAAACCGTCCGCGGCGAGCCGCTCGGCCGCGACACGGCCGATGCCGCCCGAGCCGCCGGTGACCAGTGCGACACGGTCGGTGGTGGGGGTGCTCATGGGGGTCTCCTTTTCACGTGGGCCTAAATGAACGACACGTTCATATAAGCATGAAATGAACGCGCCGTCCATATCGGAACGGGTGTGGCGGATGTCGTACAGGCTTTTCCACCAGGTGTCCGCCGCTTCACGCAGGGGTCTTGGTGTCGGCCTGGGATGGCCGGGCGGTGCGGAGATGACACGTGGCGCCGCACACGTCCAGTCGTACGTCAGGAGAGGCATGTCTGTCAGAGCCGAGACGTTCGGGTACGCGGTACGGGGTGCGCGCCGCAGCGCAGGACGGGGGTTGGTGCTGGGGACCGTACTGGCCCTGGTCGCGTTCGTTCCGCCGGCCGGCGCGAGCACACGGGCCGGGAGCGCCGCCGCGCATGCAGTCGCGTGGACCACTCGGTACGTGGCGCCCGGGGTGGAGGTCCGTACCGGGGTGCTCAGTGACCCTCGGGCCGCCGGGGTGTGGACCGTCACCGTCCAGGCCCCGGCCGTCAACCGCCTCACGGGTGCCGCCACCTGGGCCCCGCTGGGTGACCGCGGGTGGGCCGACACCACGGCCGGGCAGGTGCGGGCCGCCGGGTTCGCGCCCCGCGTCGAGCAGGTGACCTGGGACCAGTACGCCGACACGCCGCACGGCACGATGGGCTGGCAGGTCAGAGTCGGCGGGTACGCCACGCAGGCCGAGGCGGGGACGCTGGGCTCGGCGATGTCGGCCGCCGGTTTCCGCACCTCCGTCGAGTGGACGGGCTACGACGGACGCCGGCCCGCCGACGCGGAACGTGTCCACGTCGCCGTCGTCGATCCGGCCCGGCTGCGCGGCACGATCGAGGTGAGTGACGGCGGGGACGCCGCCGACCGCGAGAAGACCTCGACGGTGGCCGCCCGTCTGGGCTCCCTGGTCGGCGTCAACGGCGGCTTCTTCGTCACGTCCGACGCGGACGGCGTCCAGGGCACCTCGGCCGGACTGTCCGTGGTGCGCGGCGAGTTGCAGTCCATGGCGGCCGGTTCCCGTGCCGCGCTGATCCTCGCCGACGGCGGACGGCACGTCCGGGTCGCGGACCTGTCCACCACGGTGACCGTCCGTTCCGGCTCGGCCCTCCACGCGGTGCAGGGCATCAACCGGGTCCCGGGCAAGGTGCGCAACTGCGGGCGCCCCGGCGCCGTACCCACCGCGCTCCCCCGGCAGGACGTCACCTGCTCGCTCGGGGACGACCTGGTGAGGTTCACCTCCGAGTTCGGGGCGCCCCTGCCGGCCGGCAGCGGTGTCCAGGTGGTCCTCGACCGGCACGGTGCCGTCGTCTCCCAGGGCGACCGCGGCGGCTCCGTGCCCGCCGACGGCTCGGTCCTCCAGGGCACCGGGACCGCAGCCGCCTGGCTCGCCGAACACGCCGCACCGGGGCGCCGGCTGAAGCTGCGGGAGACCGTCCGGGACGCCTCGGGCAGGCAGGTCCGGCTCGGCCCCGACGACAGCGTCGTCAGCGCGGCCCCGACCCTGGTCGAGGACGGCCGGGTCCACATCGACGCCACCGCCGAGGGCACACTCGACCCGCTCGACCTCTCCTTCGGGTTCGCCTGGTCCAACGTGCGCCAGCCGCGCACCCTGGCCGGCATCGACGGTCGCGGACGGCTGCTCCTCGTGACCGTCGACGGCCGGCAGCCCGGTGTGAGCGAGGGCTTCACGCTCGCCGAAGCCGCCCGGTTCATGCGCTCACTCGGCGCGGTACAGGCCCTCAACCTGGACGGCGGCGGCTCCACCGCCATGGCCGTCGACGGCAGCCTCGTCAACACCACGTCCGACGCCACCGGCGAGCGTGCCGTCGGCGACACGGTCCAGGTCCTGCCGCGCACCGGACAGGACTGACCACCCGCGCGCGGCACCGTCGAGGGTCCGTCGAGAACCCGGTGCCGCCGGAGATCGGCGATCCGGTACGGCTGTGGACGGTCTCGCACAACCCTTCGGCTCGCCGGCGGGTCCCATACTCTGCGGCGGGCGGCGGGGCTCCGCGGCCCGGTGCCGTCCGTGTCCGTGTCCGGCCCCGCAGTGATCCCGGGAGTCTCACCGTGCGCCAGAACAGACCCTCCGCCACACGCAGGCCGCGCCGCACCACCGGCGTCGCCGCCGCGACCCTGCTGCTGACCATCGGAGCGACCATCACGGCGACGGCCCCGCCCGCCGAAGCCGCCCCCGCGCCCATCACGCACGACGACTTCAACAACGACGGCTACCGCGACCTCGTGGTCTCGGCCCCCGGCGGAACCGTCAGCGGGAAGAAGGGCGCCGGCTACGTCGCCGTCCTGTACGGGTCCGCGAGCGGCCTGTCCCTCGCACACCGGGCCACGTTCAGCATGAGCACGCCCGGTGTGGTGGGCCTCGCCGGGACCGGCGACCACTTCGGGCAGGCCACGGCCACCGCCGACCTCGACCGGGACGGCTACGACGACCTGATCGTCGGCACCCCCGGCAAGGACATCGGTGCGGCCGTCGACGCGGGCTCGGCCACCGTCCTGTTCGGCTCACCCACCGGGCTGCGCGCCACCGGCAGCAGGGAACTGCAGGAGATCCTCCCGGTGGCGGGCAACCGGTTCGGAGCCGCCCTGGCCGCCGGCTGGTTCAAGGTGGACGACTCGTCGGTGGCCATCCTGTCCAAGGACACCCTGTGGTCCTTCGGCTTCGAGGTCGTCTCGGACGGCCGCCGGATGGAGACGGACTACAGCTCCCTGTCCAGGTTCGTGCCCTCGGACTTCCGTCCCACCGCCCTCACCATGGGTGACTACAACAAGGACCGCGCGGACGACCTCGTCATCCTCGGGAGCGGGACGTTCGACAAGGCCGGTGTGTACGGCCGGGCCGTGTACGTGTCGGGCGGGCGCGGCGGGTGGGCGGACCACTACGAACTGACCGGCGGCGGCCAGGTCGGTGCCTCGGGGGACGTGAACAAGGACGGCTACACCGACGTCGTCGTCGGCGCTCCCGACGACCGGGACTCCCAGGGTCACCTGACCACCCCCGGCGGGTTCTTCGTCCACTTCGGCGGAGCGTCCGGGCCGGGCAGTCCGGAGGGCGGATACCACCGCCAGTACTGGACGCAGAACTCGCCGGGCGTCCCGGGCGTCAACAAGCCCGCTGACCGCTTCGGCGCCGCACTCAGCGTCCGGGACGTCGACGGCGACGGATACGACGACGTGGCGATCGGCGCACCGGGCAACGACATCGGCGGCGCCGTCGACGCCGGCACCGTCTGGGTCATGCGCGGTTCTGCGTCCGGCCTGACCACGAAGGACATCCGTGTGCTCAGCCAGAGCCCACGCGCCGTCCCTGGAATCCCGGAACGCGGTGACCGGTTCGGCGCCGCGGTACGGCTCATCGACGCCGACCGCGACAAGAGGGCCGGCCTGATCGTCGGCGCTCCCGGCGAGGACGGCGGCAACGGCGGAGTGTGGGTCTTCCCCTCTGCCACCAGCGGGCCCTCCCTCAGCCGCGCATGGTCCTTCGACGGCGGCACACTGCACGCCCCCGACTCCGACGCCCGATTCGGCCAGACCCTTGCCCCGCACGGCCGCTGACAGCAGAACCGCCGGGCACCGGCAGCCGTCCACCGCGCGGTCGGCACGGGCGGGGCGACAAACCGTCTGAAGGCGAGTGCGGGCCCACCCGCTACGGGGGAAAGGGGTGGGCCCGCACTCGCTCAGACTCCCACGCCTCCACTCTCGGCGCACGGCATGCGCCGCCTGAGGAGGGCGTTCGCCTGCGCTTCGGGTGTTGTCATGGCCGCCCTTTCTCCGTGACGTGGCGGTGACGGACGGTCGGGCAGTCTGAGCCGGTCTGTCGGCAGCTGAGGCGAACCGGCTTGACGCGACTCGACGGAGGCGGACGTGGGCAGTGAGCATTCCCCTGAGCCCGGAGCGGAGAAGGCCCGGGGCCGGGCCGGCGGCGGGAGCGGGCTTCGCGCCGCGCCGCGGGCAAGCGGGGCGGACGGGGCAGGGCGGACCATCCCGCTGTGGGCCGTGAGTGACGGCGCGCGCGGTGCACGGGAGGGTCGTACGGACGGGGTCGAGGCCGTCGCGGACATCGTCGCCCGGCGGGCGGGGCAGCCGCTCGAACCGGCGGTCCGGGCTCGGTTGGAGGCGGTCTTCGGACGGAGCCTGGCCGACGTACGGGTGCATACGGACGCCGAGGCGGCGGAGTCCGCCCGGTCCGTCGACGCGCGGGCGTGGACGGTGGGGAACCACATCGCCTTCGCCTCGAACCGCTACGCACCGGACACCGCGGCGGGCCTGCGGCTGCTCAAGCACGAGGTGAGCCATGTCGTCCAGGACGGCGGGCGGGCATCGGCACCGACCCGGCTCGGCGACCCCGGCGAGGCCGCCGAACGGGCCGCCGGCGCCGTCGCGGCGGGGGCCGCGCCCGGGGCGGCGCTGTCGGGAACGGGACCGGCGGGGGTTGTCCACCGGCAGGTCGCCGGGGCGGAGGACAGTACGACGCACGGGGATCCGCGTGATCCGCAGAACCCGCACAACACGCTGACCGCAGACCAGATGTTCCGGATCTGGCAGCGCTACTGGAACCGGCGGCTCAACAGAGCAGTCACACGTGAGGACGAGGTCAGGACCAGGATCTGGAGCAAGGACAACATCAAATACGCCGATGACATGGACAAGTTCACCCATGGGCTCCGGTCCGCACTCGGGTCGGAGTACGAAGCGGCGGCCGACGAGTTGGACGCGTGTCAGGCGATCACGTCCCAGATGGAGAACGTACTCAACTGGCTCGAAGCCCGTCAGGTGATGGGCGAGCCGGTGACCTTCGACCAGGTGAACGCCAAGGCGTTGGAATCGGCACGTGCTCAGGCGTGGTTCCAGACGTGGATAGAACCCCTCGTCATGGGGGTCCTCGCGATGGGGGCCGGTCCGCGAACCGGACCCGGCCTCACCCGTGTCCCCGAAGTGCCCGCCGCCGAGCCGATCACCGTCGGCACTCCGCCTTCCGGCGCTCGAGGAGCGACGGGGTTCGCGGGATTCATCCGGAAGGTGCTGGCCGCCATGACGATGGGAGTGACCGACGCGGATCCCGTGACCCGGGGGCCGGCGGCCGGGGGTGCCCCGCGGGCCGCCGTCACCGAACCGTTGCGGCCGGCGGCGGGGAGGCCGTCGGCCGCCGGCGGGCCGACGGCCGGCGCCGAACGGTCGGGCCCGGTCGTGCGCCCGCAGCAGAGCGCCGTCGCATCGCCCTCTGCCGAGGTGGGGGCCGCCGCCGAGACGGCCGCGCGCACCACCCCGCCCGAGGTCCCCGTCAAAGCCTCCCCGGCCAGGTCGGCGGCGGGCTCGAAGGGGCCCGCGGCCGGTTTCGACGCGGCGGGGCGGCAGCGGGCCGCAGAGAAGCTGGAGGGCAAGCAGCGGGCGGTCGCCGCCGCCGGTGCGTCGGTCTCGTCGCACCAGGGGGACCGGCAGAGCGCCCAGGAGAGCCTTCGCAGGCAGGCGGGAGAGCGACCGGCACCGGCGAGGCCCGCCTCGCTGAAGGACCGCCTGAACCGGATCCGCCGGTTGCCGACCTACGAGGACAAGGCCGAGGCGGTCGAGGAACTGCGCCGGGAGGCCGGGCGGACGGCCGAGGAGAAGGCGTACCTCGACTGGCTGGGCCGCAACTACGCCCTGCAGCACGAGGCCGAGGACGCCGGGGGCGCGGTCGCTGCGGTCAACGACAGGCAGTTGCCCGCCGCGACCCAGGAGCGGGACGCGGCGCAGAAGGCTCTGAACCAGGCGAGCAAGAGTCTGAACGACCTCATGCGCGGCAACGGCCCGAACTACGTCGCCACCGGCAGGATCCAGGTCGACCAGGTGATGTCCGCCCCCACGTGGAACGCCCTGGCCACCAAACCGGAACTCGCCACGGATCACCTCGTGTCGCTGGACCGCATCACCAAACTGCCGGAACTGCGCAGGCTGCTGGCGTTCTACGCGCAGGCACCCGCCGAGGTGCAGGCGGTGCTCCGGCAGGAGCTGGCCGCTCTCGGCGACCTGCCGGAGAACCTCGTGCGGATGCGGGCGGACGCCAACGGCAGCAGCCTGAAGTCCAACAAGAGCTGGGCGGACATCTCGTACGCGAAGGCGGAGAAGTTCGGGTACAGCGTGTCCGACGTCGACGGCGCACGGGCACGCGAGGAGCAGGCGTACGCCGAGATCCTCCGGAGGATCGAGGAGCTGACCGCCAAGTACGTCAAGAACATCAAGTAGGGAACGGCGCGCGGTAGAAGTCGAGGTCCGGGCCGAGCAGCGCCCGGACCTCGTCCGTCGTCGCGGGCGAGGCCCAGACGTTGCGGCTCGACTTCGCGACGGTGTTGGCAGGGTGTACCAGGGCCACGAGGGCGTCGCCCGGTGTGGTCGCGGTGGCGGTCCGGTTGATCAGCCGGTGGACGAACACCGAGTCCTCCGCGACGGCCTGGTCCGGGTAGGGTGCGCGGAGCCAGAGGTCGCGGCGGAAGCAGAGGCTCTGGCCCGCGAGCCACCGGGGCAGCCGGTTCGGCCAGGTGACACGCCAGGCCCGGTCGGCGGCGGGGTCGTAGTAGAGCACGCTTGTCATCCCGCACAGCTCGGCCCGTCCCAAGGTCAGCTGCCGCACCTGCCGGCTCAGCCGGTCGGGGGCCTGCCAGTCGTCGTCGTCCCAGTGCGCGATGATGCTCCCCCGGGCCGCCTCGCAGGCGAGATTGCGTGCGGTGCCCACGGTGACGCGCCGGTCGAGCCGGTGGTAGCGGACGGTCGGCAGGTCCGGCACCAGGTCCTCGACGGGGTCCGTTCCGCCATCGACGATCACCAGTTCCTTGCAGGGATGGTCCTGGCGCAGGAAGTAGGAGATCGCACGGGATACGAACCGCCGCCGGTTGTGCGTCGGCATGATGCAGCTCACGAGCGGGGGCGGGAGCGTGTTCATGCGCGGGCCGGGGCGTGGTCCGGGAGCGGGCAGGAGGCTCCGGTGCGGCGGTACTCCCGCCGCACCGCCTCGACGAGGTCCTCGTCTCCTACGGGTGTGCCGTTGTCCAGACCGCGAAGGACCGCGTACAACGCGGTGTTGCGGATCTGGCCGCCGGTCAGGTCGCAGCGGCGGGCCGTGTCGGCCAGCACCGCGGAGCTGACCCGGTGGTCGCCGGGCAGGTGGGCGGACCACAGCCGGCGGCGCAGACCGGCGTCGGGCGGCACGAAGTCGACGGTCACGTCCATCCTCCGCAGGAAGGCCGGATCGATGCGGTTCCCGGCGTTCGTGGTGACCACGACGATTCCCTCGAAGGTCTCCAGCCGTTGCAGCAGGAAGTTGGTCTCCAGGTTCGCGTACCGGTCATTGGCGTTCGCGACGTCGGTCCGCCGGGTCATCAGCGCGTCCCCTTCGTCGAGCAGCAGCATGACGTCCAACTCCTCTGCTCGGCTGAGGAGTTGGTCGAGGCTGCGTTCGGTCTCCCCGATGTACTTGTTGACGACCGCCGCGAGGTCCACCCGGAACACGTCGAGACCGAGCGTCGCGGCGAGGTGCCGGGCCGCCAGGGTCTTGCCGGTGCCGCTCGGGCCGCCGAACAGGGCGCGTACGCCGCGGTTGAGGCCGCCGCGCATGCCCCCGGCGGCCGTCGTCAGGCGTTCCCGGTGCCGGCATCGCATGGCCAGGGTGCGCAGTTCCGCCGCGGCGGCGGGGGTGAGGACAGGCGGGTCGCCGGCCGGCAGCGGGTCCAGCGGGTGGGCCAGCACCTCCAGGCTCTGCCGGTCGAGGGTCCTGGTCGCGGCGGCGACATCGGCCGGCGTGACCGCCGTGCGGCCCGCCGTGCGTGCCCCCGCGACGGCCAGCGGAGCCGCCCGGTGGATGCTGCCCGGGGTCAGCAGGAAGCGGTCCACGATGGTGTCGAGGTCGGCCGTGCCGCCCGTCACACCGAGGTCGTTCCAGAGTCCGCGGCGCTCCGCCGGTCCGCATGCGCCGAGGGTCACGGTCAGCGCCGGATCCAGCGCCTCACCGGTCACCCCGCCGGTGCGGCCGATCACGACGCCGAGCGGCTGATCGACGCCGGGCGGCCGGGGCAGGGTCAGGGTCTCGCCCGGTCCGGGTGCGCACCGTACGACGGGAAGCACGTCGCCGATCGAGGCGAGGGCGCCGAACAGCCGCCAGGTGTCGTCGCCGGGCCGCCCCTCGTACACCAGCAGATCCCGGTCCAGTGCGGCGGCCAGCGAACCGAGCAGGGTGGTCCGGCCCGACCCCGCCATTCCTCGGACGATCAGCGCTGCGACGGACCCGTCCCGCAGCAGCGCGGGCAGCCTCGGAACCGTCGCGGCGGCGTCGGCGCAGAGCACGACCCGCTCCAGCGGCGGGAACTCCGCCCGCGACCGGTGGGTCAGCCCGGTCGGCAGCGCGTCGGGGCCGATCCGGCCGCTCCGCAGCAGATCCCACACCGGTACCGGGACACGCACCACCCACTCCGAACGCGGGTCGGCCGGATTGTCGACGTCCAGCAACCCGCGGCGTACGAGGTTCTGCACCCGGCCGGTGAGGTCGTACACGGTGTGGGAGACGTCGGCGAGCAGCCAGCCGAGCAGGCCGACGCAGGGCCGCCGCGACGGGAGGGGGTGCTGGAGATGGGCGAAGAGGGCGCCGAACCGGACGTCCTCCTCGATCAGTCCGGCGGCCATGAGGAGCAGTCTGTCGGGGGCGTCGAGCCGGTGCGGCGAGGGGGGTTGTCCGTGTTCCGGGGAGAGGGTGTCGGAGTGTGCCGCGGCGCGGTACTCGTCGAGCCAGGGCGGGTTCGCCAGGGGATCGGACGCGGTGTGCGGCGCCTCCGCGAGCCTGTGCAGTATCCGGTCGAGCAGATCACGGCCGGTGAGATCGGCCGTCGCAGTGATGGTCGGCATGTCAGTTCCCGCCGTCATGGCCGTCGTGGTCGAAGCGGTCGTGGTCGAAGCCGTCGTGGTCATGGCCGTCGTGGTCGAAGCCGTCGTGGTCGAAGCCGTCGTGGTCGAAGCCGTCGTAGTGGAAGGCGATGATCCGGCCCAGGGCCGGGACCCAGCCCGGATCCTGGTCCAGGCCGCTGGACCGGGCGGTGAGGTCGATCTGGTGCAGGCCGAGGATCACGTCGACGTGGGTCCGGCCGATCAGGAGGGTCCCCGGTCGCGCGAACACCTCCGGGGTGAGCCGGTGCCGGGCCAGGAGGTCCCGCAGCCGGCCGGTCACCCCGTCGAGCCGCACCGGCGTGGGGGTGAGCGCGTCACGGCCGTCGAGTTCGGCCAGGATCCGCCAGATCGGGTCCCGGTGTCCGGATCCGGGCCCGATGGCGGACGCGTCGGGCAGCAGCCAGGCGCCCAGTGCCTCCAGGGTCGCCCAGCCTGAGACGGGCTCGTGGGCGTCGTCGGTGCGTGGCAGGTCCAGCCAGGTCATGAGGTTGACCGCGTAGAAGAGGGTGGCGAAGCGGGTCTCGACGACCTCCCCGGCTGCCGGGCTCCCGACCCTGATTCGGGATTCCGCGAGTTGCGGGGCGGGAGTCGGGATTCCCGTCGCATCGGGTGGGTGGGGAGTGCCGACCGAGTCCGGACGGCGTACGGCAACGGCCGGGGGCCGGAGTCTCGGTGGATGGGAGCTCGGTGGACGGTGGTCGGACACTGTGTACCCGAAGTCGACCGGTTCGTCCGCCCGTTGGGGGACGCCGGGGCTCGTCGAGCCGGCTCCGGCCCGGCGGGGCGTGGCGTGCGCGGACGGCCCGGCGGGGTTCGGGGCAGCCGGATCCGCGGTCCGCAGCTGGGCGTCGATCTCCCCGGCGAGGCGGTCGTCGCGGGCGGCCCACGGCGTGGCCGCGAGCGTCAGCCCGAGGGCCAGCAGCGCCCGCCCGGCCGGCCGGAGTGCGGTGCCGGGCTGCGGCAGGAAGGGCGCGGGGGCGAGGGTCCGATCCGGCGCGGGACCGGACAGCCGGACCGGTGTGGGACCGGCCAGCCGATCCGGTGCAGGGGCGGAGAGCCGATGCGGCGCAGGGGCGGGCAGGTCGTCCGGCGCAGGGGTGGGCAACCTGTCCGGTACGGGGTGGAGCGGCCGATCCGATGCGCTCGCGGTCCCGCCCGAGACCGCCCCGGCCCCGGTCGCACCTCCCCCCACCCTGCCCCCGGCCGCCTCCGCCGCAGCCCCGACTGGTGCTCCTGCAGGCCCGGTTCGCGCCTGCGGCATGTGAAATGCCGTCAGGACCGCGTCGATCACCGCCTGCGCCTGGGCGTCCGACAACAGGTCTATCGCGCGTACGGCGTCCCCCGCCGCACCTGGGAAACCCGGGGAACGCCGTGCCAGTTGGGCCAGTGCCGCGGGTACCCAGGCCGGCCGCTCCAGCCAGAGCCGGGCCAGTGTCGTGCCGGTGCCGGCCGAACGCACTCCCCTGCGGACCTCCGCCGGCCAGTACCAGCGGTCCGCGGCGCGGCCCATGACCAGATCGGCCGTCAGGCAGGTCATGGCCTCGACCTCGTCGCTGAACACCACCGCCGTGCAGTCCGGCGGTGTCGGGCCCAGCGCGGGCCGGGCCGCGCTCCTGCGCAGGGCCGCGACCCGGTCCCGTACCGTGCGGGGCTGTGCGGCGGGCACGCTCAGCCGGCGGATCACCAGCACGGACCGGTCCGGCACGGGCGGGGCGAGACCGAGCGCACGGACGGCGGCGTACGCGTCGGGCGGGCCGTGCCGGGGCCGGTGCAGGCGCATCCTGGCGATGTGTACGGCGTCGCTCACGTGGCGGTGCCCTTCGGCGTGTCCCCGGCCTCGGAGGCCTCGGTGTCGGAGGCCTTGGTGACCGTCCCGCCGCCGTAGCTCTGCTGCCAGGGCAGGTTGGTCATGAACACCACGTAGGTGGGGATGGTCTCGGAGGCTTCGAGGTTCTCCCGGACCCAGTAGTACGTCAGGTGGATTCCCCGCTCGTCGGAGTTGAAGGAGGTGAGTTCCGGGGGGAGTTGCCAGGACTGGCGGAGGGCGAAGTCGGCCACCGACCAGTCGACGACACCGCCGTAGGACGCCGCACCGCCGAAGAAGGTCCACGGGTCGAACAGGGACCCGGTGAAAGCGGCTGCCGACTTCCTGGCCGCCGTGGCGGCCGAGGCGGCGTCCTGGCTCGCGGTGAGGGACCCGTTCTGGAAGGCGGCGGGCAGGAACCCCACCGGAGGCAGCAGCCCGAAGTTCTCCGTGGCCGTCGTGTAGCGGGCGAGTCCGCCGGCGGAGATCAGGTCGATCTGTTCCTGGAATTGCAGGAACCGCGCCTGGCCGTCGGCGTCGCGTCGGTCGGCGACCGTTGCCGACCAGCCCGAGGTGACCGGATCGGGGGTGGTGATCCGGCGCCGGGCCGACCAGTTGTCGAGGTCGACCACCCTCTGGCCGTCCCAGCGGAAGACCGCAAGGGGCAGGTCCAGGTCGGTGAGGTCCGCCGGGTCGAGACGGTCGAGTCCCGAGTACGCGCGGTCGAAGGTGAAGGGGAAGATGGGCAGGTCGACCAGTTGCTCGGCTCCGTAGCACCAATGAGCCGTCAGATTGCGCAGGTTGCCCTCGGTGGCGGCGACTCCGAGGACCGTGGTGAGGGCGGGCAGGGCGATCGCCCGGATCTCCACCCCCTCCGCGGTCCAGCGGGCCGCGCACCCCGGTGACAGGGTGCTGTCGGGCGACGCGGCCAGCGCCACCTGTCCCTGCCGCTGCTGGACCGGGCGGGCCGTGAGCAGGTACGCGCCCGCGGCGACGCCGGAGTCCGTGCCGCCGGTCGAGCAGCGCGAGAAGACCGCGGTGCCGGCGGTGGTGGTGGCCGAGAGGGCCAGCGGCAGCGTGATCGTCCGCGCCGCCACGACCGGCTGCCCGGACGGGTTGACACCGGTGCCCGCGGCCACCGTGAGGGTGGTGGCACCCGAGGTCACCCAGAGTCCCTGGACGACCCCGGCACCGGCCGCCCGGCCGATACGGGCGTCCCGGGTGAGCAGGCTGGCCTGGCCGGTGGCCAGGTCCTCGGCGGCGAGCAGCCGCCCGTTGACGTAGTTCGGCAGCAGCGCGCCGCCGGTGAAGTCCGACCCGATCGTCTGGCTGCTCATCGCTTCTGTCCCCGCCCGGTGGTCGTCCTCGGCGCGGCGGTCTTCGCCCGGGTGGTCCTGCTGCGGGCGGGCGAAGGCTCCTCGTCGTCGGGTGCCGGGACGCGGTGGAAGACAACGATGCTCGCCTCGTCCCCGTTCCAGCCGGTGAAGTCGACGGCTGCGCTGTCGATCCAGCTCGCCAGCGCGGTACTGCCGGAGGCGGCGCCGGTGAGGGTGAAGTCCTCGGCGGGGAAGACGAAGCGCACGTAGGCCGGGAACGGGCTGTTGCCGGCCGGGGCGCTCGTCGTCACGTGCCAGACGTTGCCGTTCCGTGGGTCCTGGGTCGGGCCGGTGACCGTCAGGGGGTCGCCGGTGGTCTCGTCGTACGCCCGGACCTGTGGGGTCTGGACGAGCATGTCGTGCCGGGTGCCCCGGGGTTCGGGATGGAACCACAGCTCGAAGTCCAGCTGGTCGGCCGTCGCGCCGGTGCCGGTGACGGTCACGAAGGGAGCGGGGGTGCGGGGGGTGGCGGCCGGCGGGGTGGCCTCGGCCGCTGCGGCCGGCGGGTCCTGCGGAGTCTGCGCGGTCTGCTCGTTCCGCGCGTCTTCGGGCAGCAGGGTGCTCGTCGTGCTGTTCGCCGTCGTGTAGGCCAGGACGGCTCCGCCGCTCGGGGCCGTGTTGAGGAAGCGGACGCCCCGCTGGTCGCGCCATTGGTCCAGCGTCCAGGCGCCCCCGATGACCACCGCGTCGGACTCGAACCGCGCGCTCAGTTGCTGACCGGCGGTGGGCTTGAACCCGGGCGGTGGGGTCAGCGTCCATACGTTCGCGTAGGTCGGGGATTCTGACCCGCCTGACGGCTTACCGGTCGCCGTGAACGCGTAGGTGGCGCCGGTCTCCGTGGTGACCTGGATCGGACCGTGCAGGGTGACGGCGTAGTCCACCAGATGGAACCAGGCGTCGATGGTGAAGGCACCGGCCGTGGGCGGGGAGGGGACCAGCGTCACCAGCTCGACCGGTTCCTTGTCGATCCGCTCCGGTGGGGGAAGTTCCTGGATCAGCTGGGTGTTCAGGACGCTGGGCCGGCCGGCGACTTCGACATGCATGTTGTAGATGGAGTTGACGTCTGTGCTGAGCCCGTACATCTGGAGGGCCCCGAGGAGGATCGCCGGGTCCGAGGACTGCGACGGGGTGATCAGGTCCGGTTCGAGCCGGGGCCTGACCTCGCTGACCCAGATGGCGAAGATCTCGTCCCAGATGCGTCCCGCCTGCCATCTCGCGATCTCGTAGGCCACGAGCGGCGTGCCGAACTCGTCTATGTCACCGGGGCCGTTCGGCGCGATGTCGGCCAGGGCACGGACCGCGGTGACCAGCGCGTCCTCGCCCGGGAAACTCCCCTGCGGCTGCTCGACGACCGCGACCGAGGCGAGGAGCCGTCCCAGCCGTCGGTCGCTGTCCCAGCGCGGCATCTCCGGGGGGTCCCAGCGCAGTTCGACGGTCCAGGAGTCGCGGACGCGGGACGCCACCTGGGTCTGGTCGCCGGTGCCGCACGGCCGGCCGGGCAGCGGCACCAGGCCGTCCAGGCACTCGGCATAGCTCGCGACGACATAGATCGTCGCGGCCCCGGAGCCCTCGGTGTGCTCCTCGACGATGCCCGGATGTGCCTGCTCCTGGGCCGTCAGCCAGTCCTGGAGCCGGAGGCACTGGGACTCGGGGACGGTGAACTCCCGCCCCCACTGGTCGATGCCCGATCCGCGGCCGACGGTGATGACGTAGTCCCCGCCACCGTCGGGGGCCGGGTCGACGGACACCTGCAAGCCGTAACTGGTGCCGTACCCGTGCAGCAGGCGCCGGTGCCGGTAGGTCTTCTCCTGGTGGTACAGCTGTTCCTGGAGGAACTCGTCGAGGCCGAGCACCATCCCGTACGAATAGTTGACCCGCAGGTCGGGGCTCAGCGTTCCCGTGGACAGGGAGACGCAGGGCCCGGTAGTGGGCTCCGTGGTGGTCATCGCGGACTTCTCCTGATCTCAAGAAGGCATCGTGCGGCGTCTACAGGGCGTGCAGGGCGCCGATCCGGTCGCGGTCGCTCACGACGCGGTCGGTGATGTCGAACGGGTGGGCGTAGCCGAGGTAGCCGGCGGCGAGAACGCCGCTGCCGGTCACGATCGGCGCGAATGACGGGCCGGCCACGACCTGGGTGTCGATGCCGAGCCGGGCCCGGCCGATCACGAACAGGTCCTGGAAGCGGCTGACCTCGAACGCGGTGTGGCCCGGTTTCGCCGCGGCCACGATGCGGGTCACCATGGCGGCGGCGTCCGCCGACAGGTCACCGGGCACCAGCACGTCGAACCGATGGGCGAAGCGGCGGACCCGGGTCCGCGGGTCGTCGCCGACGGTGCCCGGTGCCGGGGCGGCGGCGTCCCGCGTCAGAAACCGCTCCACGACCCGGACCCCCGACGTGGCCGCCGCCCCGCCGCACTCCCCCACAGGGTCGAAGATCCGTTCGTCCACGACCGGGTCGAGGAACACCCGCAGCGTCGCAACGAGACCGGGGACCGTGCCCCGGCGGCGGTAGAACGTGTCGACGTGCCGGATCAGGAAGCGCCGCCGTTCGGTGTCCCACAGCGGGTCGAGGGCGAGCCCGAACCAGGCCGCGAGCCACGGCAGATCGGCGGTCGGTGCGGTGCGCGCGTCGAGCAGCAGGTGGGTGTGCTCGATGCGTTCCTCGATCGCGGTGTAGAGGCCCTCGGGGTTGGCCAGGAACCGCTCCAGGAAGCGGTCGGGGCCCTGGGTGGCCGTGTAGACCTCGGGCAGGTAGTGCTCGGGGTAGGAGAACCGCGGGTACCAGGCGCGCAGCGAGCGCAGCAGCGGCGAGGACCGGCCGGTGCCGGTGAGGGTGATCTCCAGTTGGACGTAGCGGCCGGTGATGCCCTGGAACAGGAGTTCCCAGGTGCCGGTGGCGTCGGGCAGGGTGCCGTCGGACTGCCGCCGGTCGGCCCAGACGTCGGTCCAGGGCAGTTCCGGGCCGCCGGAGCGCAGGTAGGGCACCGGCTGGTCGAGCCATGGCCGCAGCGACAGGAGGGCGGGGTCGTCGTCCGCGCGCGCCCGGACGGTCACGCCGGTGCCGGTCGGCACCTGGGCGTCCAGGAAGAGCCGGTGCCACACGCATCCCGGCAGCCTGCTGTCGAAGGTGTCGCCCGGTACCGCTCCGGCGGTGTCGACGGCGGTGACGAGTGTCGCCGTGGTGGCGAACCGGCACTCGTTGAACACCTCCAGGGAGATCCAGCGTTCCCCGAAGTCGTACCAGGCGCCCGCTCCGGAGCGGACCAGCGCCCGCCCGGCCCACCGGCGCATCGGCAGGAAGTCGTCGTGCGCCCGTACCGCGCCGGTGTCGGGGTCCAGGTCGAAGGCGATCACCTGGGCGCCCTCGGCGTCGGCGACGTACAGGACCGGTGGTGGCAGCGGGCCGGTCGCGGGCGGGCCCGCCAGGTAGCAGAAGTCGTGGCCGAGCAGCGAGTACAGGGTCGGGGTGTTCGTCGGGTCGCGGGGGTCGATCACCTCGACGACGTCCTGGAGTGGCGTCGTCCAGCGCAGTTGTCCCCCGTCGAAGCGGTACAGCGTGGAGTGGCCGCGGCCGGGGTCGGCGTCCAGGACCAGCACGCTGCCGTCGGGCCCGGGTTCGATGGCGACGGCGTGCAGGGGGTTGCCCTCCGCGTCGGCCAGCGGCCACGGCACGGGTACGGCGGGCTTGGTCGTCGTCGGCCGCGCCGGGGTGCCGTCCGCGGGCCCGAACAGCGCGGCGGAGGTGGTCTGTTGCTCCTCTCGGCCGCGAAGCCGGAAGTGCTCGTCGAGCCGCCAGTACGCGGAGTGCGTGGCGTCGAGGACGAGCACGCCGCCGTCGGCGGTGTCGGCGAGGTCCCAGGGGTCGAAGGCGTCGCCGTCCGGCCACGGCAGTCGCAGCGGTGCGCCGCCGCCGCGCAGGTCGAACACGAGCAGCCCGGCCTCGCACGGTGTCTGCCGGCCGCGGTAGCCGACGAGCAGGTACTGGTGGGTGGTGACCGCGAGCCCCTGGAGCAGGATGTCCACCGGCGGGCAGGCCCCCGTGTGCGTGAACGTGCCCGGTTCGGCGGTCCGGCAGGCGCAGTTGTCCGCCAGGTCGTCGACGGTCCACCAGGTGGACGCCGCCCGGGCGGACGCGGCACGGCCGCGGACGGTGCGCCGGTCGGCGTCGATCCAGTACCAGTTGCCGTAGGCGTCGCGGCCGGAGCCGCGGCGGACGTCGGGGGTGAGGGGCGGGGTGCGACCCGCCCGGCGGAACAGCGGTGTGTCCCGGCGCAGCCGGAGCACGCCGAGGTCCGGGTCGTACTCCCAGGCGGTGCCGTCGGTGGCGGGTGCGGTGTCGGACCACGCGTCGGAGAGGGTTCGTCCCGAGGCCGCGTCGGTGCAACGGCCCCAGTCGTCCATCCCGTTGACGACGTGGTACTGGGAACCCTGTACGTCCATCGTTCACAGCTCCTTGGCGTGGTGGTCCCGGGTGCGGCGGTCGCCGGTCAGCAGGTGTCGGGAACGACCGGGACCGGTACCTGGGTCGGCGATGCGGGCTGGCTGCCGCCGGTCAGGGCGGCCGGGTCGGGCGCGGTCCCGGAGACGACGGTCACGGTCGCGGCAGGCAGGCGCAGGCCGCTGATCGGCACCGCGTCCACCGGAGAGACGATGCTGCCGTCCGCGGCGGTCATGGCGATCAGGACGGAGTCGACGTAGCGCACCCCCGGGACGCGGGTGGCGATCGCCTCGATGTCCTGCGGCCGGACGTCGACGCCCAGGGGCCAGCCGGTGCCGGTCGCCGTGGGTGTGATCAGGCCGCCGTCGTCGGCCGCCGTGGCCGGAAGGCCGCCGGTCAGCGGGGAGAGGTAGGTCTCCACGGCCCGGGTGACGGCCTGTTCGACGATGGACGGCACCTGGCCGGGCAGTGCGACGATCCCGACGGAGACCCGGATCGGCTGGTACTCCGGTCCGCGTACGTGCAGTTCGGTGGTGACCAGCCGGCGCGGGTCCAGCCACCCGCAGACGGCACCCAGGAACTGGCGGTCCGGCAGCGGGGCCGTCGGGTGCAGCGGATCGGAGCGGGGGACGACCAGGACGGTCACCATGCCGGCCCAGTCCTGCGGTTCGCCGGGCCGGTCGGGGTTGAACAGGGGCAGCACCTCGACACGGCCGAGGTCGACGCCCGGGGTGCGCCGGGTGAGGTCGCGGAAGTCGTCGGCGGTGACGAGCCGGTCGCGGTGGCGCAGCCAGCGGGTCACGGCGCTTTCGCCGTCGGCGGTGGACTCCCCGTCGCCCGCGCCCCACGTGGGTACCGGGTTGGTGAGGCTGAAGCCGCCGGGCAGCGCGGCGCTGCGGTTGATCCCGCCGATCGCGACCTGTCCCTGGAGTCCGCCGCCGGAGGAGTACGAGGCCCGGATCGCGGCCCCGCGCGCGGGGCGCCGCCCGGTCAGGCCGTTGCCGAACAGGAGCTTTCCGGTGGCGCGTTCGAGGGTGAAGACGGTGTCGTCGGGGCCCGCGGCGTAGATGTCGTCGATCTCGGACCAGGCGTGCCAGGTGTCGTCGGTGTCCTGGACCTCGACGGTGAGTCCGCCCGGCGCGTCGTCGCCGAGGACCGGGGTCCGGGCCAGGGTGAAGGTCTGGAACGGGGTGCCCGTGCCGGTTCCGACGCGCTCGGCCGGGACCGTCACGGACTGCACCGCGCGGGTGGCGTTGACCCCGGCCCAGGTGATCCGGCCGGTGGGGCCGCCGGTCGCGGCCGACAGTGAGGCCGGAGTCGTCGTGGACGTCGTGGCGGACGAGTCCGTGGCCGAACTCCCGCAACCACAACCGCAGCCCGATCCCGAACCCGCATCCGATCCCGTGCCGGTGCCGGCCGCCGTGGGCTCGTACCGCAGTCGGATCCAGGTGACCAGGCGGGCGGCGACCGCCGCGTCGTCGACGCGGGGCGGGAAGTCGCCGGTGCCCTCCTCCTCGGGGTCGAAGTTCCACAGCAGCAGTTGTTCGTACGGCGGCAGCGTGACCTGGACCAGGCCGGGCCGTTCGAGGACGGGCTCGGCGTAGGTCACCGGGAGCCGGGTGTAGCGGGCCGGGCCGACTCCGAAGCCGGGGCCGGACAGGCCGGACGGATCGGGTTCCGGTGCGGCGATCTCGAACACCAGCCCGGGGTCGGCGGTCCGGGTGCCGGTCTGCTGCGGTGGCAGCACCTGTCCGGCGACCCGGGTCGCCGGGTAGACGCCGATCGACAGGCTCTGGCCGGCGATCGCCCGCCGTACCCCGTCGAGGTCGGCGTTCTTCGGCGCGAGCAGCGCGACCCAGAGCGAGCGGTCGACGGTGCCGTTCACCGGGTCGCCGAGGTCGACGACCGGGTCCGGCTTGCCGGTGGCCGGCGGGTCGAGCGCCACCGGCTTGTAGAAGGTGAGGACGTCGGTGTCGGTCTCCAGGAACGTCTGGTAGATGAGCTGGTAGCGGCTGCGGGTGGCGGCGTCCAGGGCGGTCTGCGGCTGCTTGTAGTACAGCGCCGACGTCACGGGCAGTACGGCCAGCGGGGTGCTCGTGGTGAACGGGACCTGCCCGGCCCGCAGTTCGGTGCCCGCGGGCAGCGGCAGCGCCGGGGCGAGCGGCCCCTTGTCGTTGCCGACCGTGACCAGGCCGGTGCCGGGGCTCGGCGGCTGGAGGGCGATGCCCAGCATGCTGAGGAACTTGAGCCGGTTGGCCTCGGGGATGCGGTTGCTGCGGTAGAGCAGGTTCTCGGTGAGGAACGCGAACAGTTCGAGGAGGGTGACACCGGGGTCGGACTCGTTGAGGTTGGACCACTCCGGTGTGTGCACCGGGACGCGGGCCAGCGCCTCCTGGACGAGCTGGTCGAAGGAACGGTCGTCGAGGACCGGAATCGGCAGGGTCACGGCTGGTCCTGGCCTTCCGCGCCGAGGGTCATGCGCAGTCGTTCGCGGTCCCCGGTGGCGATCAGGGTGTAGACGAGGGTGAGGTCCACGTCGCGCGGGTCGGCGGCGTTGACGTCGGCGGTGACGTCCTCCAGCCTGATGCGCGGCTCCCAGCGGGTCACGGCGCGCTGGACGTCCTCGACGATCAGCCGGAGCGTGGCCACCGTGTTCGGTTCGAACAGGTACCGGTCGAGGCCGCAGCCGAAGGCCGGGCGTTCGACCCGTTCCCCTGGGCGGGTGCGCAGGATCGTGACGACGGACTCGCGGACGTTGGTCTCGCCCACGGACCTGACGATGCCGCCGTCGGGGCCGACGCGGGGCGGGAACGAGATGCCCTGTCCGTAGAGCGCTGCCGGCGTTGTCATGGTGTCGGTCCTTTCGGGAGGCCCGTCGGGAGGAGGCCCGTCGGGAGGAGGCCCGTCGGGAAGAGGCCGGTGCGCAGGCCGATGGGAGGCGGCAGCGGACCGGCGAAGACGAAGGGGTGGCTGGGTGCGCCGAGCACCGGCGGGCAGGTGTCGCGGGCGAGGACGGTACGGATGACGTGGGCGGTGGGGTCGCGCACGAACGGGTCGCCGTCGGACACCGGGACGAACCCGTAGAAGAGGGAGCGTGTCGACCGGCCGCCGGCCGCCATGCCGAGGGTGGCCGCGGCGGAACCGGGTGGTGCGAAGGCGGCGACCGGTGTGGCGTGCAGCGGCAGTTGCCGCTCGCCGGGCAGCAGCGCGTCGTCGGGTCCGGCCGCGGCGGCCGGGCGGATGACGAAGAACGGCCGTTCGCCGAGCGCGGGTCGTACGGCGTGGTCGGGGATCCCCGGCCGGCGGCAGACGAGGCTCGCCGCGACGAGGTAGTAGCGGTGGGCCGTCGGCCAGTACAGCGGGTACGCGCCGTCGGGGGCCGGGGTGGGCGGGAGGCCGGCCAGGTCCGTGGGGGTCCGGCCGCCGGTGCCGCCGGTCGTCGCCAGGAACACGTCGAGGAAGTCGTCGGTGTCCAGTTCGGCGATCAGCGGGCGCAGGAAGGCCGGGCTGGTGGTGCCGACGGTGTCCGCGGCCCACAACGGTGCGGGGGCGGTCCACTGGAGCCGCTCGGGTCCGGCGCTCACTGGAGGTTCCCGGCGCCGCCGGCGTAGATCTTGCCCACCACGTTGTTGGCGATGAGCGTGTCGCACTTGATCGCTCCGTCGTGGGACCACATCGCCGGACTCGACTTGGCCGAACCCGCGTCGATCTGGAGGGCCTGGGCCTTGATGGAGAGCGTGCCGGCGGCGGTGAGGGTGATGCCGGCCGGTGCCATCTCCAGCGAGTTGCCGCCGGAATCGGCGAGCCGGATCGTGCTGCCGCCGTCCTCCAGGGTCAGCTGCTGGCCGCCCGGGGTGCGCAGGGAGAGGGTGACGGCACCGTCGGTGTCGTCGAGGGTGATGCGGATCCCGGTCCGGGAGACGATCGACCTGAGGTTGTTGCCGTCGTCCATGGACTCCGGCGGCTCGTCCTGTCCGTTCCACAACGCACCTATCACATAGGGCCAGTTGGGGTCGCCGCCGCCGAATCCGACCAGGACCTCGTCGCCGGTCTCCGGGACGAACCAGGTGCCGCGGCCGCCGCCGGCCATCGTGGTCGCCAGCCGGGCCCATACGGCGTACTCGTCGCCGCCGGGGTCGGGCGACCAGGGCAGCCGCACCTTGACCCGGCCCTGTCGTTCGGGGTCCTGGTTGTCGCAGACCACCGCGGGATACATCCCGAAGTACTGTGCGCGCGGCGTGGTCATCGGGCACTCTCCAGTCCGGGCCGCTCGACGTCGAACTCGGTGCGGTAGCCCTGGGCGAGGTCGTAGCTGTGCCGGACCCGGCAGACGTAGTAGTCGCCGTCGAAGACGGTGCCGAGGCCGGTGAGGCGCACCCGGATGCCGACGCGCAGGGCGGGGTTGCCCGCGGTGAGGCCGGTCCCGGACACGAACCGGCGGGCCCGCTCCAGGTAGGCGGCCCTCGCCTGGGCCCGCGCGTCGTCGCCGTCGAGCGGCACGGACCGGACGATCCGTTCGCTGCGTGCGGCGAACGCGGCCGCCAGGACCGACGATCCGCCACGCTGGCCGGGTGCCAGCTCGGCGGCCAGGACGCCGTCGTCCGCGGTCTCCAGGACGGCCGCCTTGTCCGCGACCGACCAGCCGGTCACCGCGATCTCCGTGACCTGGTGCGCCAGGTCCGCGCGGACGGAGAACGACAGCAGGTCGCCGCCGTAGTCCAGGCTCAGCGTGTCCCCGGTCCGGTCGGGTCGGCGCCGGACGCGCAGGGTGCCGCCGTCGAGCTGGACCTCGCCGTCGTCGCTGCGGGCGAGGCCGCGCAGGAACGCCAGGTCGCTCTGGTTGAGCTGGGCGGTGACCTTGCGGACCGGGCCGTCGAGGTCCACGTCCGCGGTCAGGCCGTGGTCGCGGGCGAGCCGGCCGGCGATGTCGGCGGTGGTGGCGTCGTCGAAGGTGCGGGTGCGCCGGGTGAGCCGGAGGTCCTGGAGCCGGTCCTCGGCGAACACCAGCGCCCGCGCCGGGCGGTCGGCGGGGTAGTCGGCCTGGAGGGCGCTGACCTTTCCGTCGAAGACCGGGCTGTCCGTGCCGTCGGTCGAGAAGGACACCCTCAGCGGGGTGCCGAGGTCGATCGGGTCGCCGCTGAGGTACCGGTAGCCGGGCACCGCGTCGCGGGCTCCCCAGTTGCTGAAGGTGGCCTCGCACCAGGACAGGCCTGCGGTGGTCTCCTCGACCGTCAGCGCCATCAGGTCGCCGGCCGCGCCGGGGTCGACCGTTCCGTTCAGGGCGATGGCCGGGGTGGACAGGTAGGCCGCGAGCAGCGGGCTCATGGCTCAGTCCGCCAGCAGCCGCTGTTCGCGGGCGCGGGTCTCGCGCTCCCAGCGCCTCAGATGCTCGCCCAGGTCCGTGACGGGCCGGCGTGTCGGGTCTCCGTCCGCGGCGGTGTCCGCGTCCGGTCCCGCCGGGGTGTCCGGTTCGAGGATCTCCAGCTCGTTGATGTCGATGCGCACGGGTGGTCCGGTCCTTCCGGGTCACGAGAGACGGGCACTGGGGTCGAGGACGGTGCCCGGTGGGAGCAGCCTCGGGTTGTCGATGCCGTTGGCGGCGGCGATGGTCTTCCACGAGACGCCGGCGCCCGAGCGTGCCGCGATCGACTGCACGGTGTCCCCGGACTGGCTGAGCGTCAGCGGTGTGGTGCCGACCGGAACGGCGGCGGGGGCGGCGCCCGCCCCGGCTCCGGCGCCGAAGCTCACGGGCGGGGCGGGCGGCGGCGGAGCCGCGCTCTGGTCGGGCGGCTGCACGCCGGTGAGCGTCATCTCCACCGTGGCCCGCAGCGGGATGCCGGTGTCGGAGAAGAAGTCGATGGTCTGGCCGAGGCTCTGCACGACGCCGTCGAAGAGGAACGAGCCCCAGGCGAACCGCATGCCGCGCCGTGCCGGGGTGCCGGGACGGGAGGTGTCCGGCTCGGTGAACCGGACGATCTTCCCGGTCCTGGCCTGGACCGAGGTGTTCTCGGCAGTGGTGTCGAAGACGAGTTCGACACTCAGCGTGGTCGACTGTCCGGTCTGCTGGGACGCGAACTTGCTCAGGGCGCCCGACTTGGTGGCCGCGTCGGCGCCGACGACGCCCGTCGGGCTGTACGTGAGCCGCAGGCTCTTCGGGTCGAAGTCGACGACGAAGTGGACGCCCGGGTCGACCTTCTGGTGCTTGACCAGGTCCCACTCGGTGATGGTCGCCGTGCCCATCAGAGGGACCCCCCGCCCAGTGAGGCCGTGGCCGGGGTGCCGGGTGCGGCGGACGGCGTGGGGTCGTCGGGCAGGGCGATGTCGAGGTGCTCGTAGACGAGCCCGAGCTCCTCGACGGCGATCAGCCCGTCGCGGGCGTGCAGGGCCGGTGCGCGCATGCGTACCGGCAGGCAGTGGGTCAGGGTGAACCGCAGCGCGGGAGTGCCGTCGGCGGCGCGCAGGGTGATCTTGCCGAGCGCCGTACGGACGGTGCCGGGGCGGGTCCCCAGGGTGAACCAGCGCCAGAGCTGGAGGTTGTCGGTCATGCCGCGCCGCAGGGTGAGCTGTCCGTGGGTGACGGGGCCGACGAGGTGGACCTGGCCGTCGTTCATGCCGCCGACCTCGACGGTCCTCGGCTGCATCGTCATCTCCAGGCCCTCGCACTCGGCGAAGGCCGCGTCGCACAGCGGACCGGTGAAACCGGGCGTGGCGACGTCCAGGTCGAGGGTCACGTCGAACCGGAAAGCGGTGAAGAGCGGATCGTTGGCTGCCATCGTCAGCCCTCCCGTACGTCGAGCAGGCCCTCGCCGGAGCGGACCAGGCTGACGGTGATGAACTCGACCGGACTGCTCGGGGCGACCTGGAGGGTGATGATCACGGTGCCGTCGTCGCCCTCGGCGGTGGTCACCCGTTGGTCCACGAACGCGCCCCGGGCGGCCAGCGCGGCGAGGACCCGTTCGAACCGCGCCCGCACCAGCTGCCGGAACCGGTCGTTGTCGGTCTCGAAGGTGTAGCGGGCGCCCTCTGCCAGCGCGGTCCTGCGCAGCAGGATCAGCAGCCGCCGTACGGAGAGCTGGAGCAGCGCCGGATCGGCCGACAGGGTGTGCGCGCTGAGCGCGGTGATGGTGCCGGGCCGTTGGCGCAGCAGGTTGGCGTGCGCGTCGAACAGCTGGGCGGTCTCGGTGCCGGTCAGCGCCGGGGCGAGCTGTACGGGGCCGCGCAGCGGCAGGTTCGCCGGGGCGATCCAGGCACCGCGGGCCAGTTCACGGGCGGCGATGGTGCCGGCCACCGTCCCGTCGGGCGGCACGGTGCGCAGCGGGGCGGTGGAGCGCGGGTCGTTCTCCAGGACCCGCAGCCACGGATGCCAGTAGGCGGCGTAGCTCAGCGGCGACGTACCGGAGGTGCCGGCGTTGGACAACGGCCCGCGGGTGGTGAGTCGTTGCTGCCAGCCGAGCACCTGGCCGGCGTCGTAGTGCGCCGGGACGCCGAGCAGCGCCACCAGGTCGCCGCGCGCCGCGCACATCGTCACCAGCGCGCTCTGCACGGCGAGCAGCGCGGCCTCGTCGTAGGCGGCCGGGTCGTCGAGGACGGGCGGGCCGGGGGCCTGGTCCGGGCCCGCGGGCGCCGGGGACCAGCCGAGGTGGGTGGCGTCGGGTACGGCCACCAGGGCGACCTCGTCGACGCCCAGCAGGGCGTGGATCCCGGTGGGCCGGCCGGTGGGGCGGGCCGGCCCGGTCAGTCGGGCCGCGTCCTCGGTCAGGGTGTACACGGTCGCCGTCGCCAGCGCCGGGTCGGTGAAGGACCCTACGGGGAAGGTGCCGAGGTCGTCGGAGCCGGTGACGTCGGGGTCGGCGGCGTCGGTGACGGCGCCGGGCGGGCTCATGCCGACGGGCACCACCAGACCGGTCGCCGCGGCCGACAGGGAGTCGGCGTCCGTGCGCAGCACCGTCGACCGGCCGCCGTCGGGTGCCTGGTCGCCGGCGGGCTGCAGGACGTCCGTCCACACCGGCCGGACCGTCGGGACCGGCCGGACCGCCGCCGGACCGGCCGTGGACACGGCCGCGTTGAAGGCGAGGTCCGTCTGCCGGTCGAGCAACCGCGCACCGTCGGACCCGAGTTGCCTGACAACCAGGTCCATCCGCAGCAACTCGGCTGTCACGACCGGGAGTTCGGCGGGGAACCCGGCCAGCGCGCCCGGGTCGGGGCGGTCCTCGGCCGCCGTGTCCGACGCGGCGGTGTACGGCATCTCGGTGTCCATGGCGACCGCGGCGGTGCCGGGCAGTCGGCCCCGCACCAAGGTGTACAGGGCGGGGTGGCCGGGGCCGAAGGTGAACCGCAGCAGGTCGCCCGGCTGCACCGGGACCGGGTCGGCTGTGGCGGGCAGGTACTGTCCGGGGGCTGTCGCCGTGGACCGCCGGTAGCTGCCCGCGAGGGCGAGCGGCCGGGGCAGCAGCTGGGTGGCGAGCTGGATGCCCGCGGACCAGGCGCCCGGCCAGGCCGCCTCCACGACGGCCCCGGTCACGGTGCCGTCCGGCTGCCAGATCCGCAGCCCGGGCACCGTCCACCGGGCCGGTCGGGCGCCGGGACCGGCCACCCGCACCACGTGGCAGCGCCGCCCGCCGTTGTCGAAGAACGCTCTGACCGCCCCGGCCAGGCGCGCGTACACCGGCACACCGGCGTCGGTGGCCAACACCAGTTCGCCCCCGAAGACGGCGGTGAACTGGTTGACGTCCTCGACAGCGACCGGCAGGTCGAGCGGGCCGAGCGGGGCGAATCCCACGAAGGCCGCGCCGTCCAGCCGTAACGGCAGGTCGGCCGCGGGCGGTGCGGCGGCGACGTCGACGCCGGGCAGGCGTCCCGAGAACGTGAGGGTCGAGGCGGCCATGGGGGCTACTCCACGCTCATGTCTTCGACGGACAGGACGAGTTCCTCGATCGCCACCTCGGAGCCCGCCTTGGCGTTGAGCGACGGCGCGGTGTAGCGCAGCGGCCGCGCGTTCAGCAGGGTCCAGGTCATCACGGGGCCGTTGTGCGCCTCGTCCTGCAAGGACACGTGCACGGTGCGCAGCGCGGACTGATCGCCGGAACGGATCGCGTCCACCCACTGGAACAGGTCCAGCGCGCCGATCAGCCCGCGCTTGAAGGTCACGTCGCCGATCTTGTAGACGCCGTTCACCTTGATCGGATGGTTGACCGGCGAGTTCCCGGCGCGGTAGTCCGCCGAGGTCACCTCGATGTTCATGCCGCTGACCTCCTGGAAACCGCCGCGCACCGTGCTCGCGTCGCCGGTCGCGAAGTCGACCAGGAAGTTGAAACCGCCGTAGGGGTTGTCACGTTGGGTTGCCATTGCCGCTCCTCATCGGTTGGCCGCTGTCCGGCCGTGGGTGCCGTCGTCTCTCGGGCCGTCCGCTCTCAGGCCGTCTGGGTGGCCGTCCACTGGCTGATCCGGAAGACGACGAACTCGGCGGGCTTGGCCGCCGCGACGCCGACGACGCAGATCAGCCGGCCGTTGTCGAGGTCGTCGGCGGTCATCGTGGAGGCGTCGCAGCGCACGAAGTACGCCTGCTCGGGCTTGGCGCCCAGCAGGGCACCGCTCTTCCACTCGTTGAACAGGAACCCCTCGACCGTGTGCCGTACGGCGTCCCACAGGGCGGGTCCGTTGACCTCGAAGACGACCCACTGGGTGCCCTGGTCGATCGACTTCTCCAGGAAGTTGAAGTACCGGCGGATGCTCAGGTACTTCCACTCCGGGTCGTCGGAGACGGTGCGGGCGCCCCACACGAGGAACCCGGGACCGGGGAAGAAGCGCAGGCAGTTGACGCCCTGCGGGTTGAGGAGTTCCTGCTGGGCCTTGTTGAGCCGGGTCTCGAAGTCGAGCGCGGAGCGGACGACCTCGTTGGCCGGTGCCTTGATCACGCCGCGGGCGGCGTCGCTGCGCGCCCAGATCCCGGCCATGTAGGCGGCGGGCGGCACGTCGACCCGGCTTCCGTCGAGGGGGCTGCTGACGGTGATCCACGGGTAGTACAGCGCGGCGTGCGTCGAGGACCGCTGGTTGCGGTAGTCCAGCGCCTCGTCGGGCAGGAAGCCCGGCGGTGTGTCCAGCGCGGCCACCCGGTAGATCATCCGCTCGCTGTGGTTGATCACCGCGTTGGCGATCGCGCGCGCCTTGCCCTGGGCGGCGGTCGTGCGGTCCCAGCCGGTGGAGGAGCCGGGCGCGGCGACGATGGAGATGTCGTCGACCGACTCGAAGGCGAGCAGCCCGTTGAACGGCAGCGCGGTGGGGTTGTTCTGGTAGTCGGCGAAGCCGGTCGGGTCGCCCTCGTACTCGGTGATGTCGGGGGCGTTGCCGTCCGTGCCGCCGGTGAGTGTGACCACGCGCTGCCGCAGCTGCAGCGGGGTGGTCGCCGCGGGGCTGGTCTCCAGGATGCTGGCGTCGAAGAGCGCCGCGGCGATCACCCGGGGCAGGTCGTCGGGTGACACCTGGCCCAGCCCGGCCACACCCTCCACGGCGATCGGGACGCTGAGCGCGGCCCGGCGGGTGGGCGGGTTCGCCGTGAGGACGGTGGTGATGCCGGTGCCGGCCGCCCGGGGGTCGAACCCGAACTCGCCGACCGCCTGGGGCGGTCCGAAGGCGGGCAGGCCCTGGGCGTCGACGGTCGGGTGCTGCACCTCGACCAGGGCGGTGAGCGGGTAGACGCCGCTCGCCTCGTCCAGCGGCAGCGCGAACGCGCCGCCGGTGAGGGTCCAGGCCCCGGTGGTGGTGTCCCGGCGGACGGTGAACACGCCCTTGTCGTCGGAGGCGGTCCTGGTCGCCCAGACGGTGTCGAACTCCCGTACCCGGGTGAGGTCCCCGGCGGCGGTGAGCGCGTTGGTGCCGGAGCGGAGGGTGAGGGTGACGCGCAGGTTCCCGGCCTGTCCGGGGAAGCGTGCGCGCAGGCTCAGCCGGACCGCGTCGGTGTCGCGGGGCACGGAACCGAGACCGTGGTCGTTCTCGGGGGCGTCCGCGTCGGTGCGGGCGAACGTGCGCATCACGTACAGGCTGCTGCCGCCCTCGTCGAAGAAGCCCTTGACGCCGAGCGCGAGGTAGTTGGGGAAGCGACCGGCGTCCTCGAACTCGAGATCGACGGCGTCGCCGAAGAGACGGGTGAAGTCGGCGTAGGAGGTGAGCAGTTCGGGCCGGCCGCTGGTGGGGCCGGAACGGGTGGGCCCGATGAAGGCCGCCGTGCTGGTGCTGACTCCCTGGATCGTTCGGGGGCCAGCGACCTCTTCGACGTAGACACCGGGTGCTAGGTATTGGGGCATCGTCGGGTCGCCTCCGCGGCTCGTTCGACTGGGCTGGGGCTGGGTTTCGTTGGGTTGGGCCGGGGCTCGGGGACCGAGCCGGGGTTCACGAGGGCACCACCGTGAGCGGCAGCACCAGGGCGGTACCGAACGTGAGGGTCTCGGTGACGGTCGGCTGGGGTCCGCCGCCGGGGTCGATCCGCGCGGGCGCCTGCCCGAGGATCGAGTCCAGGTACGGCGGGTCCTGCGGGGCCGGCTCCACCGGCCGGCGCAGGGCACCGGGCTGGCAGCGGACCGCCACGGTGACCGGCCAGGTGAGGGAGGCGAGGCCCGCGGGTGCGGGGCCCGCCGCCGCGCCGGGCTGATCGGGCAGCTCCGGCAGGGCCTCGGGGTAGGGAAGGCAGAGCAGGAAACGGCCGTCGGCGTCGCTCACGGTGGTGTGGCGGCCGGCGTCGGTCGACACCTCCACCACCCCCCACCCGAGAGGTGCCCCGTCCGGGGCGCCGCGGAGTTCCCCCCGGACGACCGCCCAGCCGGACGGCGCCTGCCGTCCGGCGGCCGGGTACAGCGGTACGGCGACCGGTGTGCCGGCCGGCACCTCGGCCAGGAGGGTCGTCGGCAGATACCGGCGAGCGCGGTCGGTGACCCGGACCACGAACGCCTCGGGAGCCGCCGGGACCGGCCAGTTCAGTGGCTCGCCGTCGGTGGAACGGGCCCGCCGGCCGGCGCGCCGGCCGGGCAGGGCGCCGAAGCCGAGCAGGTCCGAGAAGGGTGACGGGGTCGCGCGGACCGTCGTCGCCGGATCGCTCTCGGGCCAGGCGACGGCGCTCAGGCCGTCCCGGGCGAAGGCCGCACCGGCCGCGTCGAAGCAGCGCACGGCCAGCGGGGCCCGGTAGCCGATCCGCTCGCGCTCTCCGGGGACGCCCATCAGCCGGCCTCCGTTCCTTCGCCTGCAGCCACGGCCAGTTCGCGCACCTGGACGGGCGCGCCCTGCGGCACGGTGAGGTCGGACTCGACGCGTACGACACGGGCGAGGTACGGCACCGACAGCTGGAGGCTGCCGGGGAGCACCTGCCAGAGCTGGAAGACGTCGTAGTCGCTCATGTCCACGGGGACCAGCTCGACGGTCTCCTCGGGCCGGAACACCCCCGGTGCGGCGGCGTTGAGGAAGCCGGAGGACAGCACCGGGCTGTCGGCGATCGTGCGCATCGCCCAGCCGAGCAGGTCGTGTTCGGTGGACGCGTCCTGCCCCCAGGCCGTGAGGAGGAACGAGATCCGTACCGGCAGCGGGCGCCGGCGGTCGGAGGCGGCCGGTGGCAGGGTGCGCTGGATCTGGTCGACGTTCACCTGGTAGACGAAGACCGAGACGCCCTGGGCCATCGGGGTGGAGAAGTCCTTGCCCTGGTACACGTCGAACTGCGGCTCGATCCCGCCGAGCAGCGCCGGCTGCCACGCCTGCCGAAACAGCCGGGCAACGGCCTCGGCCACCGATCCGATCGACTGGTAGTTCGCCACCGCGTCGTCCCTCCGTTCTCTCGTCCCACGGACCATGGCAGGCCCCCCGTGACCGCGCCGTCACGAGCGCGTCACCGTCGGCAGGCCGTCCTGTCGCGGGTGCGCCGACCGGTCCGCCGGGAACCCCGGGGCCGGAGTGATCACGACTCCGGCAGTGACCGGATCGGTCCGCATCGGGACCCGATGCGGCCTGTCGCCGCTGCGGTGCCGCCGGTCAGGCTGGGGGCATGACCCGAGCACTGATCGTCATCGACGTCCAGGAGTCCTTCCGCGCCCGCCCGCTGTGGGACACCATCTCCGACCCGAAGATCGCCGACCAGGTCGGCCGGCTGGTGCGGCTCGCCCGCCGGGCCGGGGACCTGGTGGTGTGGGTGCTGCACTCCGAACCCGGCAGCGGCGATGTCTTCGACCCCGCCCTCGGCCATGTCCGCCTGATGGACGGATTGCAGCGCGATGACACGGAACCGCTGATCCACAAGACCTCGCACAACGCCTTCACCACCACCAACCTGCAGCAGCTCCTCACCGAGCGCGGCATCCACGAGCTCACCGTCTGCGGCATCCGGACCGAGCAGTGCGTGGAGACCACCACCCGCGTCGCGAGCGACTTCGGCTACCAGGTCACCTTCGTCGTCGACGCCACCGCGACCAACCCCATCGCGCACCGTGACGCTCCCGCCGACCGGAGCATCGCCGAGCTGCTGTCGGACCCCCGCACCCTGAGCGCCGAGGAGATCATCAGGCGCACGGAGTACGCCCTTGCCGGACGCTTCGCCACCATCGCCACGGTGGGACAGCTGGAAGCCGAGGCGGAGTCTCGGGCATGATGACCGGATCGTGAGCCACATCGCCTTTCTCCTGGTGCCCGGACTCCACCTGCTGGACCTGGCGGGCCCCGCACAGGTCTTCTCCACGGCCTCCGACTTCGGGCACCCCTACACCTTCAGCTACGTCGCCGAACAGCCGCTGGTCCCCACCGCTCAGGGCCTGCCCGTGGTGGCCCGGCCCGACTGGCCCGACCTCGGCCCCGAGGACCTGATCGTGGTACCCGGCTGGCGGGCGCCCACCCTGGCAGGCAGCCCTGCCGTCGGGGAGGCCGCCCTCAAGGCCCTCCGGGACCATCACACCGGGGGCGGGACCGTCGCCAGCGTCTGCGCCGGAGCCGAACTGCTCGGCCGGGCCGGTCTGCTGGACGGCCGCCGCTGCACCACCCACCACGACGTGCAGGACGAGCTGGCCCGCCGCTACCCCGGGGCGACGGTGGTCCGCGATGTCCTGCATACCGCCGACGACCGGGTGGTCACCTCGGCCGGCATCGCCAGCGGCATCGACCTGGCCCTCCACCTGGTCGCCACCCGGCACGGCCCCGCCGTCGCCGCACAGGTGGCCCGGGACATGGTCGTCTACGCACGGCGCAACGGCCACGAACCACAGGCCAGCGCGATGCTCAGGCACCGGTCCCACCTCGACGACACCGTGCACCACGCCCAGGACCTCCTCGACGCCCGCTACGACCAGCCGCTGCCCCTGTCCGCCCTGGCCGCGACCGTGGGCGTGAGCGAACGCACCCTCACCCGCCTCTTCACCCGCGCCACCGGCGGCCTCACCCCCCTGCGCTACCAGCAGACCCTCCGGCTCGAACACGCCGAGCACCTCATCAGCCACGGCGCCACGGTCGACGCCGCCGCCCGCGCCGTCGGCTTCGAGGACCCCCGCATGCTGCGCCGCCTGCGCGCCCGCGAACACTGACCGGCGGCGACGCATGGCAGCCCGCTGTGCTGGTCCGGGCGGGCGTACCGGGTACCCGCGGTCAGGGCCGGCCCAGGAGGGCGCGCAGCCGGGAGAGCTGGCGATCGCGGATCACGGGTTCGATCACTTTGCGCAGGGCGGACCGGTGGGCGGGACCACTGGCCCGGTAGAGCCGTTCGACGGCGTCGAGGTCGTCGCCGGCGATCGCTCCGGAGAGCAGGCGGTCCGTCATCCGTAGCTTCTCGTCGAGGGGCATGTCGCGAAGGGCTCCCTCGGGCTGGCGCGCGATCCATTCCCTGGCGCGCGTGTCGCCGTTCACGGCCAGCAGTCCCGGCAGCTCCGTCCCGGCCAACCCCCCTATCTCCGCGGCGAAGTCGGACTTGCCCCAGCGATCCTCGTACCAGTCGTCGACGATCGGCACGAGGTGCTCGGCCGTGAACGGCCCGCCGGGCACCCTGCGTGTGTCGAGGGCCGTCTGGATGTCCGCCTTCGACGCCTCGACGGCCTCGCGGGCGATGCGCACACCGTCGCCCTCCAGCAACGGAGAGGGCGGCACCATGCCGGGAATCGGCTGCCGTCCGGCCAGTGCGCCGAAAGCACCCTGGATGTCCGGCGCACGTACCGCGAAGGACTTCTGCGCCATGTTCCGGACCTGGTTGAGGTGGTCGTCGCCGAACGCGAGCCAGCGGTCACCTCGCCGGTTGTGGACCGCTACGCCGAACTCGTTGTCGAGGTCGTGCCATATCTTGCTCTTGATGCTGCCCAGCCCCGGCACCGTGCTGTGCACCTCGTGCACCCGGTCCGGGCGCAGATGGCCCGCGGCGAACGCGTCGGTGAGGAAGTGGTCGGCGGCCGCGTTCATCGCCCACGCGGCGTTCGCCTGGCCGGCGGCGGCCAGCGCGAGCGCGGCCCTGTGCCCTTCCCGCCAGGTGCCGATGTTGTTGTGGCCGTCGCCGACGTTGGAGAAGTGCGAGACGTTGTGGGCGGCGAGGGTCAGGTAACGGCCACCGGTCACGGCCTCGGTCTTCCCGGTGGAGGCGATCTCGAACTCCCCGGTGGCCGAGCGCGCATGCAGGATCGGGATGAGGTCGTAGATCTCCACCAGCGACGCGCTGTTGATCCGCTGCATCGTCCCGACCAGCGAGGTGGCCAGGGTCCGGGGGTCGATGTCGGCGTACATGTCCCCGGACAGCGCCAGGATCTCGCCGTAAGTCAGGCCCTGGGTGATCGCACGGCGCTGGTCCGGCGAGCCGTTGTTGTAGCGGGCGATCCAGTCCGGCGGCCATCCGGCGGTCGGCGTCGCGTGCTGCGGCAGGTCGCGGGCGTGGGCGTCGAGCAGGAGGTATCCGGTGGGACCGCCGGCGGACGTGTCGCCGAGCTGGACGTGCTCGAAGCTGTCGAAGCACTGGACGTGTCCGGCCGCGGCCGGGTCCCGGCGTACCGGCGCGTGCACGTGACCGGCGCCGGAGGCGCTGCGGGCCACGTCGTTCGCCTCGCGTTCCGCCGCCGCCGGGCCGGGACCGGACCGCGCCGGGGCGGTCCCGGGGCCCTGCTGCACGACGTGCGTCAGCTCGTGAGCCAGCAGGTACCGGCCGACCGGCGTCGAGGGGGCGTACTGCCCGGCACCGAAGACGATGTCGGCGCCGACCGTGTAGGCACGCGCTCCGAGCGCACGGGCGGACTCGCCGGCCTCGGCTCCCGTGTGGACGCGCACCGTCCCGAGGTCTGTCGCCAGCCGCGCCTCCATCTCGCGCCGTACGCCGGCGTCGAGGGGCTCACCGGCCGAGTGCGGCGCGTGACCGGCGCCGGCACCGGGCCCCCGTGCCCAGATCGGTACGCGCGTCAGGGAGGCCTGGGAAGCCGCGGTCCCGGTGTGTCCTTCGCCGGACTCCGGCGTCGGCGTCGTTCGGCGGACATCGCGGCGACCGCCTCGCCCGCGTGCGAGTTCACTCATGCCGGGCCATGGTCCTCGGCCCGCGTCACCGTGCCGTCAACGGCGGCGGACGGTGCGGCCGGGATCGCCGCCCCGGCACGGACAGGACGGGGCCGCCCCCGACTGGGGCGGCCCCGTACCGTTCACAGCCGTTCGGGAACTACTCGATGTTGATCTTGAATGTGCTGGTCGTGTTCTTGATGTCCTGGGCGTTGCCGCTCATCCGCAGGTTGCGGAAGGTGGCCTCGCCGACGGCGGGACCCTGGCCGGGCTCGGGCAGTTCGTTGGCCCAGATGCCGAAGCCCGACTTGGCGTCGAAGGCGTCTCCGCTCTTCTTGGAGTTGGTGATGGAGATGTCGGTGAAGATGGTGTCCTTCACCGGGAACTGGGGCTGGCCGCCGACGTAGTTGGTCTGGAACATGACGCCTCCGTAGGTGGAGTCGTCGATGTCGACGTCGTTGACCCTGATGCCCTGGAAGACCTTCGAGGCGGAGAACGCCCAGATGGCGGGGAAGACCTGGGAGCCCCAGAAGTGGCCGCCCGTCCGGTCCAGGGAGACGTTCTCGATCGTCGTGGGATCGGTGCCGAAGCCGTTCATCGGGTAGCCGAAGTCCAGCGAGGAGATCGTGATGCCGGAGTAGACGAGGGTGTCGGCGACGCGGATGTTGCGGAAGGTGTTGGCGTAGCCGCCGTAGACGGCGATGCCGGCCGCGCGCCAGGTGAGGGTGGAGGTCAGGTTCTCGTAGAGGTTGTTCTTCTCGTCGGCGCCGCCGGCGTCGATGGCCGAGAAGAGGGCGAAGCTGTCGTCGCCCGTGGCGCGGGCGTCGTTGTTGACGACGTGGTTGTCCGTGGAGCCGTTCGTCATGTTGATGCCGTCGGCGAACGTGTCACGGATGCGGGAGTTGGAGATGGTCATGTTGTCGGTGTTGGCGCCCCAGTAGAGGCACACCATGTGCTCGGCCCAGATGTTGTCGATGGTGATGTTCGAGACGTTGGAGAAGTCGAAGACCTTGCCGGGTCCGTCGATCCGGGACGTGTAGTTCCCGAAGTAGGCGAAGCCGGCGAACGTCGAGCCGTTGGCGGTGGACTCGGCGCGGAAGCCGACGTCGGTGTTCTCCTGCGAGGAGGGGGCGTGGAAGCGGGTGAACCAGGGCCCGGCTCCGACGACCTTGACCGCCTTGCCGTAGACCTGGAACTTGCTGGAGGTGTCGTAGTCACCGGCGGGCAGGTAGACGCCGACGAGCTTGCCGGTGGTGTCCATGCGGACCTTGTCGAGGGCGTTCTGCACGTCCTGCTGGGTGAAGCCGGCCGGGACCGTGTAGGCGGCCGGGTCCGGGTTCGGGATCGCCGTGGCCTGTTCGGTGTTGATGAAGTCGATGGCGTAGTAGGCGGAGGTGTTGGCCGCGTCCTTCTGGAGGCGGATCTTCGAGCCGGCCGGGACGGTCCTGCCGAGCAGCAGGTTCGCCTCGTCGTAGATGTGGCGCGGGGCTCCGGAGCCGGGCGAGTTGCCGGGCGCGGTCTCGCTGCCGTAGAGCCAGGCGTACTTCGAGGTGAGGTCGATCGCCTTGAGGAACTGGCCGTCCACGTAGACGTCGAGGGTGGCGTCGGTGCCGTCCGGGATCGCGAAGCGGGTGACCAGGGTGTTGGTCGCGGCGCGGGTCGTCCACTCGACGTACTGGCCGGTGGCGTTGAGGGTGACCGCCTTGCGGCCGCTCGCCTCTCCCGCGAAGTCGCCGATGGTGCGGTTGGGGCCGACGACCTTGGCTCCGCCGCCGACGGTGCCGTCCTCGGCCTCGTACATGTCGTACGGCATGTCGGCGCCGCGGCCGACGAACAGGTTCTGTGTGGTGGTGTTGTTGGTGCGCTTGACCGGGAGTTCGTTGGTGTCGTCGGCGATGACCGTCTTGACGGTGTACTTGCCGTTGACGGCCGTCCAGGAGCCGAGGCTGATGGGTGCGGTCGTCTGACCGGAGGCGATGGTGCCGCTGTAGGAGCCGGTGAGGGTCTTGACGGTGGCGCCGTTCGCGTCCTGGACCGTCAGCGTGACGCCGTGGGCGCCGGAGGCGGAGTCCACCGTCCCCTGGTTCTTCAGGGCCACGGTGAAGGCGACGTTGTCACCGGCCGAGGCGCTGGAGGGCGTCCAGGCGACCGGGGCGGCGACCAGGTCGGAGCTGGAGACGGGTTTGACGACGAGGGCGTCGGAGCGGGTGAAGGTGTTGTTCCCCTCGTTCTGTTCGATGACCTTGTTGGACGGGTCGACCTCGGCGCCGAGCGGGTAGCTGCCCGCGTCCCGGGTGCCGATGCTCGCGGTGACCGTCGCCGAGGCGCCGGCCGCGAGGGCCGGGACGTCGGCGGTGGCCGCCTTGGTGCCGCCGAGGGTGAAGTTCAGGTCGGTGGCCTTGGACGCCTTGCTGCCGCTGTTGGTGACGGTCGCGGAGAGGCTGATGGCGTCCGACTCGACGGGGGCCGCGGGGGTGTTGGTGATGCCGGTGACCTTGAGGTCCGGGTTGGCGGCCGGGGTGCCGATCACCTGGAGCTCGCCGACCTGTCCGCCCGGGGCGCCGGTGTTGGAGGCGAACTTGAGCTGGATGTCGGCGGCGGCGCCGGAGACCGGGATGGTCACGGTGTTGCCGGTGGCCGGGTTGAACGTGTAGTCCTTCGCCGCGACGAGGCTGGTGAAGGTGGTCGCGTCCTGGTCGCGGCCGAGCACCTGGATGTTCTGGGTGCGGGTGGACCAGGCCGGGTCCGGGTTGAGTTTGACGACGACCTGGCTGAGGTCGGCGTTGGCACCCAGCTTGGTGGTGAGGGTGGCCGGGTAGGCGCCGCCCCCGCTCTCCCAGTAGGTGCCGATCTGCCCGTCGTTGGCGTTCGCGGCGACGTAGGTGAAGGTGTACGAGGAGGCCTCGATGGGCTTGCCCTGGGCGAGGTCGGAGCCGCCACCGGAGCCGGGCCGGGTGACGCTGTTGCTCGCCACCGACACGTTCGCGGCTGCGTCCTTCGCCTTCACGTAGTAGGTGACCGTGGCCGTCGCCGACGGGGTGTCGGTGTACGTCGTCACGTCGCCCGCCACGGTCTTGACGAGCTGGTCGTTGGCGTAGACGTCGTAGCCGGTGACCTGGACGTTGTCGCTCGACGCCTGCCAGGTGAGCTTCACGTCGCTGCCGGACTGCGTGTAGGCGAGGTTGCCGGGCGCCGTGGGGGCCTGGGTGTCGCCGCTCGCTCCCTTGCGGGTGACGCTGTTGCTGTTGGCGGAGACGTTGCCCGCGGCGTCCTTGGCCCGCACGAAGTACGTGATGTCGGTGCCGGCCGGCTGGGTGTCGGTGTAGGTCAGGACGTTGCCGGCGACACTCGCCCGCAGCTGGCCGTTGGCGTAGACGTCGTAGCCGGTGACGGCCGTGTCGTCGGTGGCCGCGTTCCAGGTCAGCTTGATCTGCCCGGTGGCCGGCTCGGTGTAGGCCAGGTCGGCCGGCGCGGTGGGCGCCTGGGTGTCGCCGGTGGCCGGTCCGTAGACCTCCAGCTCGGACGCCTGCCCGGCGGGCCAGCCGTCGTTGGCGGTGAACAGCGCCCGCACGTACCGGGTCGTGGTCGCGTCGAAGGAGATCGTCGCCGACTGGTCGTTGGAGCTGTTGAAGGCGTACGCCTGCGACGCCGTCAGGTCGGTGAAGTTCTGGTTGTCGGTGGAGCCCTGGATCTTGAGGGTCTGGTTACGGCTCGGCCAGCCACTGGGCAGCCGCAGCGTCACCTGGTTCACCGAGACCGACGATCCGAGGTCGACCTTGAGCCACTGCGGGAAGGCGTTGTTGGTGCTCTCCCAGTAGGTGTTGCGGTTGCCGTCACCGGCGTTGGCCGCGCCGTAGACGTCGGCGTGGCCGCTCTCGCTGAAGGGCTTGCCGAGGGCGAGGTTGGGGGTCGCGGCGGCGGCCGTGAGGACCTGCAGCTCGGCGAGCTGGGCGGTGCCGGCAACCGAGTTGGCGCTGAAGTCGGCCCGCACGTAGCGGGCGAGGGTCGCGGGGACGGCGACCCTCACGGTGTTGTCGTTGCCGGGGCTGAAGACGTACTGCGCCGACGACTTGAGCGTGGCGAAGCTCTTGCCGTCGGCGCTGCCCTGGAGCGCCAGCGTCTGCTTGCGGGTCTGCCAGTGCTCGGGCAGCCGCAGCACGACCTCGCGGATGCGCTTGGTCTTCCCGAGGTCGGTCTGGACCCACTGGGCCGACTTCTTCCCGGCCTGCCAGTAGGTGTCGGTGTCGCCGTCGGTGATGTCGGCGGCCGCGTGTGCGGCGCGGGCGCTGCCTGCCGTGGTCTTGGCGTCCGCGGCGGCGTTGGGGCCGCCGGCCGCGTGTGCGCCGACGGCGGGCAGGCCCAGAACCATGACGGCGGAGGCGAGCACGGCGGTCGCTGCGCGCCGTCTCCAGGATCTCGGCTTGTGTCGAGTCATGCGGGGGTCACTTCCTGCGGAGGCTCGCGCGCCGGTGGGGCGGCGAGGGCGGCTCGTTCCTGACGGAGTGGTGCAGAAAGGTGCGTGCGGAGCCGGTGGCGGGCGATCTCCAGGGGGCTCAAGAGGGACGCCACGCGCAGACTTTTGCATTGTTTCATCGAAATATTGCAGAGCGATGCGAGTGCGTCTACTGCCAGGACTACACAAATTTCACCAGAAACACCCACGCCTAGACGGCGGGGACGGCTTACGCATTGCTTGCGAGGCGCAGAGGCCCTCAAGGAGCGGGCATCAAAGGGCACTTCCCGTGAGTGCGCACGGCTCGGGCCTCACGCAAGCCGCACGCCACGCTTGCGTCCCGAGCCGCAAGCGAACGCAAGATACGCAAATTCTTGCGCGATTCCGCGCTGAGCCACTGAGCCGCTGAGCCGCTGAGCTCGCGCTCCTGTGGGCATGCACGAGTCCAGGTCGGGGGAACGGCGAACGCCCCCCGACCGCAGTGGGTCGGGGGGCGTTCGGTCTTTCGTCGGTCGCGCTCCGGTCAGCCGCGCGGACGCTCGAAGGTCAGGAGCAGGCCCTCGACGGCTCCGGGGCCTATGCGGCCCTTGACGTCGGCGGACGTGATGGCCTTGAGGGCCCAGCCGTCCTCGGCGTGCTTGTTGAGGACCTTCTCCAGCTTGTCGCTGTCCAGCGCGTCGCCGATCAGCGACTCCCGGAACGTGACGACCTTGTATTCGTAGGCGTAGGCACTGCTCATGACTGCGAGGTCCTCCTGCCGGCAGAGCCGGGTCGGGATGGGATTGGCCAGGGCCAGACAATCATCCCCGGGTGCCGTGACACACCGTGGGCCTCCGTTTTTCTGGTTCAGGGGCGGTCGACGCGGAACTGGTAGCAGCCGTATTCGACGGCACGCACGTGCACTTGGGCGGTCTCGGGATCCGCGAAGGCCCCGGCCAGCGCCTGCGCGAGAGCCGCCTGGGCGTCGTCCGGAAGCTCCAACATGCGGCCGCCCGTGATGCGCCCTCGGCCGTCGTAGCGGCGCAGGACGCGCAGGGCGCCCGGTCGGGCCCACGGGTAGCCGAGACTCCCGTCGGCCGGGCCGCCGCAGTCCTCAGCGTGGACGAAGACTGGTCCCTGCTCGTCGTAGGCCCCGGGGTCGGCGTCGGCCTGCGCCGCCCAACGGCGCAGCGGGGCATACGAGATCAGGGCGATCCGCTCTCCTGCGGTGCTGGACCGCAGGCAGCAGCGCAGTGGCGCGTCGCCCTCGTCGTCCGTGTACGGGTGCGGCGGACTGCCGGCGTCGTCACGGACACGAAGTTCCTTCAGGACGGCGGAGGGGATGGCGAGAGGAGGGAAGGCGGTGGTCATGGTGTTCAGCGTGCCGCGGGGCGGCTCGGGTCACCGGCGGGAATCGGACTCCGTTGTCCGGTCCGGGTCGTCCGCCCTGCCGGCGCTCCTGCTTGCGTACATCGAGCGCCCGCTGGGCCGGTTGACGGGTTGTCGGCCCTCCCGCCGTGGTGCGTGATCACTGGTGGGCCATCGGGTCAGGCGTCGCAGCGCGGCATGGGCGGGCGGACCCCAGGTGGACTTGCCGCCGGGGCGGCCGTGGACACCGGCGAATCGCACGAGCACCCCTGCCGCGCTCGTGCCGGCCATGCAGGACATAGCCCGGCTTCCGTCGAGAAGGGAGTTTCCCTCCACGTGGCGTTCGGCGGGGACCAGGGAGACGAACAGCGCGGCGTTGCACACGTCGAAGGGCACGCTCAGTGCGCCGACCGTGAACGCGACCGCGTAGAGCTGGCCGAGGCCGAGCCGGCCGAGGGCCCAGGCGGCCGGGAGGGAGACCGGGCCAGGGCCCGCCCGAGGGTGACCGCCCGGCCGCGATCACGAGTGTGGTGCTTCCGCCTCGCCCTGTGGCTGGGTACCGAACTCGCGCGCCGGGTGGCCGAAGTGGACGTACGACACCCGGCGTGCCTCGGCGGGGCGCTGCTCCGGGTGGTCGGCCCGGTGGAGGTACGGCTGGAGCAGCTCCCACACCTTCTCGTCGAGTTCCCTGAGCTCGGCGGCGGTGACGAAGATCGTGGCGTCTCCCAGGGGGGCCGCCTCCTGCCAGTCCGCGGGCTCGGTGTGCCGGCGCTCCAGCCAGTGGGTCGCCTCGGTGAAGTACCGCTCGACGATCGCGAGGCTGAGCGCGGTGGCGGCCTCCCGCACCTCGGGGTCCGCCGTGTGGCCGGGCCAGGAGGTGAAGGCCGCCGTGGCCCGCCAGGGCTTCTCCCGGCCCTGCCCCTCCCCCGTCTGCTCCGCGAGCCCGTACTTGGCCAGCATCCGCAGGTGATAGGAGCAGCCGGCCACCGACTCCCCCGTCAGCTCGGCGGCCCTGGTGGCCGTGACCGCGCCTTCCCTGCGCAGCAGCCCGATCAGGGTCAGGCGGAACGGGTGGGCGTACGCCCGCAGCGCGCGCGGGTCGGTGAGCTGTCGCCGGTCCATGAGGTAAAGGTATCTTTCTAAAGAAACCTTTACAATCCCCGGCGTTACTCACGGCTTGTGTTCTTTTGATCACTTTTGCCCCTTCGATGGTCCGGGTATTTGTGTTACTCATGAGATGTGCGGTCGAGGGTTCTCAGGGCTCGACCGCAGGGACTCGGGAAGATCTGCCGGTACGCGCCGGAGTCAGGCGAACTGTGTGAGCCGCATGGACCCCACACCCTCCTCTGCTTCGCCGTTCGACACGGTCAGCGGCGCGCTGGGTGACTACATCCCGAAAGGCGGAGCAAGAGCGGCGGGCGAGCGGCCTCTGCGTCGGCTCTCGGGGGCCGGCGGGGAGGCCGAAGGCGGGGAGCAGATCCTCGGGGTGGTCAGTCTCGGCCGGGATCTGAGGATCAGCGGCTCCAATCTGGACGCCGCTCCCTTCGCGGGGGTGACCGCCGCGCCGGGGGCCGCCTTCGCCGATCTGCTGCCGCCCGGGGATGTTCCGATAGTGGTGAAGCGGCTTCGCCGGGTCCTGGAGACGGGAGAGGCGCACGTGGCCCGGGTCCAGCGGCTTCGGCGCGACGACGGGACCGAGCTGGTGGTCTCGATGAGCATCCTGCCCGCCGCACCACCGCTGGACGGTCTGACCGTCTCCCTGATCGCCATGGCCAAGCGACTGCACCTGTACGCCTCCGCCACCGCGATCGGGACGTCCCTGGACATCGGGGAGACCGCGCAGTCGCTGGCCCAGTCCCTGCTGGCCTGGGGGGAGGTCGCCGCCGTCAACCTCGACTACGCCGTGTGGACGGGCGAGGCGCTCACCGAGCAGCCGCAGGAACGGATCCGGCTGCGGCGGGCCGCCCTGGTCCCGGACCGGGCCTGGCCCGAGGGATACCTGACTCCCGGGGACAACCTTCCGCGCGAAGCGAGCCGCCTGCTGGCCGGTGCGGTCATGCGCGACGACGTTCCGCAGGCCGTCGTCCTTCGCGACCGTGCGGCGATCGAGCGGGTGCTCGACGATCCGCAGCTGGTGCGCGCCTTGGTGCCCGGCGACCGACCGGTGAGTGTCGCCTGCATACCGCTGGTCGTGGAAGGACCCGAAGGCCTGCCCAGGCCCATCGTGCTGGGCGTGACGGAGGTCTGGCGACGGCCGGACAACCTCTTCCGCGACGGTGAGCTGCTCGACCTGCAGGAACTCGTGGCCAAGACCGCCCGGCACGTGGACCTGGCTCGGCAGCACCAGCGTGAGCACGCCCAGGTGCTGGCCCTGCAGCGCCGGCTGCTGCCGCGGGCCGGCAGCGACACCATCGAGGTCGCCAGCGTCTACGAGCCCACCACCCCGGACAGCGCGGGCGTCGGCGGCGACTGGGTGAACAGCTTTCCGCTGCCCGGGGACCGTACCGCGCTGGTGGTCGGCGACGTAGTGGGGCACGGTCTGGGGGCCGCGGCGGCCATGGGCCAGCTGAGCATGGAGGCCCGGGCGCTGCTGTCGGCGGGGCTGGGCCCCGGGGAGGTGCTGGAGCGGCTGGACGAGACGGTCACGCTTCTGGACGACACGGACGCGGGGCTGGCGGCCGGGTACAGCGCGCTGGGCTCGACCTGCTGCATCGCGGTCTACGACCCGGTCGACCACCGGTTGCAGATCTCCAACGCCGGCCACCTGCCCCCGGTCCTCGTCCATCCCGACGGGTCCGCCGAGACCGTCGCGGGGCAGCCGCACCCGGCCCTGGGCGCCGAGTTCGTCGTGCGGGAGCCGTTCGAGGTGCACGAGTTCACCGTGCCGCCCGGCTCGCTGCTCGTCCTCTACACCGACGGTCTGGTGGAGGATCCGGCGGCGTCGATCGACGAGGGCATCGGCCGGCTGACGGGCGTGGTGCGCGAGGTGCACCCCTGGGACGATCTGCAGCAGGCGGCGCGAGGTGTGGTCGCCGCGCTGGCCCCGAAGGAGCCCCTGCGCGACGACGTCACGCTGCTGCTCGCCCGGATGGCCGGCCGCCGCAGCCGGGACACCGCCACCTGGCACCTGCCCGCCCGCGACGACACGCCCGCCCGGGCCCGCTCCCTGACCGCTCCCCTCCTGCGCCGCTGGCACATCGGCGAGCAGGTCCGCGACAACGCGCTACTGGTGATCAGCGAACTGGTCACCAACGCCGTCCGGTTCGGCACCGGGCCCGTCACGGTGCGGCTGGTGCGGGCCGGCAGCCGGCTCACCTGCGAGGTCGGCGACACCGGCAACGGCCGGCCGCGCCCGCACCAGGGTGACCTGCTCGAGGACACCGGGCGGGGTCTGCACGTCGTGCACAAACTGACCGCGCGCTGGGGGGTGCGGTGGACCGACACCGGCAAGGCAGTCTGGGCGGAACTGGAGGGATAGCGCCCGGGCCGGAACGGGAGGGGCGGGCTGCGGCTACAGCCACTCCCCCTCGACGGCCGTGGCCGTCAGTCCGGGCGCCGCGGCGTACAGCACCGTACGGCTGCCCGACTTCTGCCCGTCGTCGTGCGCGCGGCGCAGGATGTCGAGTACGGCGGCACCGCCGCGGTTGCCCGTGGTGTAGCTGTCCCGGCTGTAGGCCAGGAGTCCCTCCGGCCAGTCGTCGGGCATGGTCTGTTCCATGTACTCCAGCACGCGCGTACCGCCGGGATGCGCGAGCAGCAGATCGGGATGCCAGGGGCGGTCGTCGTCCTGGTGGCGGGCCTGCAGCCACTTCCACATCTCGGCCACCGTCTCCTGTACGGCCCGCGGCCCGCGGCGGTCCATAACGAAGTGCGTGCCGTCCTCCCGGGTCACCAGCCGGTGCAGGTCCATGGTGCCGGGCAGGGTGTGGTGCCAGACCGCGTCCAGTCGCAGAATCGATTCCGCCCTGGGGCGGCCGGTGACCACCACGGCGACGGCGGTGTCCGCGAACAGCAGCCGGACGATCAGCGATTCCAGGGTGTCGTCGGCGGGCTGGTAGGTGGTGCTCAGCGCCTCCGCTATCACGACCAGCACGACCCGGTCGGGGTCCGCGGCGACCAGGTCGGCCGCCAGGGCCAGCGAGCGGGTGCCGGCGATGCAGGCCCACTGGGTGGCCGGCAGCAGCAGTACGTCGCCGCGCAGGTCGAGGCGGTTGAGCAGGGACAGGTCCAGCCCCGGCAGGGCCGGGGTGGTGGAGTGACTGGTGATCAGGCAGTCGACGTCGGCGGCCTCCAGTCCGGCGGTCCGAAGGGCTTCGCGGGCCGCGCGCTCCGCGTACGTCTGGACGGCGGCCCAGGCCGGCGCGGTGCGCTCCTGGACGGTCTGCGGCGCCGGTATCGCCTCCAGCGCGGCGATCGCGCGGTTCACCTCGCCGTCGGTGAATCCGCTGCGGGCCAGCGCCGTTCGGGCCGGGCCGGCGCCCGGAATTCGCAGGCCCGGCCCGCTGCCGGGGGCTGCGGCCGCCGCCAGCGGCAGCATCCACCCGCGGGACTCGATCCCCGTGCTCGCGGCGATGCCGTCGATCCGGGGCAGCCACGGCGCCTGCGGATGCCGACCGCGCACCTCCGCGAGGATCTCGTCGGTCTTCACGACATGTTCGCCTTGCATGACGACTGGAGGACACAGATAGGCGCCCATAACACGCATCTTTCGCAGAAAGCTCATAAATGAGGTGAAGTGTCCGAAACCTGCCTGATTTTGCCGAGCGGGGTCAAGACGCTGTCATTGCAATGTACTTCGCATTCGACAACTTCAGCTCTGCCCCATGTGCCGCGAAAGCCTTGGCGGTTCGGTTCGGCGTTGGCGCGGCAGGGGTACGCGATCACCCGTCCGAGATCGTTGCCGAGCAAACTCCTTACGCCCTGGACCAGTTGGGCGGAGTCCGGGTCGAGGCGCCGACCGAGACCCACGCCACCCATGAGGTGCGTCACAGCCGCGCCCCTCACGGCCGGGCCAACCGGCGGGCGCGCCGGGGCTCATGGGGTGTGCGACGGCGCACTTCTCGAAGTGGTCGCGCCACCCCGCACTCCGCCCATGCTTCATCACCTCCCGCCGGAGATCCCAACGTCAGCCCCACGTGCCGAGGAGGGCCCCCGGCAACTCCGGCCGGACCTCTGGCGGACCGCGCCCACGCCGGGGATCATGGCGCCCTGCTCACCCGACCGCTCCCCCACGAGACGGCGTCCTCAACGACCGGCGCATACGGCCTTCCACGACCTCCTGGCCGCACGGTGTGCGGCTGCCCGAACCGCCCTCCCCGCCCACAGCCCGCCACGGCCGGGCCCGGTCCCCATCGAGGAGTCGTCGAAATGTCCCATGATGTCCCGGATTTACCACCGGAGCGGCTCCTTCACGACCGCCCGTCCCCAACCTGGTCGACCGGCGACGAGCCGTACGGCGCCCGTCCGGCGGGTCCTCGCTCCGGCGCCCACCGCACTCTGCGCCTGCTGCGCCGGGCATACCGCTGGCACCGCCGGGTGGCGACCGTCACCGCGCTCGGCTACTTCGCCGCCTTCCTCACCCTGACCGTCAAGGCGCCTTCCCTGATGGCCCGCCCCGGCCCGGGCGGCCTGCCCACCGGGCTGCTCCTGGCCCTCGCCCAGATTCCCGTGACCTGGCTGGCGGTCCTCGTCCACGAGGCCGCCGCGCACCGCTTCGTGGATCCCCTGGCGCGCCGGGCCCGCCGTCAGGCGCGCGTGTCCGTCGCGGACCGGGAGCGGACGTCGTGACCGGGCTGGGCGGAACCGCCCAGTCCTGGTCCCTCGTCGCGTTCTGCTCGGTGGTCGCCCTCACCCTGCTGCTGTGCGTGCTCACCGGCCCGGAGGCGGACGACCTCGCCGAGTTCTACACCGGCTACCGGTCCCTCTCGCCGTTGCGCAACGGGCTGGCCGTCGCCGGTGACTACATCTCCGCCGCGACCGTCCTCACCATCGGGGGGATCATCGCCCTGTGCGGTTTCGACGGCATCGTCCTGGCCCTCAGCGCCCTGCTGTCGCTGCTGTTGCTGATGTTCCTGCTGGCCGAACCCCTCCACAACACCGGCCGCTACACGATGGGCGACGCGCTGGCCCGCCGCCATCCGGCCCGGTCGGTACGCGTCACGGCCTGCCTGGTCACCCTCGCCGCCCTCGTCCCTATGATGGTCGTCCAGCTCGCCGGGGTCGGTGAACTCCTGGCATACGTCCTCGGGTTCACCGACCCCGGCATGAAGAACGGGTGCATCGCCGGGGCCGGTGTCCTCATGATCAGTTATGCCGCGCTGGGCGGGATGCCCGGGACCGCGCTGGTCCAGATCATCAAGACCGTGGCGCTGCTCGGCTCCGGGCTGGTCGTGAGCGTGCTGATCCTGCGCGCGTTCGACTGGCAGCCCCAGGCGCTGTTCCACGCGGCGGCACGGCGGAGCGGGGCGGGCGACGCCTACCTGACCTGGGGGCTCCAGTACTCCAGCAGCCCGCATCCGGCCCTGGACATGGCCAGTACCCAGTGCGCCATCGTGCTGGGCGGCGCCTGCCTGCCGCACGTCACCATGCGGATGTACACGGCGGGCACGCCGCGCCAGGTCCGCCGCGCTATGTCCTGGGCGGTCTCCTCGGTGACCCTGTTCATCCTGATGCTCACGCTGGTCTGCACCGGCGCGACCGCGCTGGTCGGGCACGACCGCATCGCCGCCGCCGACGCGCACGGCACCACCGCCTACCTGCTCGGCGCCCGTGCCGCGTTCGGAACCGGCCTGTCCCGGCCGGAGAGCCTGCTCTTCGCGACCGTCACGACGGCCGTCTTCCTCACCCTGCTCGCCTCCGTCGCGAGCATGACGCTGGCCTGCGCCAACACCCTCGCCCACGACCTGACCGCGTCCCGCGCCACGCCCTGGGCGCCGGCCCGGGAACTCGCGCTCGCCCGGTGCAGTGCCCTGGCCGTCGGCGTCCCCACCGTGCTCCTGGCCGTCGTCGCCCAACGGCGCAGCCTTCAGCCCCTGGCGACGGTCTCCTTCACCCTCGGCGCCTCCGCCATCGCCCCCGCGCTCCTCTACACCCTCTTCTGGCGCCGTTACACCCGCACCGCGCTCCTGGCCACCCTCGTCGTGGGCTCGCTGAGCGTGCTCGCCCTGACCCCCGGCACCACCCTGGTCTCCGGGACACCGCTGTCCGCCTTCCCGGACGCCGACTTCGCCTGGTTCCCCTACAACACGCCCGCGCTCGTCTCCGTGCCGGCGGGCTTCCTCGCCGGCTGGCTCACCACCGTCCTGGCCGGCCGGCGGGCCGCCGACCGCGAACGCAACCGCTACGCGTCCCACGAGCACCGCCTGCTCACCGGCCCGCCGCCACGCCACTCGGCACAGTAGGGCCGACGGGCCCCGGCCCGGGGGCGGTAGGCCGAGAAAGGCCCTGGCTCCGGGTCGGGGGCGAGTCGGGTCAGGTCCGGGGAAGGGGTCGGGGAAGGGACGGAGTCGGGAGTGGCGCGGACGGGCAGCGCCTACCTGGCCGGGGGCGGGTCCTGCAGGCCGGCGGTCATGGAGGTGGCAGCCGCGTTGAGACCGGCAACCGCAGCCTTGGGCAGCGCCCCGGCGACCTTGGTGGCGAGGTCACGGGGCTGGTGGGGGGCAGATCCGTCCGCGTGGGCGGGGGCGGCGAGCGCCAGGCCCGTCAGGGCGAGCGCGGTGGCAGTGATGATCCTCTTCATGCCCTGAGGAACGACCGTCTCCCGCCGGGGACACGACCGGCGGCGCCTCACCTCGGAACACGGCCCCGACCCCGGGCAGCGGCCGTGGCCCGGCGGGACCGGTCTGGATGCCGGAGAGCGGGGCCGGGCAGGGCCGCCACCGGTTACGCGGCCCGGGCGCTGGGGGGCCGGGAGCACAGTGGGCGCCTCGCTCCCGCAGGGTCTCCCGTTCCGTCGCGGCCGGAGGGCTCCGGACAAGGCCGCCACGTCCGCGGCCCTGTACACCGGTACATCACCGCCCGGCAGGCCCGCCAGATCCTCACCAACCCTCAACCGGCCGTCTACGGCAACCCCAACGCGCTGTTGACGTGCGTATACAAGCGCGACAAAGCCCCTGCACCATCGCGGCATCAAGGACGCCCCCCCGTCTCGACGAGTGCCTCCCCACCTGCGCGAACATTGCCCGCACCGATCAACACGCCGCCGGTCTCCGGCACCGCGCCACCGTGCTCGATCAGCGGGCAGCCCACGTCCCCGGGCCGCTCGGCGAGCGGCTGCACGGCAACGCCGAACGCCTGCGCGACCTCGCCGACACACACCACCGCACCCGTATCACCCTCCAGGACGGAACCGCGTGACCCCCGCACCCGACGAACGCGACCGTATCCGCACGGCCATGAACCGCATCCTGCACGCGCAGGTCGGAGCCCTCGGAGAAATCCCGGACTCCGAGATCCGCCTGCGCAACCAGATCGTCAAACTGAAGGAACTCCGCCAGCAGGACGCCACGGAGCCGGCCCAGCTGCGCACCGACGTCGACCACCTCGTACGCGCCGTCAACCAGCTGACCATGAAGAACCGGCAACTGCGTGGTGCGCTGTCCCAACCCCGAATCGCCGTCGCGGCATTACCGCCCCAACCGCGCTCCGACCGGATCTCGTGATTCCGTTCAAGGGCCCGCTGGATCTTTCAAAGACCGAAGATGCAAGGACGCGCGCCAGCCGCCGCCCTGATGAGAAACAAGGTCGTAGACAGGGTCTGCTCCTGTCCGTTGCCCGGCGTCGGCGGCTCTCGCATGCGGAAGACCCCCTCTGGGATCAGTCCCGTTTGCCCTGGGGCTCCCCCGCAGGCTGTCGCACAGCGCGGCCACGCCAACAGCACCGGCAGAACGCGGAGTTCACTTCGGCGGCTGAGACGTCATACGCCTGTCGTCGAGCCGGGGCGGACGATCATCAGGACCACCACGACCAGCCACACTAGGGCGAACAGACCGGTGATCATCGACAGGCGGGGCAGCCTGGCGATCAGTGACTCTGTGGCGCTCTGCGTCGGGTCGGACCTGTCGAGCTGGTTGACCACGTTGTCCTGGGTGCCGAGCACCGCGATACCCAACAGGACGGCGGCCACCGCTGTCAAAGCCATGGAGGCGATGAGCCAGGCGCTGCCCATCACGCCCATCACCTGGGCGGTGCCGACACCGAAGGCCGGGACGGAGATACCGGCCACGGCGTAGACCCGGCAGATCCGGTGCAGCAGCCGTACCGCACTCTTGGCCGACTGCTGCTCGGGTCCGTCGGCCAGGGCCTGGCGCGCGAAACGCGGGAACAAGCTCGCCGCGACGGTGACTGGTCCGATGAGCAGGATCGCCCCCAACACGTGGACGCTGAGCAGGAATTTGGCCATGCCGATGTCTCTCTTTCGCGCCTTCGCGCGCACGCTGGCGCGGAGCGTCAGGCTCACGGTTTCAGTCTGGCTTGGACCGGGCCGACGGGATCACGGCACCGCCAGGAGGGCCGGCCGTCCGGAAGGCCGGCCGTCATCCTGACCGGTGCTCGGTTCGTGGGCAGTGCCGGTGTTGATGCTTGAGCTGTTCAGCGGTCAACACCGGCTGTTCGGGGACGGTTGTACGGCCAGCGGTCCTGCAGGCACCTCACACGTCCCGTCGGCGTACTACCGCTCACGCATCAGTGGATGTCCGGGGACTGGTGAACCTTCTGGCGGACGAACAGTGCCGCAGGCACGGCCATGGCGATCAGTACGACTCCGCCTATGACGTTGCCCAGGTGCACGGCGTCGGTGAACGCCCTCGGTACCGCCGTTCCCACCACCCGGGCGAGGGAAGCGGGGAGGTCCGCTCCGCCACCCCCGTGTGACGCGCCCTCCACGATCCGGTCCGCCCGCGGCGAGGGGATGCCTGCCTCGATGAGGCGGTCGTGCAGGTTCCGGGGGAAGCGGCTGGTGACGATCGTTCCGAGCACGCTGGGGCCGAGCACGGTTCCCAGCTGACGGGCCATGTTCACCGCTGCCGATGCCATGCCCTCCTGCTCCGGCGGGACGCTGTTGACCGCGGCGGCCGTCGAAGGCGCCGTCAGGAGGCCCGCGCCGATGCCGGCGACGACCAGTCCCGGCCACATCGCCCCATAGCCTCCCGAGGCGTCGGTCGCGAGCAGAGCGAGGGAACCGGCGCCGATCAGGAGCAGACCCGCGGTGATCAAAGGGGTCAGGCCGATCCGGCGTACCAGCACCCTGGCCGCGAGCACGGTGACCAGGAGGAATGTTCCGAACAGCGGCAGCAGGCGAACGCCGACGTCGACGGGGCTGGTCTGTCCTACACGTTCCATGTAGAGCACGCTGAGCAGGGCGACGCCGACCAGTCCGAAGACGCTGACAGCGGCGACGCCCATCACGGCGGAGAAGGAGGCGCTGCGGAAGAGCCTCAGGTCCAACATGGGGTCGGGGTTGCGGAGTTCCACGCGTACGAACAGGAACAGGGATGCGGCGAAGACCACGTACATGGTGAGGATCGGTGCCTTGGTGTATCCCGTGGAGCCGCCCTGGATGATCGCGTAGGTGGCCGAGGCCGTCATCACCGTGCCGAGGACGAGACCCGCGAGGTCGGGCTTGCGCGTGGGGTGCCTTGACTCGGCCACGAAGGCCGGCGCCAGAAGGATGGCCGCGCCGGCGATGACGATGTTGGCGAGGTAGACGGCGTGCCAGGAGAAGTGTTCGAGCAGGGCTCCGGCGAGGATCGGGCCTACGGCCAGGCCCACTCCGGAGCACGCGGCCCAGATGCCGATCGCGGCGGTGCGCTCGTGCGGGTCGGTGAAGGTGGCGCTGACGATCGCCAGGCTCGTCGGCAGTACGGCCGCCCCGCCGAGGCCCGCGATGGCCTGCGCGGCGATGAGCATGCCGGCGCTGTCGGCGAAAACGGCGAGCACGCTGCCGGCCAGGAAGACGGCGGTACCCAGGCTGAACACGCGCCGGCGCCCCACGAGGTCACCGAACGTTCCCGCGGACATCACGAAGCTCACGACGGCGAGGCTGTACGCGCTGGTGATCCACACGAGCGTGCTCGCGGTCACCTGCAGGTCGGTCTGTATGTCGCCCAGGGCCGAGATGGTGGAGGTGACGTCGACGAAGGCCATCATCACGCCGAGGCAGACCACCAGGAGGCCGAGCCAGCGGGACCGCCCGCCGTCGGCGCCCGCGGCGCGGGAAGCCTGAGCGGGAACGGACGCCGTCATCGGACCACTGCCTTCTTCTGCGATACGCCCAGCGACACCACGCCCGCGACGGCCATGAGTGCCATCGTGACCAGCCACGCGTGTCGGTAGGTGTTCAGGGAGGCGCCACCGGAGGCGGTGCCGAGCATGGCGACCAGGATGCTGATGCCGACGACCGAGCCGATCTGCGTCGACATGGTCACGATGGCGCTGCCGGTGGCGGCCTCCTCGGGACGCAGACCGACGGTCGCGGAGGAGACGACGGTCGGGAGCGCCAGCCCTGCGCCGAACCCGAAGAGCAGCCAGCAGGGGAAGGCTCCGGAAAGGTAGTTCGGGTCGTCGTGCAGCAGGAGAACGAAGAGCAGGATGCCGACGGAGGCGATCGCGCTGCCGACCGCCGCGACGACACCGGCCGGGATCCGGAACCGGCGCTGGAGGGTCTCGCTGATGGTGGCGGCCACCGCGAAGCCGATCGGGCCGGGAAGACTGGCACATCCGGTCTTGATGGCGGAGTAGTGCCAGTGGTTCTGCATCCAGAGGATCGACGACAGCAGGAGGCTGCCGAACGAGGCCACTTGCAGCATGCCGGCCAGGTTCGCGGAGGCGAAGATCCGGTCACGGAAGAGCGAGAGGTCGACCACGGGCACCTGGTGCCGTGACGAGCGGAACAGGAACGCCAACGTCCCGACCGCTGCCACGGCCAGGGACGTGACGACCCGGGTGTCCGACCAGCCCCAGTCGGGTGCCTTCACGATGCCGAGTGCCAGCGCGCCGACCATGACGATCAGCAGGACGCCGCCGAGCAGGTCGGGGATGCGGGCGTCCTGTTCGTGCTTGGCGTTGGAGATGAGCCGGGCGGCCAGCGCGATGGCGAGCAGTCCGAACGGAATGTTCACCAGGAACAGCCACCGCCAGGATGCCTGGACCAGCAACCCGCCGAAGATCGGTCCGCACACCCCGGACAGCGAGCCCGCGGTAAACCAGATCTTGACGTACCGCTCCACCTTGTCGGCGGGTGCGCTCGTCAGGACCAGACCGAGGCTGGCGGGGGTCAACAGCGCTGCGCCCACCGCCTGGAGGGCACGGAAGACGACCAGCACCCACACATCGCCGGCCAGCGCGGCCCCGAGGCTCGCCGCAACGAAGACACCCATACCGAGAAGGAAGCCGTTCTTACGTCCGAAGCGGTCGGCGAGCCGTCCGGCAGGGACGAGAAGGGCGGCGAAGACGATCGCGTAGCCGTTGAGCACCCAGCTCAGGTCCGACAGAGAGGTCGAGCCCACGCCCTGGCCGATGTTCGGCAGTCCGACGTTGGTGATCCATACGTCGAGCTGGCCGAGGAAACTCGCCATGGCCAGCACGGCGAGGATGAGAGCCGGACGGGTGTTCGAGGAGCCTTCACCTCCCTCGTGCGTCAGCGGAGGTGCCATCTGATCTTGCGAAGACATGCGTCTTGTCCGTTCCGTGGGCTTTGAGGGGTGCCGAGAGCGGCTGGCGGCATAGTTCTGGACCGCTTCGTCAAGAACCCTATGGACTTCTGGAACGACCTGTCAAGAATGCTGGGAGGGCCCGCCCACCGGGCGTGCCGTCATGTCTGCACCGACTCCGCCTTGTGGCGGAACACGGCCCGGTACTCCTGGGGAGAGGTGCCGAGATGCCGGTGGAACGCGGCCCGCAGGGAGGCGGGAGCACCGAAGCCGGTGAGGCGGCCGACCTGCTCGACGGGAACGGCGCTCGCCTCCAGCAGTTCGCGTGCCCGGTCGATACGCGCATCGGTCAACCAGGCCATCGGCGTGGTGCCGGTCTCCTCGCGGAAGCGGCGGATGAAGGTCCGCCGGGACATATGGGCCCGCTCCGCGAGGTCGTCCACAGTGAAGGTGGCCGCGAGGTTGTCGAGCATCCACTCACGCAGGGGAGCCAGTTCGTCCCCGCTGGCCTCGGGGCGGAACTGTTCGATGAACTGCGCCTGGCCTCCCCGTCGCCGTGGCGGCGCGACGAGGTCCCGGGCACGGATGTTCGCCGCCGCCGCGCCCAGGTCGGTGCGGATCAGGTGCAGGCACAGATCGATCCCAGCCGTCACACCGGCAGAGGTGAGGATGTCTCCGTCGTCGACGTAGAGCTGGTTCGGCAGGACGTCGATGCGCGGGTAGCGCCGTCGCAGTTGCTCTGCGTGCCGCCAGTGCGTGGTGGCGGGGCGCCCGTCGAGCAGTCCGGCCGCGGCGAAGGCGAAGACCCCGGTACAGATGGAGACGAGCCGGGCGCCCCGGGCGTGGGCCGCCCGCAGCGCGGCCAGGAGCTCCGGTGAATGGGGGATGTCGATGTCGTCGTAGCCCGGGACGATCACGGTGTCGGCGTCCGCCAGCGCTTCGAGGCCGGCGGTGACCGTGATCGCGAAGCCGGATCCGGGCACGGGTCCGGGCCCGCTCTCCGCGCACACGGTCAGCTCGTAGTGCAGGTCCGTCGAGAAGATCTGCGTCGCGGCGCCGAACTCGAGCGCGAGCACTCCGGGCAGTACGAGCACGGCGACATGGTGTCTGTTCGTCATAGTGGCACGACGGTAGCGATGCATGGCATCAGTGCCACTTTTCGCGCCGGAACCGCTTTCGTAGCGTCGAGGCATGACCGACATCCCCACCCTCTCGGACAGGCTGCACGACGGCGTACTCGCTCTCCCCTCCGGTCCGCTCGTCGAGGCGAGCCTCGCTGCCGCCCGCGCGGCGGTGCATCCGTCCGTGCTGAACCACTGCATCCGCGGCTTCTACTGGTCCCGCCTGTTCGCCGCCCACGAGGGGGTCCTGAACGACGCGGACTACGACGAGGAGCTGCTCTTCGCCGCCAACGTGCTGCACGACCTGGGCACCGGGCCGGACGCACCGGGCCTGCTCCGGTTCGAGATCGAGAGCGCCGACCTCGCGGCCGCCCTGCTGACCGGTCTCGGCGCCCCGACCGGGGATGTCGACAAGGTCTGGGAGGCCATCGCCCTGCACACCACTCCGCAGATCCCCGAACGCCTGGGGCTGCTCACCCACCTGACCTACGAAGGCATCTGGGTGGACTTCGGCAAGAACGCCGGCCTCGTGGCCGCGGAGCAGAAGCAGATCCACGCCGCGTATCCGCGGCTGCGGATGGCCCATCATCTGGCCGAGGAAGTGCTTGCCCACGGTGCCCGCTCCGAGACAGCCGCGCCTCCCTACGCGCTCGCCTTCCATCTCGCGCAGGAGCGGGCGGCGGACGGCGTCACGACCATGGAGCGGGGCGTGCTCGACGGGCCGTGGGGCGAATAGCCGTCATTGAACCTTTCCAGGCTTCCCGAGAAAGCCGGGAGGTCGACCACGAGAATGAGAAGCGGAGTCAAGCAGTGTCGGATTTTGCGGAGTTCACGTTCCGAGCGCAGCCGGGTTTCGACGAGGCCGTGGCTCGGGAGATCGTCACCGGTTCGATTCCCGTCAGGACGATCGTCATGTATTGCTTCGACCCGCGGGCGGCCGGGGCCGCCCAGGCGGTGGCCGATCACTTCGGCGACGAGGTCTACCCGGGTGAACTGCTCCTCAGTGAGACCGGCAGGAGGATCGGTTCCACGGCGACGGTGTTCCCCCTGATCGTCGGGGGCGGTCGCGCGGCAGACGCCCTTCGTTCGATCACGGTCTCCCAACACCTCTTCGGAATCGAGCGCGTTGTCGTCGTCCACCACTCCTTCTGCGGCGCCACCTCCTTCACTGCGGAGGGAATCACCTCCGCATGGAAGGAGGAACAGCACTCCGACATCTCGTCGTTGTACGACTGGGACGGCATCGCCATCACCGACTTCGAAAAGTCGCTCAACCACGACGTGAGCCTGATCCGCAACAGCCCGGGCACCCCGAAGCACGTGGAGATCTACGGCCTTTTCTACGACATCGATTCCGGCGAGCTGACCGAACTCGTTCGCGACGTTCCCGCCGAGGCTGCGTAGCTGGCGAACGCTCAGGGCGCGGCAGCCGGTACGTCGAGCGATATCACGGAGACGGCCAGGGTGAAGTGCCCTGCGGCGACCAGGCACCTCGCCGCCGCTGTGCCCGGGTCTGACTGCCGCTGCGCTTCGTGGAGCGCGAGCAGTCCGGAGAGCACGGCCGAATCGGTTGCCTCATCGAGGATCTGCTCTACCGTGAACTCACCTTTGCTCGCCGGCTCCTGGGCCCGCTTGACGGCCTGTGCCGGGGATTCCAGCAGGTCGGCGAGGAAGTCTGCGCCGACGTCCGTCCGGGCCGGGATCGCTTCCTTCTCGGCCGAGGCGCATCGTACGGCGTCCCGGGCACGTGCCGCCTCCACCCGCGTACGAGCAGACCGGCAGAGGCCGAGAAGCGGCCCGAGGTTCACCGGAACGTCGGGCCGTGTGGGCGGGGCCTCGGCGACCGGCCGGTACACCTCACCTACGGCCCGTGCGCAGTCGCCGATCAGTTCGGTGAGGGCGACGAGCAGCCAGGCGTGCCGATGGCAGCGGGCGAACGGCTCCGCGCGGCTCGGTGCGGTCATCAGCGGAGCCTCAGTGCCTTCATGACACGGAGGCTCAGGCTGATGAAAGCCGCGTACTGCTGATCGTCCATGCCCATCGACGGGGCCAGCGGAAGTATCCGCTGCGTGGCGACGGTCTGCGACTCCGTGTAGCTGAGGATGCCTTCGAGGCCGTGCCGGCGGCCGAGTCCGGAGTCCTTCATGCCGCCCATCGGGGACCGGACGCTGCCGTGGGCGGACGTGTAGCCCTCGTTGATGTTCACGGTGCCGCTCTGCAGACGGGCCGCGATGCGTTCGCCGCGCCGTGCGTCCTTCGTCCAGACACTGGAGTTGAGGCCGTACGGCGTGGCGTTCACCCGCTCGATCGCCTCGCCCTCGTCGGTGAAGCGGTACACCGACACGACCGGTCCGAACGTCTCCTCCGCGTGGACGGCCATCGTGGGCTCCACGCCGTCCAGGACGGTCGGCTCGTAGAAGAAGGGGCCGATGTCGGGGCGGGGCTTGCCCCCGGTGAGGACGGTGGCCCCCTCGGCAACGGCCTGATCGACGTGCCGGGACACCGTTTCCAGTTGGCGTCGGCCCGCCAGCGACCCCATGCCGACCCCGTAGCTCAGCGAGGTGCCGAGGGTGAGCGCACTTGTGCGCTGGACGAACCGCTCCAAGAACGCGGGGGCGATCGAGGAGTGGACGAAGATCCGCTCGGTCGACAGACACAACTGGCCGGCCGAGGTGAAGCTTGTGCGCACCGCGCCCTCGGCCGCCTTGTCCAGGTCCGCGTCGGCCAGCACGAGCAGGGCGTTCTTGCCGCCCAGTTCGAGTGACGCGCCGACCAGCCGGGTCGCCGCGCGGGCCGCGACTTCCCGTCCGGTGCGGACGGAGCCGGTGAACGCGACGTAGTCGGCCCGGTCCACGACGGCGGACCCGACGACCCGACCGTCGCCGATGACGATGTGCCAGACGTCGGGCGGCAGCCCGGCCTCGATGAGCTGCCGGCGCGCCCACAGCGACGTCAGGGCGCTCTGCGTGTCCGGTTTCGTCACCACGGCGTTGCCTGCGACGAGAGCGGGGAGCGCGTCCGCCAAGGAGAGTTCCAGTGGGTAGTTCCAGGGGACGATCTGCCCGACCACACCTCGCGGGTGATGCCACTCGGTGACTTTCGTGAGCACCGGAAACGCACCGAGGTGCCGCCGCGGCCGGAGGTACGCGGGGGCCCTGCGCCCGTAGTGCCGGGCCACCACGGCGGCTCCCTGCACTTCCTCGTGCGCGTGCAGACGGGCCTTTCCTGTCTCCACCTGGATCAGGTCCATCGCCTCGGCCTGCTTGTCCAGGAGGATGTCGTGAAAATTGAGCAGCACCGCCGCACGCTTGCGCACCGAAAGCGAGGCCCATGCGCGCTGAGCCTGACGGGCCCTGCTGAACGCCACCTCCACATCGCGGGGTGTCGACTCGGGCAGTTCCGCGACCACCTCGCCCGTCATGGGGGTGCAACTCGCGGTACGACCGCTGCCCTCCACCCCTCGCGTGAGGCGAAACACCAGGTCAGAGGTGATCACATCGGTCGCCGTCCGGTTGCTTCGTGCCCCAGCGGGGTTGCCGTCACCGGGAGCGAGGTAGTTGATTCCGCCATGCGAGGACATGCGTCTCATCCGTTCTGCGGGATTCGCGGGATGCCGTGGGCAACGACCGCAGGATTCTGGACCGCCGCGTCAGGAACCGTATGGATTTGTGGAACGTAATGTCAAGAATCCTCGCGCTGCCTGTAGGCTGACGGCCATGGGGCGCCCACCAGGATTTGACAAGGACAAGGTCGTACAGGCCGTCGAGCGACAGTTCCGCCGTACCGGATACACCGGCACCAGCGTGGACGACATCGCCAAGGCCGGCGGGCTGGGCCGCGGCAGTCTCTACGCCGCTTTCGGCGACAAGAGCCGGCTGTACCTGCGCACGCTGGAGGCGTACTGCGACCGCACCGAGACCGCCTGGGCGGCCGTACTCGACGGCCCCGACGACACCGCGCTGGAACGGCTGCACGCATACCTGGTCAAGTCAGCGCGATTCGTGCACGACGACCCCGACGGGCTCGGCTGCATGGTGACCGGCTTCGTCATCGAGGGAGCCGACCCCGATCCACAGGCCGCCGCCCGCGTCAAGCAGGCCCTCGGGAGGATCGAGGGTTCACTGGTCGAGTGCGTGCAGGCGGCGCAGCGCCACGGCGACCTCGACACCGAGGCGGACGCCCGCGAAATCAGCCGGCTGCTCATGGCGATCAACCGGGGCATGGAGGTGCTGGCCAAGGGCGGGCTCGACGCGGCCGCGCTGGAGCGCGTCGCCGATCAGGCTTTCACGGGGCTCCCCCTCACGGCACGGGCCCGGTCCCGGCGGGTTTCCCGCCCAGCCGTCTCGGGCGCTTCCTGAACGCTGCGCGTTCGAAGGCCCGCGCTCCGCGGTGCGGTCAGCGCGCCGCGGCGAACGACTCGATGTAGTCCAGGGCCCCGTACAGCGCGTCCCGCAGCGGGGTGGACTCGCCGGCCGCCTGGTCCAGCAGGGCTCCACCCTGGAAGGCGGCCGTGAGCAGGTGGGCGAGCGCGGCCGGATCGGCCTCCGGCCGCAGTTCTCCGCGTTCGCGCATCCTGCCCAGGCCGCGCCTGAACAGCACCTGCCATCGTTCGAAGCCGTCAGCCACGGCGTCCCGGTGAGAGGGCTCGGTCTTGACGACCTCGGCGGCCAGGGAGCCGAACGTGCACCCGCCGCGCAGCATGTCCTGCGACGCGATGTAGGAGTCGGCCCACCGGCGCAGGGCGGCGAAGCTGTCCAGCTCGCCCAACTCCGGTGCCTGATGGCGGGCGACGATGCTGTCGGCCTGCCAGGCGAGCACCGCGCGCACCAGGGACTCCTTGGTGGGGAAGTGGCGCGTCAGCTGTGAGCCGCTGACTCCGGCGGCCTCGCGAATCTGCTCGTTGTTGGTGTTCTGCGCACCGTGTTCGTAGATCAGCTCGGCGGCCGCCCTGACGATGCGTTCGCGCGTGGCCAGGCCTTTGGCGGTGAGCTTCCGAGTCGACGCTTGGCCGGTGGTGGTCATGGTCACCACTGTAACCCAAAAAAGGGCTTGACAACCCATTCCGCGAGAGGTCTCCTGGAGGCAGACCAAAAAAGGGCTGCCAAGCCCTTTCCTCTGGGAAGGTGGACAGGATGCCCACACAGGCTGCACCGCAGGCGGTGACGGCGACCCGCCGCAGCGGCCCGGCTCCGGCCGTCACCGAGGCCGGCCACCCGCGCCGCTGGAGCATCATGGCGGTGCTGGGTGCCGTCGCCTTCATGGCGCAGCTCGACTTCTTCGTCGTCAACGTCGCCCTCGACGGAATCGGCCGGTCCTTCCCGGGCACGGGGGTCGCGAGCGCATCGTGGGTGCTGTCGGCCTACGCGATCGTCTTCGCCGCCGTGCTCGTGCCCGCCGGCCGCATCGCGGACCAGTGGGGACGTAAGAAGATGCTGCTGTCCGGAGTAGCGCTGTTCACCCTCACCTCCGCCGTCGCGGCCGCCGCACCGAGTCTCGGTGTACTGGTCGCCGCCCGCGCCTTCCAGGCCGTCGGCGCGGCGATGATCGTGCCGACCTCGCTCGGCCTGCTCTACCCCAGCTTTCCCAAGCGCCGGCACACCCTGGTCGTCGGCCTGTGGGCGGGCGTGGGCGCGATCGCGGCCTCGGCCGGCCCGCCCGTCGGCGGGCTGCTCGTCACCCTCGACTGGCGGTGGATCTTCCTGGTCAACGTTCCCGTCGGCATCGCCACCCTCGTCGCCGGTGCGCTGCTGCTGCCCGAGGTGCGCCAGCCCAGGGGTGCCGCCCTGCCGGACCCGGTCTCCGCCCTCGCACTGCTGCTGGCCGTGAGCCTGCTGGTGCTCGGCACCGTCCAGGGGCCCGGGTGGGGCTGGACTGACATCCGCACCCTGGCCCTGTTCGTCGCCGCCGCCCTGGCAGGGGCTGTGACCGTCGAGCGCACCCTGCGCGCCAAGGTACCGGTGATCGAGAAGCAGTTGTTCGCCAGCAGGCCGTTCACCGCCGCCACCGTGGCCCTGTTCCTGTTCTCTGTCGGCTTCGCCACCGTCCTGCTCAGCACCGCCCTGTTCATGCAGGAGGTCTGGCACTTCAGCCCGCTGCGCGCAGGCGTCTCGATCGCCCCGGCCCCTCTTGCCTCGATCGCCTTCGCCATGAGCGCGGGGCCCATCCAGAGCCGCTTCGGACGCACCGTCCCCGCCGTGACCGGGACGCTGGCCATGGCATGTGCCGCCGGATACTGGCTCGCGACCGTGCACACCACCCCCGACTACTGGGGCGGCATGTTCCCGGGCCTGATCCTGGTCGGCCTGGCCGGCGGTCTGGCCCAAGCGCCCCTGTTCGCCGCTGCCGGCACCCTCGCACCCGAGCGTGCCGCCACCGGCAGCGCCGTTCTCAACATGAGCCGGCAGATCGGCAGCGCGGTGGGCGTGGCCCTGCTCGTCGCCCTTACCCCCCAGGCCACGACCAGCGGGTTCGACCATGCCTGGTCCGTCCAGGCCGGGGCCGGAATCGTCGCGGCCGCCGCGCTGCTCGCCCTCCGGCCCCGCCGCACACCCTGACCACCCGGCCGCGGCCGCTCGGGGCGGGCCGGAAAGCCGACCACGGCCACCGGTCGAACCGGGATCGCACCGCCTCTCCCCCCATCTTCTGCGGCACCCGCTCGAAGGACTGACGCTGGAGTTCCCGCCGGCGCCCTCTCAAGAAACGGAGATCACCCTCATGGAACGCAACCTCCTCGTGATCGGAGCCACCGGCAAGACCGGCGGCCACACCACCGAACTCCTGCTCCAGCGAGGACACCGCGTCCGCGCACTGGTCCGCGGTCTCGACGGACGCGCCGAACGGCTCGCCTCCCTCGGAGCGGACGTCGTGGAAGGCGACGTCCTCGACCTGGACTCCCTGGCCGCAGCGACCAAGGGGATCGACGCCCTGTACTTCACCTATCCGATCCGCCCCGCCCTGATGGACGCCACCGCGAACGTGGCCCAGGCGGCGGAGGAGCACGGGATCCAGGCGATCGTGAACATGTCCCAGGTCTCCGCCCGCCGCAACACCGCCAGCAACGCGGCACGCCAGCACTGGGTCGCCGAACGCGTCCTGGACCACGCCCCCGTCCCCGTCACCCACATCCGCCCGACCTTCTTCGCCCAGTGGCTGATCGACACCTGGGCCGACGGCACCGGCGAACTGCGCCTGCCGTTCGCCGACGGACGCCACGCCCCCATCGCCGAAAGCGACCAGGCCAAGGTGATCGCGGCCGTCCTGGAGGACCCCGCCCCGCACGCCGGCCAGATCTACCCGCTGTACGGAGCCGAGGAACTCAACCACTACGAGATCGCCGAGAAGATGTCGCGGGCGCTGGACCGTGAAGTCACCTACGTGCCCATCGAACTCGACGAATTCGCCGCCATCCTGCGCGGGCGCGGCGCACCGGACCACCTGATCCAGCACCTGCTCGCCGTGGCCGTCGACTACCGCAACGGCGTCTTCGCCGGCACCAACGACCTCGTGAAGACGATCGGCGGCAGCGACCCCCTCGACGTCGAGGACTTCATCGCCCAAAACCGCGCGGCCTTCGACCTGCCCACCGTCTGAACACCGGAGAAGACAATGAGCGTTTGGTTCATCACTGGATCGTCCCGGGGCTTCGGCCTGGAAATAACCCGTGCCGCCCTGACCGCAGGCCACCAGGTGGTCGCGACCGCACGGAAGGCGGCAACCATCCGCGAGCAGTTCCCCGACGCCGGCGACGCACTGCTCACCGCGCCGCTGGACGTGACCGACCCGCAGAGCATCCAGGCTGCCGTCGACGCCGCGGTCGAGCGGTTCGGCCGGATCGACGTCCTGGTCAACAACGCCGGCACCGGACTGCTCGCCGCCGTCGAGGAGTCCGACGACGCCGCGGTCCGCGCGCTGTTCGAGACCAACGTGTTCGGCCCGCTCGCCGTCCAGCGCGCCGTACTGCCGGTACTGCGCCGCCAGCGCTCCGGCCACGTGATCAACATCAGCTCCATCGTGGGCTTCGCGACCGCGCCGGGTTGGGGCGTCTACGCCTCCACGAAGTTCGCCGTCGAGGGCTTCACCGAGACCCTCCACACCGAACTGGCCCCCCTGGGCATCCACGTCACCCTCGTGGAACCCGGCTTCTTCCGCACCGACTTCCTCGACCCCACCAGCCTCCACACCGGACCCGACACGATCGACGACTACACCGCCACCGTTGGCGCGATGCGTGCGGCCGCCGCAGGCCTGAACCACGCTCAGCCCGGCGACCCGGTCAAAGCCGCCCACGCCATCGTCGAGATGGCCGCCGCCCCCGAGCCACCGCTGCGCCTCCCGCTCGGAGCCGACACCCTGCAAGCCTTCGACGCCAAACTGGACACCTTCCGCAAGGACATGGACGCCTGGCGGCATGTCGCCCTCTCCACCGATCACGACTAGAACAACACCCCTGAATCTGCCTTCCCCGACACCACGGTCCGGAGCCCCTCAGAGGTCCGGGCCGTCGTCGAAGACCCGGCTCTGCAGGGTCCGGGCGCTCAGCGACAGGGGGTACAGGCCGGCGAACGCGTCGTCGACGGACGGCCGGGCCGACGGGGCCGACGGACGGCCGGGCCCTGGGTGGTGCGATTCAGCAGAGTAAGGCTGCCCTAATTTCGCCCGCAAGTATGCATCCTGCACCTATGTATCCGCGGGCGGGCCGGGAGTGCGTACGCACCGCACCGACCGACGTGCGCACTGCACCAACTGATATGAATACCTCACCGCAGGCCAAGTCCACGCGGATGCCAAGGGGGGCTCCGCTTGCAGGTGGTGGGCCGCCCGGTCGCGACGCGCTCACCGCCCGGAGACGTTGATGAGAAGTCTCGATCCCACGGATCCGTCCGCCGTCGGCGGCTACCCTCTGCTGGCGCGCCTCGGAGACGGCGGCATGGGGCAGGTCTTCCTCTCCCGTACGTCCTCCGGCCGGCCGCTGGCGCTCAAGACCGTGCGGAGCGAGTTCGGTCTGGATCCCGGCTTCGAGGAACGGTTCGCGCGGGAGATCGCCAGCAGCGACCAGGTGCGTTCGCCGTGGACGGTCGCGGTCGTCGACTACAGCGCGCCGGGGCAGCGGCCGCAGTGGCTGGCCACGGAGTACGTCGCGGCGCCGACCCTCGCCGACTGGGTGCAACGGCACGGTCCGCTGCCCGAGGCCGCGGTCCGTGCGCTGGGAGCGGAACTCGCCGAGGGGCTCCGGGCCGTGCACCGGACGGGGCTCGCGCACCGGGACGTCAAGCCGTCCAACGTGCTGCTGGGCCGCCGCCATCCGCTGCTCATCGACTTCGGTATCGCCCGCGCCGCCGACGACACCCGCCACACCCGCACGGGCGGCGTCATCGGCTCCCCCGGGTACATGGCTCCCGAGCAGGTCACGGGCGGGGCCGCGGCGGAGCCCGGCGACGTCTTCTCGCTCGCGGCGGTGCTGGTGTAGGCGGCCACCGGTCAAGGGCCGTTCCTGCGTCGCGGCGAGGAGCCCTCGGCGGCGCAGCTGCTCTACCGGATCGTGCACGAGGAACCTCCGCTCGACGACGTACCGCGCTCCCTCCTGCCGGTGCTGACGGCCTGTCTGCAGAAGGCGCCCCGTTCCCGCCCCACGGCGCAGGAGTTGCTGGAGCGGCTCGGACCCGACGTCCGGGATTGGGCCACCGCGTCGCCGGCGGGTCTGGCCGAGGACCTCGCCGCGCGGGAGGCCGAGCTGCGCGCCCTGCTGGACGCGTCGACCGCCGTGGCGGCGACGCCGGTTCCGGCCGCGCCGACGGTTGCGCCCGCGCCGACAACGGTGGCCGCGATGCCGGGATTCGGGGCGCAGCCGGGATCCGGCACACAGCCGGGGTTCGGTCCGCCGCCCGCGTACGGTCCGCCGGTCGGGACCGGCGGACGGCCCGTGCCCCTCGCCCCAGCCGGTGCCGCGGTTCCCTCTGCCACCGGGAACGGGGCGACGCGGGCCCGCATCCGGTCCGCGGTCGTGGCCGGCGGTGTGTCGGCCGTTGCGGCGACGGTCGCCGTGGCGCTCTGGTGGGGCGGAGTCGGGAACCGGGACGGGGACGGGGACGGGGACGGACAGGCCACGGGTCGTACGTCATCGCCGTCATCGTCGTCGACGCCCTCTTCGTCCCCCTCCGGCCCGGCCGCCGCGAACGCGCTGCCCGCGTCCTGGGTGGGGACCTGGAAGGGCACCGGCCCGGGGAGTACCGCGGGTGACGGGGTGTTCAACGCCCGTACGACGGGCGTGTCCGTGACCCTCACCCTGCATGCCGCGAAACGTGGCGATCTCGTGGGCCGGCAGGTCAGCCATGTGACCGAGGCCGGCAGCGGGGGCGACATCGGCTGCACGGAGACCCTGCGGCTGCGGGAGACGCACACGACGTCCATGGTGTTCCAGTCGGTCACCAGTACCCCCTCGGACCCCTCGCAGGGTGTGGTGTGCAGATCGGGCAACGTCTACACCCTGACCGAGGACGGCGCGGGCACCCTGGCGCTCGGGGACGAGGGCAGCCAGACGGCGGGGTCGCCGTCCCGCCTCGAGCGCGTGACCTGACCGCCGGTACGGGTCGCGCACCGGCCGGCACGGGGCGTTCACAGGGCCGTGGAGAGCAGGAGCAGGAGGGCGATGGTGCCGGGTACGACGGTCAGCGCGGCGCGTGTCATCACGGCGGCGGCCTGTGCTCCCGTCGTGCGGTGGGTGGCCGGGACCATGACGGCCAGCAGGACGGGGAACGCGGCCAGGACGCCGGCGGCGAAGGGGCCGAGGGCGCGGGCCGCGGTCAGGGCGAGCGGGACCGTGACGGCCGACACCGCCATCCTCGTCCCGACCTCGCGTCCCCGGCGTACGCGGGTGGCGGGCCGGCCGGCGGGTGGTGGGGCCGGCCAGGTCACGAGCCCGGCGCAGGTGACGGCGAGGGCCGCGGCGGCGGTCAGCCAGACGTTCGGGCACGTGGCCGCCGCCATGGCCGCGGCGGCCGTACCGGCGAGGGCGACGGCGAGGGCGCGGGCCGGCCGCAGCGCGGCGGCGAGGCGCCCGTAGGCCAAGCAGAAGCAGGCGACGGCGAGTTGGGCCGCGACGAGGCCGCGCGCGGCTCGGGCGGCGGCCTCGCTCCCGGCGTCCAGCCACAGCAGCATGACGAACGGCACCGAGGTCATCGGCAGACCCAGCAGCAGCCCGCCCAGGCGTGGGCCCGAGCGGCGTGCGACGACGGAGACGAGCAGGACGAGACAGGGGGCGAGAGCGGTCCGCAGAAGGATCTCCATGCCTTGGAGCCTGGCACCGAATGCGCCGACATTGGCTCGGACTTCGCGGCACTCGAGGGCCTGTCGCTGTGGAAAAATCGGCGACACCGTCTGATCACCGAGTTTTCCTGAGGTGGGACCCGTGGACCGTATCGACCGGCAGATCCTGACCGTCCTGCTCACGGACGGCCGGGCGACCTACCAGGACCTGGGCCGCCGGGTGCGGCTGTCGGCCAACACGGTCGCCGACCGCGTGCGCCGGCTGCAGGCGGACGGGTTCGTCCGGGGCTACCGGGCCGAGGTGGACCTCGCGGCGTTGGGCCACGGCATGGAGTTGCTCAGCGACATCCGCCTGCGCGAGGGCACCGACCGCACGGTCTTCGAGAACCAGCTGCACGACGTCCCACAGGTCGTGGCCGCGATGCGGCTGACCGGGGACTACGACTACCAGCTGCGCGTCGCCTGCGCCGACGCCCGCGAGTTCGAGACCGTCGTCGACCGCCTCAAGGCCGACCTCGGAGTGCGGGAGGCCCGCAGCCGTCTGCTCCTCCACGAGGTCCCACTCGGCCCGGACCGCCTGGTGAGCTCCTGACGGCGCGCACGGGACCGGCCGCGAGCGGTGCGGGGCGGGGCGGGGTGGACATGAACGCCTCGTACAGGAACCGTTGTTTCGAATTCCACACGCCCCGACACCAGTTCACATCCGGAGCTTGGTCTGAACCAAAAAGGAAACAAATATTGACGCGGCCGAACAGCGTGCGTAGGTTCCCGGCCGAGCCGATCGAAGAGCTGTGTCGCCGCACCCTGAGCGCGGCCCCCCACTCCAGCTTCGAAGGGACGTGCCATGCGTGGTTCCCCGTCCGCCTGGATTGTCATGAGCTCGCCAAGCAGTGCATCACGCACAGGAGCGCGCAGATCTCGGGTGGTGGCCGTGCTGGCCTCCCTCGGTCTCGCTCTCGGGCTGCTGCTCGGGTTTCCGGCCGCCTCGCAGGCCGTCGGCTCGCTGCCGTGCGACATCTACGCCGCCGCCGGTACCCCGTGCGTGGCCGCGCACAGCGTCACGCGGGCGCTGCTCTCCTCCTACGACGGCCCGCTCTATCAGGTGACGCGTGTCTCGGACGGGGCCACCGCCGACATCGGGCCGTCGGCGCAGGGCGGTTACGCGGACGCGGCGGCCCAGGACGCCTTCTGTGCCGGCGGAGACGACGGCTGCCGGATCACGCGGATCTACGACCAGAGCGGCCGGCACAACGACCTCACGCCCGGACCGGCGGGGACCTCGGGCATGGGGGCCGACCGGGGTGCCGACGCGTCCGAGATCGCCGTCACGGCGGGCGGGCACAAGGTGTACGGGCTGTGGGTCTCGCCGGGAGTGGGCTACCGGTACACCGGTGTCGCCTCGGGTGTCGCGGTCGACGGCCAGGCCGAGGGCGCCTACATGGTGGCCAGCGGCACCCATGTCGGGTCCGACTGCTGCTTCGACTACGGCAACGCGGAGAGCACCCCGGCCGACACCGGCAACGGGCACATGGACGCCGTGTCGATCGCCACGACCTGCTACTTCGCGCCGTGCACCGGGAACGGCCCGTGGGTGGAGGCCGACCTGGAGAACGGCATGTTCCAGGGCGACAACGGCTCCAACACCGCCAACCTGGGCAACGGCAGCACCTTCGTCACCGCCGTGCTGAAGAACGACGGGCAGACCCGGTACGCGCTCAAGGGCGGGGACTCCCGGGCCGGCGGGCTGGCCACCTGGTGGGACGGAGCGCTGCCGTCCCGGGGCGGCTACCGGCCCATGCAGCAGGAGGGCGGCATCATCCTGGGCATCGGCGGCGACAACAGCAACTGGAACCGGGGCACCTTCTTCGAGGGCGTGATGGTCTCCGGCTATCCCACCGACGCCGCCGAGAACGCCGTCCAGGCGAACATCGTCTCCGTCGGCTACAGCGGCGAGACGGACGTGCCGAACGGTCCGCAGGGGACGATCACCGGGCCGGGCGGCAAGTGCGTGGACGTCGCCGCGGACGACACCGGTGCCGACGGCGCCGCCGTACAGCTGTGGGACTGCCAGACCTACGCCGAGGACCAGCACTGGACACACCATCCGGACGGCTCGCTGTCCACGCTGGGGCGGTGCCTCGACATCGAGAACAACGGCACGGCAGGCGGGGCCAAGCTGGAGCTCTGGGACTGCAACGGGGTCGGCGGCCAGAAATGGGTACAACAGGCCGACGGCTCCCTCCTCAACCCCCAGTCCGGACGCTGCCTCGACTCCCCCAGCGGCGCCACCGCCAACGGCACCCGCCTGCAGATCTGGGACTGCAACGGTTCCGGCGCACAGAAGTTCTCGGTGAACGGCGGCGGGCCGGTCAAGGGCCCGGGCGGCAAATGCGTCGACGTGGCCGCCGACGACACCGGTGGCGACGGTGCCGCCGTACAGCTGTGGGACTGCCAGTCGTACGCGGTCGACCAGCACTGGTACCACGGCTCGGACAACTCGCTCTCCACACTCGGGCGTTGCCTGGACATCGTGGGCAACGGCACCGCGAACGGCACCAAGGTCGAACTGTGGGACTGCAACGGGGTCGGCGGCCAGAAATGGGTCCAGCAGGCCGACGGCTCCCTCCGCAACCCCCAGTCCGGACGCTGCCTCGACTCCCCCGGCGGCGCCACCGCCAACGGCACCCACCTGCAGATCTGGGACTGCAACGGCTCCGCCGCGCAGGTCTTCGGGCTGAGCTGAAGGTCAGGTCACTCCTCGGGCACCGGGCCGCCGTACGCGCCCCAGGACACGAGAGAGCGTGCGTCGCCCGCGGCCGCTCGCCGGAAGGTCTGGCCGTACCGCTTCAGTCCCATGCGGCGTACGAGCCTGTCCTCGCACTCGTTGCGCAGCGCGGCCATCTCCGGTGTGCCGCGCTGCGGGTGGCCGACCGTCTCCCAGAAGCGTGACGCCGCGCCGAAGGCGTACGCGGCGGCGGGCTCCTCTCCCGCGTCGGCCAGGGCGATGGCGAGGAGGTCCATCACCATGGCGATACCGAAGGCGTCCCCGATGTGCTGCTTGGCGTCGAGGGCGGCCCGCGCGTGGTGTACGGCGTCGGAGGGCCGCCCGGTGAGGAAGGCGATCAGGGCCAGTTGGTGTTCCGCGTAGGAGCGGGTCCAGTGCTCGTCCAACGCCGCGCAAAGGTCGCGCAGTTCGAGTGCCTCGTGGCGGGCCTGGTCCAGCCGGCCGGAGCCGGTGAGGCCGAAGACGTGGACCAGGCGGCACAGGACCGTCGGCGCGGTGAGTTGTTCCGGGCGCGAGCCCGTGGCGCCGGGTTCCGTCGTCTCGACGCCGTTGACCGCGGCGAGGGGACGGCCCTCCAGCAGGTGCAGCAGGCCGTCCAGGTAGGCGGCCCGTCCCAGCCCGTCGGTGTCGAGGACCGCGATGGCGGCGCGCCGGCAGGCGGCGGCCGTCTCGTGCGCCGCGGCCTGCTCGCCCTGCAGGGTCAGCGTCAGTCCCAGGCTCCACAGTCCCTGCACCCACGTCTCGTTCGGCACCCGGACGGCCGGCCCGGTCGCCCGCTCCAGGTACTGGCGGGCCTCGTACAGGTAGCCGGAGCAGACCCAGAAGAAGGTGACGTTGCCGATCATCTCCAGTGCGGCGGCCGGGTCGGTCGCCAGGAGGTGGTCGGCCGCCAGCCGGATGTCCGCGTGCAGGAACGCGATCCGCCGGTACCAGCTCCGCTGCGCCGGACCGAACCACTCGCGATGGGCCTGCCGGGTCCGGGCGAGCACGTACTGGGCGTGGCGATGGGCCAGTTCCTGCTCGGCGCCCAGCTCGGCGAGCCACATCCGGCCGTACTCGCGCACGGCGTCCAGCATCCGGTACGTGCCGTCCTTCCGGATGACAACGGACTTGTCGCACAGCGAGACGAGAGTCCATCCGACGCCGCCCGGTGAGAGCGGGCCGCCGCCGGCCAGCTGGCCCGCGAGGTCGTCGTCGAAGGAGCCGGGCAGATAGGAGAGCCGCGCCCACAGCAGCCGCTCCTGCGGGGTGCACAGTTCGTGGCTCCAGCCGATGGTGGTGCGCAGGGCCGCGTGCCGCGGCGGCCATCTGCGCTCCGGCGCCCGGGGCAGGTCCACCGCCGCGTAGGGGCCCGCGCAGAGGTCCGCCAGTGACCTGCTCCGTAACTGCCCGGCCGCGAGCTCCAGCGCCAGCGGCAGTCGTTCGAGCTGATCGCACAGGCCTGCGGCCAGTTGGAGATCGGTGTCGTCCTTGAGCGGGCTCCCGGCCGCCGCGGCGCGGTCGGCGAACAGGGTGACCGCCTCCGCCCCGGAGGCGAACGGCTCGATGTCGACCACCGCCTCGGTACGGACGCGCAGCGGCTCCCGGCTGGTGGCCAGGATGGTCAGGTTCGGGCAGGCCGTCAGGAGATCGCCGGCCAGGTCGCGGCACTCGGCGAGAAGGTGCTCGCAGGAGTCGAGGACCAGCAGTGTCCTGCGGTCGCCGATCCACGCGCAGACGGCGTCCGCCGGCAGGCGTGGGGTGTGGTCGGACAGGTCCAGCGCATCCGCGACGGTGGCCGCCAGGAGGTGTGCGTTGTACAGCGGGGAGAGGTCCGCCCAGGCGACCTCGGCACTCCCCCGGGCCGCCGCCTCGGCCAGGGACACGGCCCGCTGGGCGAGCCTGGTCTTGCCGACCCCGCCCGGCCCGCTCAGGGTGACCAGTCTGCTCTCGCTCAACGCCGAGGCGATCCGGTCGAGTTCCGCTGCCCGGCCGACGAAGGAGGTCTCCTCGTCCCACATCATCCACACCATGCCGACATCCTCGTGGGCGAGCCGATGCGCGATGAACCGGTCAAGGCATTGCCGTGTGGCCCGCGCCCTCGGCCCGTACCCTGGATCGAGCACTGCCGTGCGAGCGCGAGAATCACCCACCCGGGTGAACCGTCGACGTGCCCGGGAGCGTGCACCGGGAACGGACCGGACCGCTCGCCGTGCCTCCCGGGCGGGGCGTTGGCAGCCCGGCGGAGGCGGCTCACTCGCCGCCGGGAGTGCCCGCCTCTTCCAGGCGGGAGAGCCAGGTGGTGAGCAGTGCTTCGAGCGACTCGGCCTCGGCGGGCGTCAGCAGGTCCACCAGGCGGCGTTCGTTGCGCATGTGGCCGGTGAAGGCCCGGTCGACGAGTTCGCGCCCCGGGGTGGTGAGGGCGACGATGCGGCCGCGCTGGTCGTCGTCGGAACGGCGGCGGGTGACGAGTCCGGCCCGTTCCAGGCGGTCGATCCTCTTCGTCATCGCGCCGGTGGTGACCATGGTGTGCGCGGCGAGCTCGCCGGGCGCCCGCTCGTAGGGTTCGCCCGCCCGGCGCAGGGCGCACAGGACGTCGAACTCCCCCTCGCTGAGGCCGTAGCGGCCGTAGACGAGGCAGAGCTCCTCGGTGAGCCGGCCGGCCAGGCGGTGCAGGCGGCCGATCACCCCCTGCGGCGTGACGTCGACGTCGGGCCGCTCGCGGCGCCAGTCGGCCTGGATGCGGGCCACGCGGTCGATCGGTTCACCGTGGTTCATGCACCCATCATAGCCAAGATAGCTTCCTGGGAAGTTATATTAGCTTCCATGGAAGCTAATTCACGCTGGGTGGCGCTCACCGCGGTGGCGCCGGTGGCCTGGGGGGCCAACTACTACGTGACCCACGAGTTCCTGCCGGCCGACCGGCCGCTCTACGGGGCCGCGCTGCGGGCGCTGCCCGCCGGCCTCGTCCTGCTGGCCCTGCGCAGGCAGCTGCCGCGCGGCGCGTGGTGGTGGCGGTCCGCGGTGCTGGGGCTGCTCAACATGAGCGTGTTCTTCGTCCTCGTCTACACGGCCTCGCAGCTGCTGCCTACGAGCGTCGCCTCGACCGTCATGGCCGTGTCCCCGCTGACGATGATGCTCATGGCCTGGCCCCTGGTGTCCGAGCGGCCCCGGGCCGCCCAACTGGCCTGCGCCGTGGTCGGGCTCGGCGGGGTCTGTCTCATGCTGCTGACGGGGGTGGAGGGCACGAGCGTGCCGGGAGTCCTCGCCTCGGCCGCCGCCATGCTGGTGTCGGCGTTCGGCCACGTCCTGACCAAGCGGTGGAACGTCGGCACCGACGTGCTCGCCTCGACTGCCTGGCAGCTCACGGCCGGAGGCCTCTTCCTGCTCCCGGTCGCCGCGGTGGTCGAGGGCGCTCCACCGGCGCTCTCCGCCCCGGCCCTCCTCGCGTTCGGCTACGTCTCGCTGGTCGCCACCGCGCTGGCCTTCGTCGCCTGGTTCACCGGTCTACGGCATCTGTCCGCGGGAACCGTCGGGCTGATAGGCCTGCTCAACCCCGTCACGGGCGTCCTGCTCGGCACGGTGGTCGCCGGGGAGGTGCTGACCGTTCAGCAGCTGTGCGGGCTGGTCCTGGTCCTGGCCGGAGTCGTGGGCGGGCCGCCCCCGCCGCCGGCGGGGCAAGGGGCCGGGCCGCGGGGCCCCCCCCCCGCGACGGCGCCGCCCCCCCCCCCCCCCACGGGGCGCCTCAACAAAAAAAATTCTCCGCCGCGGTCCAACTTCTGGGGGGGGCGCGCGGCCACCGGGGCCCCCCCCCCCTCTTCACCGTCCGGACCAAGATCC
>NZ_JBHXMA010000024.1:0-33051 GCF_042721035.1 Streptomyces sp. NPDC058464
ACCGAGGACTCGGCGTACTTCGTCACCGCGGTCTCGGCGGCGGCCTGCAGGCGCGCGTCGAGCGTCGTCTGCAGCTTGCCGGCCTTCCCCTCCGCGAGGGTCAGCAGCGTGGTGTCGGCGGACTCCTCGGACGCGTGCTGGATGACCAGCTCCACGCCGGGGGTGCCGCCCGCCTTGTCGCCGTAGCGGCTGCGCAGCTCGTCCAGGATCGGGCCCAGGGACGGGTACTTGTCCTTGGTGAGGACCTTGCCGTTGCGGTCCACGGCCTCGATGGGCGGGCTCGCGGCCTCGCCGGTGGACAGGGTGTCGCCGCGCCGGAGCTCCGGGTGGACGACGGTCGGGTTCCAGTCGACGAGCGCCCGGTGCGTGGTCTCGCCGCGCACGACGGTCAGGCGGCTCTTGTAGGCGAGCGGTTTCGACTTCCCGCCGTAGGACACGGTCGCCTTCACGGTGTACGGCACGGTGGCGCCGGTCGCCTTGCCGGGCGTGATGTGCACGTCCTTGATGTGCGCCACGTCGCTGAAGGACGTGAGCACGGGTTCGGCGTCGGCGGAGTCGTTCGTGTACGACGCCGCGGTCACCGACTGGCCCTTCTCCCAGGCCGTGAAGAACTTCTGCGTGGTGTCCTTGATCTCGTCCTTCGTCGGCGGCCCGGTCCGCACCGCCGGTGTGCTGTCACCGCGGAGCCCCGACAGCACGTTGTAGGCGCCGTACCCGCCCCCGCCCAGCACGGCCGCGCAGACGCCGCCGATCAGGGCACCCTTGACCCCCTTGCGCATGGTGCGAAAATCCCTCCCGTGAGCTTTTGCCGCATTTTGTGAACGCGTTCAAAAGCTGGTTGTGGGTCGCACTGTAGGTCGTTGTGGGGTCCCTGTGACAGGTGTTGACCCATTGTTGGCCGAACTGTTGGCCGAACGGAGATCAGGGATGTGGCTCAAACCCAGGTATCGAGCCACATACGTGAACGCCAGGAGTCGATCGGAATCGCCGTCCCGGTGTACAGCGGCCAGAAGTAGATGAAGTTCCAGGCGATCAGCAGCACCAGGACACCCGCGCTCGACGCGCCGATCAGTCGGCGGGTGTCGCTGGAGCCCGGCGGGCCGATGATCGCGCCGGCCATCATCGCCACCGCGAGACACAGGAAGGGTACGAAGACGACGGCGTAGAAGAGGAAGATCGTCCGCTCCTGGTACATGAACCAGGGAAGGTAACCGGCCGCGATGCCGCAGGCGATGGCACCGGCCCGCCAGTCGCGGCGGAACGCCCACCGCCACAGGACGTAGGCGATCGCGAAGCAGGCCGCCCACCACAGCAGCGGGGTCCCGATCGCGAGCACCTCGCGGGCGCACTTCTCGCCGGCGTCCGACGGGCAGCCGTCCACACCCGGGGACGGCGACTCGTAGTAGTACGACACCGGGCGGCCCAGCACCAGCCAGGACCACGGATTCGACATGTACGTGTGCGGCGACGAGAGGCCGACGTGGAACAGGTACACCTCGTGCTCGTAGTGCCACAGGCTGCGCAGCCAGTCCGGCAGGAACGTCCAGCTGCCGCCCTTGCCGTCGGTGGCCGCCCAGTTGCGGAAGTAGCCGCCGGTGCCGTCGGTGGGGGACAGGATCCAGCCGATCCAGGAGGTCAGGTAGACGGCGACGGCCACCGGGACCGTCGCCAGGAACGTGATCCCCGTGTCGTGCGCCAGGGCCGCCTTGTACGGGTGCCGGGCACCGGCCACCTTGCGGGCACCCACGTCCCACAGGACCGCCATCACGCAGAACGCGGCCAGGATGTAGAGGGCGTTCCACTTGGTGCCGAGCGCGAGGCCCAGCAGCAGGCCCGCCGCCCAGCGCCAGGGGCGCCACCCGAAGCGGAAGCCGTCGGCCACGTCCGCGTCCGGGCGGACCCGGCCGTCCGCGTCGGCCGGCAGCGCGGCCGCCAGCTTCGCCCGCGACCTGTCCCGGTCGACGACCAGGCAGCCGAACGCGGCCAGCACGAAGAACATCAGCACCCCGTCGAGCAGCGAGGTGCGGCTCATCACGAAGTGCAGCCCGTCCACCGCCATCAGCCCGCCCGCCAGGCAGCCCAGGAAGGTGGACCGGAACATCCGGCGCCCGATCCGGCACAGCAGCAGCACGCTCAGCGTGCCGAGCAGTGCCGTCATGAACCGCCAGCCGAACGGGTTGAAGCCGAAGATCAGCTCCCCGAGCCCGATGACGTACTTGCCGACCGGCGGGTGCACGACGTACGCCGCGTCCACCGGGATGCCGACGTGGCCGGCCTTCTGCAGGATCAGGTCGTTGGCGTTCTTGTCCCAGTTGACCTCGAAACCGCGGTGGACGAGCGCCCACGCGTCCTTCGCATAGTACGTCTCGTCGAATATCACCGCCTTGGGGCTGCCCAGGTTCCAGAACCGCAGCAGGCCCGCCATCAGCGTCACGAGGAGCGGACCGCCCCAGCCCGACCAGCGGGTGATCCGCTCGGCGAGCACCGGGGGCACCCCCAGGGCGAGCCACAGCCGGGAGCTGGGCTCGGCGTACGGCGGCACCAGACGGTCGACGACGTCGGCCTGCGCGCCGGAGCCTGCCACGCCTCTGCCACCGGCGGGGTGCGCGGTGTGCACCGGGCTCGTCGTGTAGCCGAACCGGCGCAGCCGCTGCTGCCACGTCGGCCGCTCGTCGAGCGCTGCCTGGCCCTGCCGGGTGTCCGTGGAGGAGGACGCGGTACTGGTCACCGCGCCATCGTAGGGAACCGTTCTGTGTGAGTCCCGTGCAATGGGGCTTCGCGGTGGGTTCCTTTGCGTTCACCGCCTCGGGGGTCTGCCGGGTTCACCGCCCCGGAGGGTCCGCTGCGTTCACCGCTCCAGGGGTCCGCCGGGGACGGTGCTGTCGGTGGCGGCTGGGAGGATGGAGGGGTGACTGGAACCCTTGTCCTCGCAGGCACCCCCATCGGCGACGTCGCGGACGCGCCGCCCCGGCTCGCCGCGGAGCTGACCGGCGCCGACGTGATCGCGGCCGAGGACACGCGCCGGCTGCGGTGGCTCACCCAGGCGCTGGGCGTGACGCCCAAGGGGCGTGTGGTGTCGTACTTCGAGGGCAACGAGGCCGCCCGCACACCGGAGCTGGTCGAGGAACTCGTCGGCGGCGCGCGCGTGCTGCTCGTGACCGACGCCGGGATGCCGTCCGTCTCCGACCCCGGCTACCGGCTGGTCGCCGCCGCCGTGGAGAAGGAGATCCGGGTCACCGCCGTCCCGGGGCCGTCCGCCGTGCTCACCGCGCTCGCGCTGTCCGGGCTGCCCGTCGACCGGTTCTGCTTCGAGGGCTTCCTGCCGCGCAAGGCGGGCGAGCGCCGCTCCCGCCTCCAGGAGGTCGCCGAGGAGCGCCGCACCCTCGTCTACTTCGAGGCCCCGCACCGCCTCGACGACACCCTCGCCGCCATGGCCGAGGTCTTCGGCGCCGAGCGGCGGGCCGCCGTCTGCCGTGAACTGACCAAGACGTACGAGGAGGTACGGCGCGGTCCGCTGGCCGAGCTGGCGGTGTGGGCCGCCGACGGGGTGCGCGGTGAGATCACCGTGGTCGTCGAGGGGGCGCCCGAGCGTGGGCCCGAGGAACTCGACGCGGCGGAGCTGGTGCGGCGGGTGCGGGTGCGGGAGGAGGCCGGGGAGCGCCGCAAGGAGGCGATCGCGGCGGTGGCGGTGGAGGCGGGGATTCCGAAGAGGGTGGTGTTCGACGCCGTTGTCGCCGCGAAGCGTGTTGATGGGTGAGGTCGGTTTTCGGAGCGCCGCCGTGGTTGCTCCTGTGTAGTCGTGTGCGGGGTGGTGGGGGCTGGTCGCGCAGTTCCCCGCGCCCCTGAAAGGGGCGCTCAGGTCCCGGCGTTCCGAGGGGGCGCTCCTTGATCTCTGAGCGGGTCGCTTCTCGGCTGAGCGTGCGCCCCTGACCTGCGGTGATGTGTCCTCTGAGCGGGGAGCTTCTCCTCTGAGCGCGCGCCCCACGGGACGGTAAAGCAAGGGCGCCGAACGCAAAGCCCAGCCCTGTGCGGCGGGGCCGATTTGGCAAGCAGAATCCAAATCGCCTCCAACACTCGGCAGGCCTGTCGCATTCGCGTCGGTGAAGGCGTCCACTGGTCAGCAGGGACGCACCCGTCCCTCACCCCCAATGGGATTCCGGGGGGAATCCCCGCGCCGGGGGTGCGTGCTTGTCCGAGCGGACAAGAGGAGCTGGCATGAGTGAGATCGCAGGGCAGACCGGCCTCCGCGGTGCGGCCACAGCCGTCGTCCACGAGTCGTATTCCTTCGCCTGCATGCGATGCGGGCACGGCTGGGAGCAGTCGTACGAGATAGAGCACCACACCGACGCCGACAACCACGAGTTCGTCAAGTACGTGACGAACGGCCGGGTCGTCCCGTCGCCGCTGAGCCGGCCCTCGTGCCAGAACTGCGACGGCCAGGTCCTGCGGATCATGCGCGCGGGGCAGGTCTCGTCGGTGCGGAACGCCGCGCAGCGGTCGCATCAGCCGTCGGCGCGGGAGCGTTCCGTCGGGCAGGACGGTACGGAGACCGGGCCGGCCGCGGCGGCGACGGAGGCCTCCGCGGAGGCCAAGGCGGTGCACCACTGGCACCTGTCCGATCTCCTGCATCCCTTCCAGCGCAAGGCGAGCTGATACGGGCCCTGGGCGTGGGTCCGGCGGGCATGCCCCTTTCGTAGGATCGGGGCATGCCTTCGAACGCCCCCGGTGCGGCCTCCCGCACGGCCGACAAGAACACGGCGCCGCCGCTCCCGGAACCGCTCCGGGTGCCCGTCGCGGACTCCCACACCCACCTCGACATGCAGTCCGGCACGGTCGAGGAGGGCCTCGCGAAGGCCGCGTCGGTGGGCGTGACGACCGTCGTCCAGGTCGGCTGCGACATCAAGGGCTCGCGGTGGGCGGCCGACACCGCCGCCGCGCACCGGAACGTCCACGCGACCGTCGCCCTGCACCCCAACGAGGCGCCGCGCATCGTGCACGGGGACCCCGACAGCTGGTCCCGGCAGGGGGCCCGGGCCGGGGGCGGGGACGCGGCGCTGGACGAGGCCCTTGCGGAGATCGACCGGCTGGCCGGGCTGCCCCAGGTCAAGGGCGTCGGCGAGACCGGCCTCGACTACTTCCGCACCGGACCCGAGGGCAAGGCCGCCCAGGAGCGCTCCTTCCGCGCCCACATCGAGATCGCCAAGCGGCACGGCAAGGCCCTCGTCATCCACGACCGCGACGCCCACGCCGACGTCCTGCGCGTCCTCAAGGAGGAGGGCGCCCCCGAGCGGACCGTGTTCCACTGCTACTCCGGGGACGCCGAGATGGCCGAGGAGTGCGCCCGCGAGGGCTACTTCATGTCCTTCGCCGGCAACGTCACCTTCAAGAACGCCCAGAACCTGCGGGACGCGGTGGCGGTGGCCCCCCTGGAACTGCTCCTCGTGGAGACCGACGCGCCCTTCCTGACCCCGGCGCCGTACCGCGGACGGCCCAACGCCCCGTATCTCATTCCGGTCACGGTGCGGGCGATGGCGGCCGTGCGCGGCATCGACGAGGACGCGCTGGCGACGGCCTTGGGCGCGAACACGGCCCGCGCCTTCGATTACTGAGGGTGTATCGATCATAACTGGCGCATAACGTTCACGGGGCCGCACCTCTGGTCCGCTCGCGACCGTGCGTAGTCGTGCCGCTTTGGAGAGTGACGGGTGCTCCGCTAGGTTCTGGGGGCCCGATCCGGACCCCTCTGGCCCTCTGGAGCGTGTCGGCGTGAGCGCATCGCAGTACGAGACGTCTGGGACGTACGACCCCTATGGCGCGCCCGGAGTGCACGGCGCACAGGAGATGTACGGCGTGTACGACGCCGAGACGCTGGGATACGGCGCGCCGTACGGAACGGCGTCCGGAACGGCGTACGGGACGGCGTTCGGCACGGCGTATGGGACGGCGTACGGGGGTGACACGTACCGCCCGGCGTACGAGGCCGCGGCGCAGGCGCACGTGAGTGAGCCGGTGCTGCCGCGGCAGGGCGACCGCGGTGCGCAGGGCGAGGCGCGCGAGGCGGGTGCGCGCGCCGTGGCGGGGCGCCGCGCCGCGCGCCGGCGGAGGGCGCGGTACTCCAGGCGCCCGGAGTCCGCCGTGCGCCGTCTGCTGCCGCAGGCGCTCGTCGTCGCGTTCCTCGCGGGCGGCACCACCGCGTTCCTCGCCAAGGACAAGGCGATCGAGCTGACCGTCGACGGCAGGCCGCGCACCCTGCACACGTTCGCCGACGACGTGACCGGCCTGCTCGCCGAGGAGGGCGTCCCGGTCGGCGCGCACGACGTGGTGGCGCCCGCCCCCGGCACGGCGCTGGCCAGCGGCGACGAGGTCGCGGTGCACTACGGCCGCCCCGTGCGGCTCACGCTGGACGGCGAACGGCGCGAGGTGTGGACGACGGCGCACACGGTGGACGGGGCGCTCCGGCAGCTGGGGGTGCGTGCCGAGGGCGCGTATCTGTCGGCCTCGCGCTCCCAGAGCATCGGACGCGCCGGGCTCGCGCTCGACGTCCGCACCGAGCGCACGGTCACGATCCTGGCGGACGGCCGGACCCGGACCATCCGCACCAACGCGGCGACCGTCGGCGAGGCCGTCGAGGAGGCCGGGATCACCCTGCACGGCCAGGACACCACCTCCGTGCCCCGGTCCGGCTTCCCGCGCGACGGGCAGACGGTGACCGTGCTGCGCGTCACGGGCAGCAGGGAGGTGCGCGAGGAGACCATCCCGTTCGAGGTGCGGCAGACGCCGGACCCGACGGTGTTCAAGGGCACGGAGGTGGTCGAGCGGGCCGGACGGCCCGGGTTGCGCCGTGTGACCTATTACTTCCGCTCCGTCAACGGAGTCCGCGAGAAGCCCCGCCGCGAGACGTCCGAGGTGGTGCGGAAACCGCGCACGCAGCTCGTGAGGGTGGGGACCAAGCCGCACCCCGACTCCGTGAAGGGCGCCGACGGCCTGAACTGGCACGGTCTCGCCGCGTGCGAGTCCGGCGGCCGCCCGCACGCGGTGGACCCCTCCGGGACGTACGGCGGGCTGTACCAGTTCGACACCCACACCTGGCACAGCCTCGGCGGCAGCGGCCGTCCGCAGGACGCCTCGGCCGAGGAGCAGACGTTCCGCGCGAAGAAGCTCTACGTGAGCCGCGGCTCCACGCCCTGGCCGCACTGCGGGGCGCGGCTGCACAGGTGACCGAGGCGGCCGAGCTGACCGAGGTGAGGTGAGCGAGGTGACCGGCGGAAGGCGGCCCCGGCGGCCCCGTACCCTTGTCCCGTGAGCAGCCCCACCCCCGACGCCCTCCTCGGCCCCGCCGACATCCGTGAGCTCGCGGCAGCGCTCGGTGTACGCCCGACCAAGCAGCGCGGCCAGAACTTCGTGATCGACGCCAACACGGTCCGCCGTATCGTCCGCACCGCCGAGGTCCGCCCGGACGACGTCGTCGTGGAGGTCGGCCCGGGACTCGGGTCCCTCACGCTCGCGCTCCTGGAGGTCGCCGACCGGGTCACCGCGGTCGAGATCGACGACGTGCTGGCCGGCGCCCTGCCCGCGACGATCGCGGCGCGCATGCCGGCGCGCGCGGACCGGTTCGCGCTGGTCCACTCCGACGCGATGCACGTCACCGAGCTGCCGGGACCCCCGCCGACCGCGCTGGTCGCGAACCTCCCCTACAACGTCGCCGTCCCCGTCCTCCTCCACATGCTCGACACCTTCCCGAGCATCGAGCGGACGCTGGTGATGGTGCAGTCCGAGGTCGCCGACCGGCTCGCCGCCGGACCCGGCAACAAGGTGTACGGCGTGCCGTCGGTCAAGGCCAACTGGTACGCCGAGGTGAAGCGCGCCGGTGCCATCGGGCGCAACGTCTTCTGGCCCGCCCCGAACGTCGACAGCGGCCTCGTCTCCCTCGTCCGGCGGGCGGAACCGCTGAAGACGACCGCCTCGAAGCGCGAGGTCTTCGCGGTGGTCGACGCGGCGTTCGCGCAGCGCCGCAAGACCCTGCGGGCGGCGCTCGCCGGCTGGGCCGGGTCCGCGGCGGCCGCCGAGGCGGCGCTGGTCGCGGCCGGGGTCTCGCCGCAGGCCCGCGGGGAGGCGCTGACGGTCGAGGAGTTCGCGAGGATCGCAGAACACAAGGAGCCCGGTAAGTGAGCGTCACGGTACGCGTCCCCGCCAAGGTCAACGTCCAGCTCGCGGTGGGTGCCGTGCGCCCCGACGGCTTCCACGACCTGGCCAACGTCTTCCTCGCCGTCGGCCTCTACGACGAGGTCACGGTCACGCCCGCCGACGAGCTGAGCATCACGTGTGAGGGCCCGGACGCCGACCAGGTTCCCCTGGACCGCACCAACCTCGCCGCCCGCGCCGCCCTCGCGCTCGCCGGGCGCCGGGGCATCGAGCCGGCCGTGCACATCCACATCGCCAAGGACATCCCGGTCGCCGGCGGCATGGCCGGGGGGAGCGCGGACGGGGCGGGCGCGCTGCTCGCGTGCAACGAGCTCTGGCAGGCGGGCGCCTCCCGCGCCGAACTCCTCGCCATCTGCGCCGACCTGGGCAGCGACGTGCCCTTCAGCCTGGTCGGCGGCGCCGCCCTCGGCACCGGGCGCGGCGAGCGGCTGACCGCGCTCGAAGTCGGCGCCACCTTCCACTGGGTGTTCGCGATGGCCGGGCGCGGGCTGTCCACCCCGGCCGTCTTCCGCGAGTTCGACCGGCTCGCGGAGGGGCGCGACATCCCGGAGCCGGTCGCCTCCCGGGACCTCCTCGACGCCCTCGCCAAGGGCGATGCCGACGCGCTCGCGGCCGCCGTCTCCAACGACCTCCAGCCCGCCGCGCTCTCCCTCTTCCCGGAGCTCGCGGACACCCTCGACGCGGGCCGCGCGGCCGGCGCGCTCACCGCGCTGGTCTCCGGTTCCGGTCCCACCACGGCGTTCCTGGTCCGGGACACCGCGTCGGCGCAGAAGGTCTCCGAGGCGCTGCTCGCCTCCGGCACCTGCCGCACGGTGCGCACGGCGCCGGCGCCCGCGCCGGGCGCGACCGTGCTCACGGCGGACCGGACGACCGGGTCCGTGTAACCTGAAACTAGGTCTGACCTGCGGAAATGTGAAGATCCGGTGCTGTTACCTACTTCACGGTAACTAGATTTTCACAAATGCGCCCCAGGGTCCCTTTCGCGCCATCTGGCTCATGGTGACGGCTGGCATGATCGCCATCCCCGCCCTCTGTTACCGGCGGTACCTCGTGTGCGCGGCGTCTACGTGCCCGCGCCACGTAGAGAGGACATTTCCATGGGGCACATGGACCACTTCAGCGCCGGATGGGTCACTCCCGTCCTGTCCTACGCGATGGCCTGCGTCGGCTCGGCGCTGGGACTGCGCTGCACCGTCAGGGCACTGGAGGCGGAAGGCGCCTCGAAACGGAACTGGCTGACACTCGCCTCGTTCGCCATCGGGTCCGGCATCTGGACCATGCACTTCATCGCGATGATGGGCTTCTCCGTGGAGGGCACGCCCATCCGCTACGACATCCCGCTGACCGTGCTCAGCCTCGTCATGGCGATCGCCGTCGTCAGCGCCGGCATCTTCACCGCCGGATACGGCCGTTCACGCGTGCAGGCGGTGCTGCTCGGCGGCCTGGGCACCGGGCTCGGTGTCGCCGCGATGCACTACACCGGCATGGCCGCGCTCAACCTGCACGGCTCGGTGGGCTTCGACCCGCTGACGGTCATCGCGTCCGTCGCGATCGCCGTGGTCGCGGCCACCGCGGCGCTCACCCTCTCCCTCGTCGTCCGCGGACCCGTCCTGGCCACGCTCTCCGCCCTCGTCATGGGGCTCGCGGTGAGCAGCATGCACTACACGGCGATGTACGCCGTCAGCGTCAACCTCAAGCCCAGCAGCGCCGAACTGTCCGGTGCCACGGCCACCGAGTTCCTCTTCCCGCTCGCGGTGCTGCTCGGCTCGTTCCTCTTCCTCGCCTCCGCGTACGTGGCGCTGTCCCCGACCGGCAAGCGCCACGAGTCCGCCGTCGCCGCGGAGTTGCTGCGCGAGGTCGAACTGACCACGGCCTGACCGCCGTTCCCCGCAGCCGCCACCCCCCACACCTCCTCGACACCCTCACCCCGTCCGGGAACGCGCGCCGTCGGCCCGCCGGTTCCCGGGCGCGCCCCTCCCCGAACGAGGTCCCCATGCGCGTTCGCCGTACCACCGAACGACTCCGCCCCAGATCCGTCCGCGCGAAGATCGTCGCCCTGCTCATGCTGCCCGTCGTGTCGCTGATGGCACTGTGGGCGTACGCCGCCGTGACGACCGTCGCCGCGATCGGCGACACCGAGCGGGCCAAGGACGTCAACGCCCAGCTCCTCACCCCCGTGGCCGACTTCGTGACCGCGGTCCAGGGCGAGCGGACCGCCGCCACCCGGTACGCGGCCGCCCCCGGCGCCCGTTCCCTCGCCGCGCTGAAGACCGCCAGGGCGGCCACCGACGCGGCGCGGACGAAGCTCACCGACGGCATCAACGCGTCCACCTCCGACGCGGCCCTGCTCAACTCCGCGCTCCCCGCCCGGATCGACCGGCTGTCCACCGCCGCGGACTCCGTCGGCACCGTGCGCGCGGAGACCGCCCAGAAGGGCGCGGCGCAGAAGGCCTACACCCAGTACACCGCCGTCGTGGAGCGCGCCTTCGCCGTCACCGGGGCGCTCACCGGCGAGAAGGGCACCGACTCCGCCTCGCAGACCCGCGTGGTGCTCGAACTGGCACGCGCGCGTGAGGCGTTCGCCCGCGAACAGGCGCTGCTCGCCGCGGGCGAGGCGGCCGGCCGCCTGACCCAGCGGGAGTACACCGCGTTCGTCGGCGCGGCAGCCACCCACCGCGAGCTGCTGGAGCCCGCGGTCGCCGACCTGAAGGCCGCGCACAGGCGGGCGTACGACGAGATCCTGGACGGCGCGGGGTACCGGAGGCTGGCCGCCGTGGAGGACCGGGTCGAGGGCGCGGGGCCGGGCGCCGACGCGGTGTCCGCGGCCACGCTGTCCGGCTGGGACGGCTCCGCCACCGGCGTGCTCCAGGCGCTGACGGCGGCCGAGGCGGGCGCCGGTACGGGAGCCACCGCCAAGGCCGCCACGTTCGGCTGGTCCACGCTCGGCGCGTCCGGCGTCGCCGTCGTCCTCGGCCTGGTCGGTGTCCTGCTGTCGCTGCTGGTCTCGGTGGGCGTCGGCCGCGGCCTGATCGTCGAACTCCTCGACCTGCGGAACTCCGCCCTGGAGGTGGCCGGCCGCCGCCTCCCGCAGGCCATGCGCAGGCTGCACGCCGGGCAGGGCGTCGACATCGACGCCGAGGCACCCATGCGCCGCCTCGTCGGCGACGAGCTCGCCCAGGTGGGCACCGCCCTCACGGCCGTCCAGCGCGCCGCCCTGAAGGCCGCCTCCGAGCGCGCCGAGCTCCTCAGCGGCATCTCCGGCGTGTACGTCAGCCTCGCGCGCCGCAGCCAGGTGCTGCTCCACCGCCAGCTGGACCTGCTCGACCGGATGCAGCGCCGCCAGCAGGACCAGACCGAGCTGCACGACCTCTACCGCGTCGACTACCTCGCCACCCGCATGCGCCGCCACTCGGAGAGCCTGCTCATCCTCTCCGGGATCGCGCCGGGCCGCGGCTGGCGGGACCCGATCCCGCTGGCGGACGTGGTGCGCGCCGCCGTCGCCGAGATCGAGAACTCCGCGCGCGTGCAGATCTGGGCCGTACCGCGCGTGTCGGTCGCCGGCGGCTCGGTGGCCGACGTGATCCACCTGATCGCCGAACTCGTCGAGAACGCGGCCGCCTTCTCGCCCCCCAGCACCAAGGTGCAACTGCGTGCCGCGCGGATGCGCGAAGGCCTGCTCGTCGAGATCGAGGACAGCGGCTTCGGCATGAACGAGGAGGCGATGGCCGAGGCCAACGGCAAGATCCAGTCCGCCAGGGTCGACCTCCTCGACGCCAAGCAGATCGGGCTGTTCGTGGTCAACCGGCTGCGCGAGCGGCAGGGCCTCAGGGTCGAGCTGCGCCCCTCGCCGAACGGCGGTGTCACGGCCGCGGTCCTCATCCCCGAGAACCTCATGCGCGACGACATGCCGGTCGGCGAGCAGACCGCCGCGAGCGGCCGCGGCCTCGCCCCGGCGGCCGCGCTGATCCAGCGCCGGGGACTGGGCGAGGCGGGCGCCTGAAGCCCCGGACGCACGAGCCGCGCGCCGCGGCGCACGTGGGAAAGTGCGCCGCGACGCACTTTCCCACGGCGCGCACGGCCCACGCGCCCCGCACCGCGCCCCGCGCCGGAGCACTCTTCCGCGCCGGGGCACCCCCCGTGGCGAGGCACCCCCACCTCCGCGCCGGGGCACGCCCCGGTGGCGGGGCACCCTCCCCGTGCCGGGGCCCCGTGGCGAGGCACCCCCCTCCGCGCCGGGGCACGCCCCGGTGGCGGGGCACCCTCTCCGTGCCGGGGCCCCGTGGCGAGGCACCCCTCCGCGCCGGGGCACCCCCCGGTGGCGAGGCACCCCCGGTGACGAGGCACCTCCCCGTGCTGGGGCACCTGTGCCGGGGCCCCCGTGCCGGGGCACGCCGTGGTGAGGCAATCCCCCGTGCCGGGGCACCCCGTGGTGAGGCACCCCACCGTGCGCCGGTCCCCGTGCCGGGTGCGACCTCCTCGACGAGACGTACGCGCGCACGCGCGCGGCCAGGCGGGCCACGCCCGCACGCGCGCGCGGTCAAGGCGGGCCGAAGGCGGCTCCCGGCCGGACGGCCTCTCCGCGCGCATTACGCTGGGAGGCTGACCGTCCCCGTGCGCAGGAGTGAAATGGCCGTCAACCTGGTCAATGTCGAGAACGTCAGCAAGGTCTACGGCACCCGTGCCCTGCTGGACGGCGTCTCGCTCGGCGTGTCGGAGGGCGACCGCATCGGCGTGGTGGGCCGCAACGGCGACGGCAAGACCACCCTCATCCGGATGCTCGCCCGGCTGGAGGAGGCCGACACCGGCCGCGTCACGCACTCCGGCGGCCTGCGCATCGGCGTCCTCACCCAGCACGACTCCCTCGACCCGGCCGCGACCGTCCGCCACGAGGTCATCGGCGACATGGCCGACCACGAGTGGGCCGGCAACGCCAAGGTCCGGGACGTCCTCACCGGCCTCTTCGGCGGCCTGGACCTGCCCGGCTTCCCCAAGGGCCTGGACACCGTCATCGGCCCGCTGTCGGGTGGCGAGCGGCGCCGCATCGCGCTCGCCAAGCTGCTGATCGAGGAGCAGGACCTGCTCGTCCTCGACGAGCCCACCAACCACCTCGACGTCGAGGGCATCTCCTGGCTGGCCAGGCACCTGCGCGAGCGCCGCTCGGCACTGGTGTGCGTGACCCACGACCGCTGGTTCCTCGACCAGGTCTGCACCCGCATGTGGGACGTGCAGCGCGGCGCCGTCTACGAGTACGAGGGCGGCTACTCCGACTACGTCTTCGCCCGCGCGGAGCGCGAGCGGATCGCGGCCACCGAGGAGACCAAGCGGCAGAACCTGGTCCGCAAGGAGCTGGCCTGGCTGCGCCGCGGCGCCCCCGCCCGTACCTCCAAGCCGCGCTTCCGGGTCGAGGCCGCCAATGAGCTGATCAAGGACGTGCCGCCGCCGCGCGACACCTCCGAGCTGATGAAGTTCGCCTCGTCGCGGCTCGGCAGGACCGTCTTCGACCTGGAGGACGTGACCGTCCAGGCCGGACCGAAGGTGCTGCTCAAGCACGTCACCTGGCAGCTCGGCCCCGGCGACCGCATCGGCCTGGTCGGTGTCAACGGCGCCGGCAAGACCTCGCTGCTGCGCGCCATGGCCGAGGCCGCCCGGACGGAGGGCGAGGCGCAGCCGGCGGCCGGGCGGGTCGTCGTCGGCAAGACCGTCAAGCTCGCCTACCTCTCCCAGGAGGTCGTCGAGCTGGACCCGACCACGCGGGTCCTGGAGGCCGTCCAGCAGGTGCGCGAGCGCGTCGACCTCGGCAAGGGGCGCGAGATGACCGCCGGGCAGCTGTGCGAGACGTTCGGCTTCAGCAAGGAGAAGCAGTGGACGCCGGTCGGCGACCTGTCCGGCGGTGAGCGCCGCCGCCTCCAGCTGCTGCGCCTGCTCATGGACGAGCCGAACGTCCTCTTCCTCGACGAGCCCACCAACGACCTCGACATCGAGACCCTCACCCAGCTGGAGGACGTCCTCGACGGCTGGCCCGGCTCGATGATCGTCATCTCCCACGACCGGTTCTTCGTGGAGCGCACCACCGACCGGGTCTTCGCCCTCCTCGGCGACGCCACGCTGCGGATGCTGCCGCGCGGCATCGACGAGTACCTGGAGCGCCGGCAGCGCATGGAGGAGGCGGTCGCCGCCACCGCCACCGCAGCTACCCCCAAGGCCGCCACGGCCGAGCGGAGCGCCGCCGACCAGCGCGCCGCCAAGAAGGAACTCCAGAAGATCGAGCGTCAGCTGGACCGCATCTCCGAGAAGGAGACCAAGCTGCACGACCAGATCGCCGCGAACGCCACGGACTTCGCGAAGGTCGCCGACCTCGACGCCCAGCTGCGCGACCTGGCCGGCGAGCGCGAGGACCTGGAGATGCGCTGGCTGGAGCTGGCGGAGGACGCCTAGCCACCGGTCACCGGCGTGAAACAGGCCTTTGCGGTCCCCGCGCAACCCCCTTGCGCGGGCCCGGTGAAGCGGGCGTGAAGGCGCGTAACGGTGGCATCACGGGGCGGTTCTCCCTTGGGAACAGCGGCAGATGTGGGCCCGTGGGCTGTCGGTGGCGGGTGGTAGAAAGGTCCGTCTGAGAACTGTCTGAGTACGGCCCATGGGCCGTCACACGCCTCGGACGTGGCTCAAAATCAGTGAACGAGGGGGAAGAACGCTGATGACACAGCCGCCCGGCCAGCCGCCGCACGGCGCTTTCGGAGCACCGCAGGACCAGCCGCCACCGGGCGGCGGCTTCGGCGCTCCGCAACAGCCGCCCGCGCAGGGCGGCTTCGGCGCCCCCGCCCCTCAACCACAGCCACAGCCACAGCCGGGATACGGCTACCCCCAGCAGCCCGCTTACGCCCCCGGCCCCTACGCCCAGCCGACCGGCCCCTACAGTGCACCGGGGCCGGGACCGGTGCCGGGTCCGTACGGGCCGCAGCCCGGCTACGGCTACCCCCCGCAGCAGCCGCCGTACCCCGGCGGCCCGGGTGGGCCCGGGACGCCCCCGCCCTCCGGCGGCGGGCCGTTCAAGGGGAAGCCCGCGCTGATCGTCGCGGCGGCGGTGGCGGGGTTGCTGGTCGTCGGCGGCACGGTGTACGCCCTGACCGGCGAGGGCGACGGCAAGAAGCCGGTCGCCCAGCAGTCCGACGACCCCAAGGCCTCCGGTACTCCGGCCAACCCGGGTGACGGCAGCGGCGACGGCGGTACGGACCCGGACAACCTCAACGCGGGCCGCAAGTCCGGCGAGGCCAAGGTGCTCTGGTACAAGTCGGCACCCGACGCGCCCGCCTCCGGCGCCGACGCGCCCGGCATGTGGATCACCGGGAAGACGGCCGTGAAGGCGGCGTACAAGCAGGTCTTCGCCTACAAGGTGGGCAACGGCGACCCGGCCTGGGCGCCGATCGCGTTCCCGCAGAAGATCTGCGCGGTCACCCCGCAGAAGTCGGCGGACGGCAAGGTCGTCGTGGCCTACATGAACGGCACCAGCGACCGCGCCAAGTGCAACCAGCTGCAGGAGATCGACCTCGACACGGGCAGGAAGGGCTGGACCGCGACCGTCGCCGACGGCGGGCTGTTCGACAGCGCCCTCAGCATCGAGCTGACGATCAGCGGAAAGACGCTGATGGCCGGCCGCTCCGAGTCGGGCACGGCGTACGACCTCGGCAGCGGCCACAAGCTGTACGACAAGAAGAAGTACGGCGCGGCCTGTTTCCCGACGGCGTTCGCCGGCGGCACGGACCGGCTGATCGAGGTGGCGTCCTGTGCCGCCGGCGGCAGCGACGAGCACGACGAGATCTCGCAGCTGGACCCTGCCACCGGAAAGGTCGAGTGGACCCGGCCGATCAAGAAGGGCTGGACGGTCGAGCGGACGTACTCCGTCGACCCGCTCGTGGTCTACCTGACCAACCAGGACAAGCAGGCCTGGAACATCTCGGTCCTGGACGGCAAGGGCACGTTCCGTTCCGAGGTGAAGGTGAACGAGAAGTTCGCGCCCCAGTGCGGCCTGGCGATCCTCGCCCGCGACCTCCAGGGCTGCCAGGGCGTGGCCGTCGACGCGAACACCCTGTACCTGCCGACGGACGTGAGCGGCGGCGGCAACGAGATCGTCGCGATCAGCCTCACCGACGGCACGGCGAAGTGGCGTACGAAGTCCCCGACGGACGAGTCGATGTACCCGATGAAGATCGAGGGCGGCAGACTCGTCGCGTACGTACGGCCGTCGTACGACGCGGGCGGCCAGGTCGTGTCGATCCCGACCACCGGCGCAAGCCACAAGCCCACCAGGTTGCTGCAGAACCCGCAGCACACCGCCGACATCGAGGGTGGCTTCTACGACGGCGCCGCCGACTGGGCCGACGGCCGCTTCTACCTCTCCGCCACGCGGCTGACCGGCAGCGACGACGCGAAGGAGAAGCTGATGATGGCCTTCGGCAACTGAGCGGGGCCCGTCCCGTGCCGCCCGCAGTCCGTCAGCCCGCGCCGTCCGCAGCCCTCTCGCGCGCCGTCCTCCGAGGTACCCCGTCATGACCCAGCCGCCCCCTCCGCCCCCCAACCAGCCCCCGCAGCAGCCCGGTTTCGGCGCACCCCAGCCACCCCAGCCGGGTTACGGCTACCCACAGCAGCCCCCGGCCCCCCAGCCGGGTTACGGCTATCCGCAACAGCCCCCGAACCCGTACGCCCAGCAGCCCGGCTACGGCTATCCGAACCAGCCGCCCCAGCCCGGCTACGGCTACCCCGGCGGCCAACCGGGCGGCCCCGCTCCCGGCCCCGGCCGGAACAACGCCACGCTGCTCATCGTCGTCGCGGCGGTCGCCGCCATCGCGCTGATCGTCGGCGGCGGCATCTGGTACGCCAAGTCCTCCGGCGGAGACGGCAGGAAGGACGACACCGCGAGCTCCGGCGGCGGCACCGCCGGCGGCCAGGATGCGAACGGCGGCAAGAACGGCAAGGGCACCGAGAAGGTGCCCGCGGACCCCACCTCCAAGGTCCTCTTCCAGGTCCCGTTGCCGACGGCGAAGGACACGACCGTCACCGCCGGTTCCTGGCTCACCGACAAGGTGTACGCGAAGAGCGGCATCGCCGAGATCACCGGCTACGACCCCGACTCGGGCGCCAAGCTGTGGACGGTCCCGCTGTCCGGCCCGGTCTGCCGTGCCACCGGGCACGTCAGCGCCGACGGCCGGACCGCGGTCGTCTTCCAGCCGAAGATGCCCGCGAAGGGCTCCACGGCCGGCTGCACCCAGGTCGCCGCGATCGACCTGAACGCGGGCAGGAAACTGTGGACCCAGGCGGTCAAGTCCGGTGACGTCCCGCTCAACTTCGACAATGTGACGGTCGCTCAGCAGACGGTCGCGGTCGGCGGCACCAGCGGCGGCGCCGCCTTCGACCTCGCCTCCGGCAAGATCCGCTGGCAGCCGAAGCCGGCCGACAGCTGCTACGACGCCGGCTACGGCGGCGGCGCCAAGCTGGTCGCGGTCCGCAGGTGCGGCAGCGGCGACACCGGCCAGCTGCACATCCAGACCCTCGACCCGGTCTCCGGCAAGGTGCTCTCCGAGTACAAGATGACCTCGGGCATCGACTACGCGAGCGTCGTCTCGACCGACCCGCTGGTGGTGGCCGCCGACATCAACGACAGCGCGGGCGACGGCAGCGGCTTCTCGGACGTCTTCTCCATCGACGACAGGTCCGGCGCACTGCGCACCCGTATCTCCACCCCGGGCAGCTCCTACGCGGCCCGCTGCGACGGCATCTACGAGCTGGAGAAGTGCTCGGGAGTTGCCGTCGGCAACGACAGGCTGTACCTGGCGACCGAGGAGCACGACGGCGACGGGGACTACACGAAGACCAACGAGATCGTCGCCTTCGACCTGGCCACCGGCAAGCAGACCGGCCAGCGCGCCGACGCCGGGGACAACTACACGATCACGCCCCTGCGCATGGACGGCCCCGATGTGATCGCGTACAAGAACGCGCCGTACGACAAGGGCGCCCAGGTCGTCAGCATCGACGGCGGATCCTTCAAGGAGACCAAACTGCTGGAGAACCCGGCGACCACGGCGGTCAAGGCGGTGGAGACCACCATGTCGCCGGAGTACGCCGAGGCCCTCTACTCCCAGGGACACCTCTACCTGTCCGCCGGGTACGCCCACACCGCCACTTCGTCGTCGGCCAAGGAGTACCTGGTCACCGCCTTCGGTACGGGTGGCTGATACGCGCTCTCCACCCGCGAATGAGAGAAAACCCAGAGATTCCTCCGATCCGGGGCACTTCTCATCAGTAGGGGCAGCGCAACGTCGAACAAGCGTGTAGCTTCCGGGGGCATGAAGGACGAGGTGCCGGGGGGCCCTCTGTCCATGCGGACCAGTGGGCATCCATAGTGGGGCATCCATTGGGGGGACTGGGGGGTTGCTCTATGGGAGTGCGGCTCATGGTGGTCGACGACCACCGGTTGCTCGCGGAGGCGTTGGCCTCGGCGCTGAAACTGCGCGGCCACCGGGTGCTGGCCGCGGCGGCACCGGCGGCGGGCGCGGCCGAGCTGGTCATCACACGGGCACCCGAGGTGTGCCTGCTCGGTACGGCGGCACCGGCGGAGCCGGGGATCTTCGACCCGGTGGTGCGGATCAAGAAGGAGCGGCCGCAGGTCGCGGTGCTGGTGCTGGGCCCGGTGCCGTCCCCGCGGGGCATCGCGGCGGCCTTCGCCGCGGGCGCCTCCGGGTACGTACGGCACGACGAGCGGATAGAAGGCGTCGAGCGCGCGATCATGAAGGCGCGGGCCGGGGAGGCCGCCGTGGCACCCGCCCTGCTCCAGGGCGCCTTCGCCGAACTCCTCAACCCCGCCGCCCAGCCCGACGACGAGGGCCAACGCCTCCTCCAGATGCTCACCCCGAGGGAGGTGGAGGTCCTGGTGCGGGTGGCGGACGGCGAGGACACCCGCCTCATCGCCGCGGGCATGGGCATCGCCCCGAGCACGGCCCGGACCCATGTGCAGAGGGTGCTGATGAAGCTGGGGGTGGGGTCGAGGCTGGAGGCGGCGGCCTTGGCGGCACGGACTGGGCTACTGGATCGAGCGGGACCTCTGAACGGCGGCGCAGAAGCGCCCCTTTAGGGGCGCGGGGCTGTTTCCATGTGCGGCTCCGCCGCGCGTGCGCGACCAGCCCCCACGTACCCGCAGCCGAACGACGGCCTATTCGGGCTCGTCAGAAGGAGGAAGCGGAGGGGGAGTAGGACGCAGCCACAGCCACACCAAGAAGAACACCCCCAGCAGCAGCATCCCGATCCCCGTCCACAGGTTGATGTTGATCCCCTGCGCCTTGTCGATCTCGGCCTGCGAGTCCGTGATCCCGGTGATCGTGACGATGATCCCGTACAGCACGAACAACCCGCCGATGATCCGTCGCAGGTCGAAGATCCGCGCGGCCGTCGCGGACTTGCCCTCCAGCTCGGTGACTTCCCGCTGGACGTCCTGCTCGGAGTAGTGGAACCCGGAGTGCCCGGAGTCGTCGGTCATGGTCTCTCCATTCTGCGGCGACGGCGATCAGAACGAGAACGGGATGTAGCAGAGCGCGGCCAGGATCACCGCGCCCCAGCCCAGCAGCGCCGGCCGGCGGTACCACGCGTCGTCGCCCGCGGCGGGCGCCTCGGCCATGCCGGGGGAACTCGTGCCGTAGACGAGGCCCGCGAGCTCCGCCTCCGGCTTCGGCGCGGTGAACAGGGACACGATCACCATCACCACCGCGCCGGCGACGAACCCGGCGATCGCGGAGACGAAGTTGGCGCCCTGGTCGGAGGGGATGCCGATGATGCCCCTCTTGTAGAGGACGAAGTAGTTGACCATCGCGGTCACGGTGCCGGCGAGCAGCCCCCAGAAGCCGGACTTCGCCGAGGCCCGCTTCCAGAACATGCCGACGATGAAGACGACGAACATCGGCACGTTGAAGAAGGAGAACAGCGTCTGGAGGTAACTCATGATGTTCGAGAACGACGACGCCAGGAACGCCGTACCGATCGACGCGCACACGCCGATCGCCGTGATGAGGCGTCCGAAGCGCACGTAGTAGCCGTCCTCCCGGCCCCGGACCACGTACTTCGCCCAGATGTCCGTCGTGAACACGGTGTTGAAGGACGACACGTTGGCCGCCATACCGGCCATGAACGCGGCCAGCAGTCCGGTGACCGCGATGCCGAGCACGCCGTTGGGCAGGAGCTGCGACATCAGGTACGGGATCGCGTCGTTGTACTGGAGGTCCGAGCCGGACCTGCCGATGTCCGGCACCAGCGCGGCGGCGACCAGGCCCGGGATCATCACCAGGAAGACGATGAAGATCTTCGGGTAGGCGGCGATCAGCGGGGTGCGCTGGGCGGCGGAGAGGTTCTTCGCCGACAGGGCGCGCTGCACCTCGGCGAAGTTCGTCGTCCAGTAGCCGAAGGAGAGCACGAAGCCGAGGCCGACGACGATGGTCAGCCAGTTCGCGCCGAGCGGGTTGGCCGAGCCGATGCCGGTGCCGCCCCAGGCGGTCGTGAAGTTGTGGCCGTGGGTCGCGGTGAGCTTGTCGACCAGGCCGCCCCAGCCGCCCACCTTCTTCAGGCCGAGCACCGACAGCGGGATGAGGGCGGCCAGGATCACGAAGAACTGCAGTACCTCGTTGTAGATGGCCGAGGAGAGACCGCCGAGGGTGATGTACGCCAGCACGAACGCGCCGGCGACCACGATCGCCACCCACTGCGGCCAGCCGAGGAGCGCCTCCACGACGATCGCCAGGGCGTACAGGTTCACACCGGCGATCAGGATGGCCGCGAAGGCGAACAGGATCGAACTGAGCAGGTGTGCGGCTCTGTCGAAGCGGAGCAGCAGCATCTCGGGGACCGAGCGGACCTTGCTGCCGTAGTAGAAGGGCATCATCACCAGGCCCAGGAAGACCATGGCCGGAATGGCGCCGATCCAGTACCAGTGCACGGTGTACGCGCCGTACTGCGCGCTGTTGGCGGCCATGCCGAGGATCTCGGTGGCGGCCAGGTTCGCCGAGATGAACGCGAGGCCGGTGATCCAGGCGGGCAGCGACCGCCCGGAGAGGAAGAAGTCGAGGCTGGTCTTCACCGAGCGGCGGGCCGCGAAGCCGATGCCCAGGACGACGACGAAGTAGATCGCGAGGATCGTGTAGTCCAGGCCGTTGGTGGGGAGTCGTAGCCCCGCCGCGAGGTTCCTGGTGAGGTCCGTGGTGAGGTCCGTCGCGAGGTGTGTGGGGGATACGGGGGCATCTGTGGGGTTCTGCACCCGGTAATTCAACACTTTCGTTGTCTCACCTTGATTGATTGCGATGTTGACTGGGGTGGTGAGTTGTGTTTTGGTGTGTTCGGTTCTGTTTGATGGTTGGCTGGCTCGATCAATGGGAGTCCGCAGTGAAGAAGACCTCGACCCGGCTGGCCGACGGTCGCGAACTCATCTACTACGACCTGCGCGACGACACCGTGCGGGACGCGGTGGACCGCCGTCCGCTGGAGCGGACGCACACCACCTCCGAGATCCGGAGGGACCCGCTCCTCGGCGACCAGGTCGCCATCGCCTCGCACCGGCAGGGCCGCACCTACCACCCGCCGGCCGACCAGTGCCCGCTGTGCCCGACCAAGGGCGACCGGCTGAGCGAGATCCCGGACTCGTCGTACGACGTCGTGGTCTTCGAGAACCGCTTCCCCTCGCTGGCCGGCGACTCCGGGCGCTGCGAGGTGGTCTGCTTCACCTCGGACCACGACGCGTCCTTCGCGAGCCTCACCGAGGAGCAGGCGGGCCTGGTCCTGGACGCGTGGACCGACCGGACCTCGGAGCTGTCCCACCTCCCCTCCGTCGAGCAGGTGTTCTGCTTCGAGAACCGCGGCGAGGAGATCGGCGTGACGCTCGGCCACCCGCACGGCCAGATCTACGCCTACCCCTTCACCACCCCGCGCACCGCCCTGATGCTGCGCTCCATCGCGGCCCACAAGGAGGCGACGGGCGGGGAGAACCTCTTCGACGCCGTGCTGGCGCGTGAACTCGCCGACGAGCGGGTCGTCCTTGAGAGTGAACACTGGGTCGCCTACGTGCCGTACGCGGCACACTGGCCGTACGAGGTCCACCTGTACCCGAAGCGCCGCGTCCCCGACCTGCTCGGGCTCGACGAGGCGGCACGCTCAGAGTTCCCCCAGGTTTATCTGGAACTCTTGAGGCGCTTCGACCGTATCTTCGGTGAGGGTGAGCCTCCCACGCCCTACATCGCCGCCTGGCACCAGGCGCCGTTCGGGACGCTGGAGGAGTTCGAGGGTGTCACGCGCGACGACTTCGCGCTCCACCTGGAGCTTTTCACCATCCGCCGAACGTCCGGCAAGCTGAAGTTTCTCGCGGGTTCCGAGTCGGGCATGAGCGTGTTCATCAACGACGTGCCGCCGGAGCGCGCGGCCGAGCGACTGCGAGAGGTAGCGAGTTGATGAAGTACCTGGTGACGGGCGGGGCGGGTTACGTCGGCAGCGTGGTCGCCCAGCACCTGCTGGAGGCGGGCCACGAGGTCACCGTCCTCGACAACCTCTCCACGGGCTTCCGTGAGGGCGTCCCCGCGGGCGCCGCCTTCGTCGAGGGCGACATCCGCGACGCCGCCAAGTGGCTGGACTCCTCCTACGAGGCGGTGCTGCACTTCGCCGCGTTCTCCCAGGTCGGCGAGTCGGTCGTGAAGCCCGAGAAGTACTGGGACAACAACGTCGGCGGCACCATGGCGCTGCTCGCCGCGATGCGCGAGGCCGGCGTCCGCAAGCTCGTCTTCTCCTCCACGGCGGCCACCTACGGCGAGCCGGAGCAGGTCCCGATCGTCGAGACCGCCCCCACGCGGCCGACCAACCCGTACGGCGCCACCAAGCTCGCCGTCGACCACATGATCACCGGCGAGGCCGCCGCGCACGGCCTGGGCGCGGTCTCCCTGCGCTACTTCAACGTGGCCGGCGCGTACGGCGCGCAGGGCGAGCGCCACAACCCCGAGTCACACCTGATCCCCCTGGTCCTCCAGGTCGCCCAGGGCAAGCGGGACGCGATCTCCGTCTTCGGCGACGACTACCCGACGCCCGACGGCACCTGCATCCGCGACTACATCCACGTCGCCGACCTGGCCGACGCCCACCTGCTGGCCCTCACGGCCGCCAAGCCCGGCGAGCACCTGATCTGCAACCTCGGCAACGGCGAGGGCTTCTCGGTCCGCGAGGTGATCGAGACGGTCCGGCAGGTCACCGGTCACCCGATCCCCGAGGTCGTGGCCCCGCGCCGGGGCGGCGACCCGGCCGTCCTGGTCGCCTCGGCGGCCACCGCCCGCGAGAAGCTGGGCTGGAACCCGACCCGCGCGGACCTCGCGGGGATCGTCGCGGACGCCTGGGAGTTCGCTCGGACCATCAGCGCAGCAAGGGAGCAGTAGGTGGGGGCAGCACAGCAGGTCAGAGGCGCCTTCGAGGAGCTGTACGGGACGGCTCCCGACGGCGTCTGGGCGGCACCGGGCCGGGTCAACCTGATCGGCGAGCACACCGACTACAACGACGGCTTCGTGATGCCGTTCGCGCTGCCGCACGTGGCGACGGCCGCCGTCGCCCGCCGTACCGACGGCGTGCTGCGGCTGCACTCCTCGGACGTCGACGGCGGGATCGTCGAGCTCTCCCTCGACGCCCTGGAACCCGGCACCGACCGGGAGTGGACGGAGTACCCGGCGGGCGTCGTCTGGGCGCTGCGCGAGGCCGGCCACCCGGTCACCGGCGCCGACGTCCACCTCGCCTCCACCGTGCCGACCGGCGCCGGCCTCTCCTCCTCCGCGGCCCTGGAGGTGGTGATCGCCCTCGCGCTCAACGACCTCTACGAACTGGGCCTGCAGCGCTGGCAGCTGGCCCGCCTGTGCCAGCGCGCGGAGAACGTCTACGTCGGGGCGCCGACCGGCATCATGGACCAGACGGCGTCCGCCTGCTGCGAGGCCGGCCACGCCCTGTTCCTCGACACCCGCGACCTCTCGCAGAAGCAGATCCCCTTCGACCTCGCGGCCGAGGGCATGCGTCTGCTGGTCGTCGACACCCAGGTCAAGCACGCCCACAGCGGCGGCGAGTACGGCAAGCGCCGCGCGGGCTGCGAGAAGGGCGCGGCCCTGCTGGGCGTGGACGCGCTGCGGGACATCGCCTACGACGACCTCGACGCGTCGCTCGAACGCCTCGGCGACGAGGCGGAGGTACGGCGCCTGGTCCGCCACGTCGTCACCGAGGACCACCGCGTCGAGCGCGTCGTGGCCCTCCTGGAGGCGGGCGACACCCGCGCCATCGGCCCGGTCCTCACCGAGGGGCATGCCTCCCTCCGTGACGACTTCCAGGTCTCCTGCCCCGAGCTGGACCTGGTCGTGGAGGCGGCGAACTCGGCCGGCGCCCTGGGGGCCCGGATGACCGGCGGCGGCTTCGGCGGCTCGGCGATCGTCCTCACCGAGGCGGCCGACGTCGACACGATCACCAAGGCGGTCGAGGAGGCCTTCGCGGCGGCCGGTTTCACGGCCCCGCGGGTGTTCGAGGCGGTGCCGTCGGCGGGCGCCCGCCAGGAGAGCTGAGGCTCAGCCCAGCCGCTTCGTCAGCGTGTACTCCGTGATCCCCGGCGGATAGTCGGGGATCACGCACACCACCTCGTACCCCTGCTTCTTGTAGAACTCCGGGGCCTGGAAGTCCCAGGTCTCCAGGCGGGCCGCGGTGCAGCCGCGGTCGGTGCGGGCGATGTGCTCGGCCTCCGCGAGCAGACTGCCGCCGAGGCCGGTGCCGCGATGGCGGGCGTCCACCCAGAGGTAGGTGACGTGCAGCCAGGACGCCCAGCTGTGCCCGACCAGACCGCCGGCCAGGTCGCCCGAGCCCTCGTCCATCGCCCAGAGGTGCAGCGGGACCTCGCGCTCGGCCGGGGTGCCGCGCAGGGCCGCCAGGACGGGGGAGGCCGCCGTGTTGGTGGCCAGCAGCCGGGCGCGGAGCAGATCGCGTCGTTCCTTGTCGACTTCCGCCTCAATACGAAACATGCGGCACACCATAAACGCGTCGGCCGGGCAGTTCTGCAAATTGCCTTCCGCTCCCGGCGACCGCCCGTACTCTGATGAGCAGTACCGGTGGGGGCCGGTACTGATCAGGGGGCGAGACAAGTCGGATACGACGCCCGCGGTGGGGGTAGCAGTTCAGGCACGGCGGCGGCCGTGCGGTTCCGTCCCTCCGCGGGTGTCGTGTCCGCATGGGTCGTCGTTCTCCGGACCTTGGGGTATCCCCTGCTCGTGAAGAGCACTGGGGAAGGGGGTTTCGTGGTTCGCATCCGAGTCCTGGTCGTCGACGACCACCGCATCTTCGCCGAGTCTCTGGCCGCCGCACTGGCCGCCGAGCCGGACGTCGACGTGTCCGCGGCCGGCAGCGGTCCGGCCGCGCTGCGCTGCCTGGAGCGCGCGGTCGCCGAGGGCCGCCGCTACGACGTGCTGCTCGTCGACGCCGACCTGGGCGGTCAACTGCCCGGCGGCAGAGCGGCCGTGCCGGTGCAGGAGGCCAACGAGGAGGGGCTGGTCGACGGCATATCGCTGGTCGCCGGCGTCCGCTCGGCCCAGCCCGCCGTGCGGGTCGTCGTCCTCGCCGAGAAGGACGACCCGCGGCGCGCGGCCCTGGCCCTGCAGGCCGGCGCCTGCGGCTGGGTCGCCAAGGACTGCTCGCTCTCCCGGCTGCTGAACGTCATCCGGGGCGTGCTGCGCGACGAGACGCATCTGCCGCCCGCCCTGCTGACCGGGGTGCTGCGGGAGTTGACGGCCGCGCGCAAGCACCGCACCGAGAGCGAACGGCTCGTGGAGTCCCTCACGCCGAGGGAGCGGGAAGTGCTCCGGTGCATGGTGGCGGGCCTGGGGCGCAAGGCCGTCGCCGAGCGCCTCTTCCTGTCCCCGCACACCGTCCGCACCCATATGCAGAACGTCCTCGGCAAACTGGGCGTCCACTCCACCCTGGCGGCGGTCGCGCTCGCGCGGCGAGCGGGGGTCGGGCCGGTGGACCTGGGGCCTGCTGGGCGGATCATGCCGGAGGAGAGCAGCAGCGCCTGACCGGCGCCCCGTAAGGGGCGCGGGGCTGTATCAATATGCGGCTCCGCCGCGTGGGCGCGCCCAGCCACGACGGCGCCGCAGCCGACCGACGGCCTACCGCGGCACTCCCAGCGGAGCGCCTAGCCCGGGATGTTGTCGAACGGCGCCGTCAACTGCCGTAGCAGCCCCGCGAGTTCGGTCCGCTGGGCGTGGGAGAGCTCGCCGAGGATCGCGCGCTCCTGGGCGAGCAGGCCCGCCAGGGCCTGGTCCGCGCGGTCCTGGCCCTCGGTGGTCAGGCGTACCAGCACGCCCCGCCGGTCGCTGGGGTCCGGCAGCCTTTCCACCAGGCCCTTCTTGGCCAGCCGGTCGATCCGGTTGGTCATCGTCCCCGAGGTGACCAGGGTCTGCGTCAGCAGCTGCCCGGGGGAGAGCTGGTACGGCGTGCCTGCGCGCCGCAGCGCGGTCAGCACGTCGAACTCCCAGGGTTCCAGGCTGTGCTCGGCGAAGGCCAGCCGACGTGCCCGGTCCAGATGCCGTGCCAGCCGGCTCACCCGGCTGAGCACCTCGAGCGGTTCCACGTCGAGGTCCGGGCGCTCCCGGCGCCACGCAGCCACCAGCCGATCGACCTCGTCCTCCATGACGATCAGTGTAGTGGTTGTGTCGACGTGAAGTCTCTTGATATCGAGTCTCTTGACATCAAGAGATCTTCCCGGGGAGAGTGGTGTGCATGACGACGCCCTCCTGGGACCCCACCCAGTACCTCCGCCACGCCGGCCACCGCGCCCGCCCCTTCGCCGACCTCCTCGCCCGCGTCCCCGACCTCCCCGGCGAACCCCCGGTCATCGCCGATCTCGGCTGCGGTCCCGGCAACGTGACCGCCGTCCTCGCCGAGCGCTGGCCCACCGCGCACATCACCGGCTACGACAACTCCACCGCGATGCTCGACAAGGCCCAGGTCGACCACGCCGGACCCACCCCCGGCGGGGGCCGCCTCGACTTCGCCCACGCCGACCTGCGCAGCTGGGCGCCCGAACGGTCGTACGACCTGATCGTGTCGAACGCGGCGCTCCACTGGGTCCCCGGCCACCTCGACCGCTTCGCCGGCTGGCTGGACGCGCTCGTTCCCGGCGGCAGCTTCGCCTTCCAGCTGCCGAACAACATCGACGCGCCGCTGCACGCCCTGATGCGCGAGCTCGCCGCGACGCCCCGCTGGAAGGCCCGGCTCGCCGACGTCCTGCGCCACGAGGACTCCGTCCACCCGCCCGTCGCCTACCTGGACCGGCTCGCCCGCCTCGGCTGCGCCACCGACGTCTGGGAGACCACCTACCTGCACGTCCTGGAGGGCGAGGACCCCGTCCTGGACTGGGTCAAGGGCACCGGACTGCGCCCCGCCCTCACCGCCCTGGGCGACGACCCCGAGGCCCGGGACGCCTTCGTCGCCGAGTACCGCGACCTGCTGCGGGAGGCCTACCCGAGCGCCCCGTACGGCACGGTCCTGCCGTTCCGCCGCCTGTTCGCCGTCGCCCGCAAGGAGGGCTGATGCTCGCCGCCGTCGACCACGTCCAGCTCGCCGCCCCGCCCGGCTCGGAGGACGCGCTGCGGGCGTACTACGGGGACGTCCTCGGCATGACCGAGGTGGCCAAGCCTCCGGTGCTCGCGGCGCGCGGCGGCTGCTGGTTCGAGGCCGGTGCCGTCCGGCTCCACCTGGGCGTCGACAAGGACTTCCGGCCGGCGAAGAAGGCCCACCCGGGCCTGCGGGTCACGGACATCGACGCGTACGCCGCCCGGCTTACCGCCCACGGCGCCCCCGTCACCTGGGACGACGACCTCCCCGGCTACCGCCGCTTCTACTCCGAGGACCCCGTCGGCAACCGGCTGGAGTTCCTGGAGCCCTGCGGGACCTGAGGCGGTCCCGGGCCTCGCGGTGCTAGGCCTTGCGGCGCCCTATCAGGTGCGGCTTCGCCTCCAGGCCGTCCAGGCCGTGCCAGGCCAGGTTCACCAGATGGGCGGCGACCTCCGCCTTCTTCGGGCGGCGCACGTCCAGCCACCACTGGCCGGTCAGCGCCACCATGCCCACCAGCGCCTGCGCGTACAGCGGGGCCAGCTTGGGGTCGAAGCCGCGGCTCTTGAACTCGCGCCCCAGGATGTCCTCCACCTGGGTGGCGATGTCCGAGATGAGGGACGCGAAGGAACCCGTCGACTGCGGGATGGGGGAGTCCCGGACCAGGATCCGGAAGCCGTCCGTGTACTCCTCGATGTAGTCGAGGAGGGCGAAGGCCGCCTGTTCGCACAGTTCACGGGGGTGGCCGGCGGTGAGCGAGCCGGTCACCATGTCCAGCAGGCGCCGCATCTCGCGGTCCACCACGACCGCGTACAGCCCCTCCTTGCCGCCGAAGTGCTCGTACACCACCGGTTTGGAGACCCCGGCCTTCGCCGCGATCTCCTCCACCGAGGTGCCCTCGAAACCCTTCGCCGCGAAGAGGGTGCGACCGATCTCCAACAGCTGCTGGCGGCGCTCCGCCCCGGTCATACGGGTACGACGTGCCCGCCGCTGCTTTTCGGGACTGGGGGTGCTGGAGTCGGTCGCCACGGCGTCAATCATGCCGCCTTCGCGGCCTCCGCCCCCTGTCGGGAGCCGCCTTCCCCGGTGTCACGGCGCGAATCGATACGTGAGCGTGACGGCCAGCGCACGTCGTAGGCCCACCCCAGCTGCTCGCACCAGCGGATGATCCGCGCCGACGAGTCCAGCTGCCCGCGCTCCACCCCGTGCCGCGCCGAGGTCGGGTCGGCGTGGTGCAGGTTGTGCCAGGACTCGCCGCAGGACAGCACCGCCAGCCACCAGACGTTGCCCGAGCGGTCGCGCGACTTGAACGGCCGCTTGCCGACCGCGTGGCAGATCGAGTTGATCGACCACGTCACGTGATGGAGCAGCGCCACCCGGACGAGTGACCCCCAGAAGAACGCGGTGAACGCACCCCACCAGGACATCGTCACCAGCCCGCCGATCAGCGGCGGCAGCGCCAGCGACAGCGCGGTCCAGTAGATGAACTGCCGGGAGATGGTCCGGATCGCCGGGTCCTTGATCAGATCCGGCGCGTACTTCTCCTGCGGGGTCCGCTCCTCGTCGAACATCCAGGCGATGTGCGCCCACCACAGGCCCTTGATCAGCGCCGGCACCGTCTCGCCGTACCGCCACGGCGAATGCGGATCGCCCTCCGCGTCGGAGAACTTGTGGTGCTTGCGGTGGTCGGCCACCCAGCGCACCAGGGGCCCCTCCACCGCCAGCGACCCCGCGATCGCCAGCGCGATCCTGAGCGGCCGCTTCGCCTTGAAGGAACCGTGGGTGAAGTAGCGGTGGTAACCGATCGTCACGCCGTGACAGCCCAGATAGTAGAAGAACACCATCAGGCCCAGGTCGAGCCAGCTCACGCCCCATCCCCACGCCAGTGGCACCGCCGCCAGCAGCGCGAGGAACGGCACCACGATGAACAGCAACAGGGTGATCTGCTCCAGCGAACCCTTCCGCTCGCCCCCCAGGGTGGCGGAGGGGTGGGTGGTGTCGGCCGCCTTCCGGGGGTCTTCGATCACATTGGAACCAGACGAGGTCATGCGCGTTCCCTGTGGGGTCGAGTGTTGAGAGAGACGCCGATCCGCGGTGACCGGACGGGACGAAAGGAGTACTTCCCTACGGTTCCGTAACTTACGGCGACGTAAGTATGGCAGTGAGGCGTCTCGCGGCAAGAGCCCCAGAACCTGCGCGTCCTCATGGACACCTATCCTTGGAGTCGGTCGGACAGCGCGGTCCGCTCTGTTTCCTTCCCTGATGTCCGGCCCCTATGCGGACAGGCCCCGCCTGCCGCCCGGCCGACCGACGGGTTCCCTCCAGACGAGCTTCAACACTGCAAGGAGCCGCACCTGTGAGCAGTGCCGACGACCAGACCACCACGACCAGCAGTGAGCTGCGCGCCGACATCCGCCGACTGGGCGACCTCCTCGGCGAGACCCTCGTCCGCCAGGAGGGTCCCGAGCTGCTGGAACTCGTCGAGAAGGTCCGCCGCCTCACCCGCGAGGACGGCGAGGCCGCCGCCGAACTGCTGCGGGGCACCGAACTGGAGACCGCCGCCAAGCTGGTCCGCGCCTTCTCCACCTACTTCCACCTCGCCAACGTCACCGAGCAGGTGCACCGCGGCCGTGAGCTGCGCGCCCGCCGTGCCGCCGAGGGCGGCCTCCTCGCCCGCACCGCCGACCGGCTCAAGGACGCCGACCCCGAGCACCTGCGCCAGACCGTGCAGAACCTCAACGTGCGTCCGGTGTTCACGGCCCACCCCACCGAGGCCGCACGCCGTTCGGTCCTCAACAAGCTCCGGCGCATCGCCGCGCTCCTGGACACCCCGGTCATCGAGTCCGACCGCCGCCGCACCGACATCCGCCTCGCCGAGAACATCGACCTCGTCTGGCAGACCGACGAACTCCGCGTCGTCCGCCCCGAGCCCGCCGACGAGGCCCGCAACGCCATCTACTACCTGGACGAGCTGCACGCCGACGCGGTCGGCGACGTCCTGGAGGACCTGACGGCCGAGCTGGAGCGGGTCGGCGTGAAGCTCCCCGACGACACCCGCCCCCTCACCTTCGGCACCTGGATCGGCGGCGACCGCGACGGCAACCCCAACGTCACCCCCCAGGTCACCTGGGACGTCCTCATCCTCCAGCACGAACACGGCATCAACGACGCCCTGGAGATGATCGACGAGCTGCGCGGCTTCCTCTCCAACTCCATCCGCTACACCGGCGCCACCGAGGAACTCCTCGACTCCCTGCGCACCGACCTGGAGCTGCTGCCCGGGATCAGCCCCCGCTACAAGCGGCTCAACGCCGAGGAGCCCTACCGCCTCAAGGCCACCTGCATCCGGCAGAAGCTGATCAACACCAAGCAGCGCCTGGCCACCGGCACCCCGCACGAGCCGGGCCGCGACTACCTCGGCACCGCCGAACTCCTCGGCGACCTGCGCCTGATCCAGGCCTCCCTGCGCGAACACCGCGGCGGCCTGTTCGCCGACGGCCGCCTGGCCCGGACGATCCGCACCCTGGCCGCGTTCGGCCTCCAGCTCGCCACCATGGACGTCCGCGAGCACGCCGACGCCCACCACCACGCCCTCGGCCAGCTCTTCGACCGCCTCGGCGAGGAGTCCTGGCGCTACACCGACATGCCCCGCGAGTACCGCGCCAAGCTCCTCGCCAAGGAGCTGAGGTCACGCAGGCCGCTGGCCCCGACCCCGGCACCCGTCGACGCGGCCGGCGCCAAGACCCTGGGCGTCTTCGAGACCGTGAAGAAGGCCCTGGAGATCTTCGGCCCCGAGGTCGTCGAGTCGTACATCATCTCGATGTGCCAGGGCGCCGACGACGTCTTCGCCGCCGCCGTCCTCGCTCGCGAGGCCGGGCTGGTCGACCTGCACGCCGGCTGGGCCAAGGTCGGCATCGTGCCGCTCCTGGAGACCACCGACGAGCTCAAGGCCGCCGACACCATCCTGGAGGACATGCTCTCCGACCCCTCCTACCGGCGCCTGGTCGCGCTGCGCGGAGACGTCCAGGAGGTCATGCTCGGCTACTCCGACTCCTCCAAGTTCGGCGGCATCACCACCTCCCAGTGGGAGATCCACCGCGCCCAGCGCCGCCTGCGCGACGTCGCCCACCGCTACGGCGTCCGGCTGCGCCTCTTCCACGGCCGCGGCGGCACCGTCGGCCGCGGCGGCGGCCCCTCCCACGACGCCATCCTCGCCCAGCCCTGGGGCACCCTGGAGGGCGAGATCAAGGTGACCGAGCAGGGCGAGGTCATCTCCGACAAGTACCTGATCCCCTCCCTGGCCAGGGAGAACCTGGAACTGACGGTCGCCGCCACCCTCCAGGCCTCCGCCCTCCACACGTCCCCCCGCCAGTCCGTGGAGGCGCTGGCCCGCTGGGACGCCGCCATGGACGTCGTCTCCGACGCCGCCCACGCCGCCTACCGCCGCCTGGTAGAGGACCCCGACCTGCCGACGTACTTCCTCGCGTCGACGCCGGTGGACCAGCTCGCCGACCTGCACCTGGGCTCCCGGCCCTCCCGCCGCCCCGGCTCCGGCGTCTCGCTCGACGGCCTGCGCGCCATCCCGTGGGTGTTCGGCTGGACCCAGTCCCGGCAGATCGTCCCCGGCTGGTTCGGCGTCGGCTCCGGCCTCAAGGCCCTGCGCGAGGCCGGCCTGACTGCAACATTGGGAGGAGAGGGCGTCCTCGACGAGATGCACGAACAGTGGCACTTCTTCCGCAACTTCGTCTCCAACGTCGAGATGACCCTCGCCAAGACGGACCTGCGGATCGCCCAGCACTACGTCGACACCCTCGTCCCCGACCACCTCAAGCACGTCTTCGACACCATCAAGACCGAGCACGAGCTGACGGTCGCCGAGGTCCTGAAGATCACCGGTGAGGCCGAACTGCTGGACGCCACCCCGGTCCTCAAGCAGACCTTCACCATCCGCGACGCCTACCTGGACCCGATCTCCTACCTCCAGGTCACCCTCCTCAAGCGCCAGCGCGACGCGGCCGCAGCGGGAGAGGCGGCCGACCCGCTGCTCGCCCGCGCCCTGCTCCTCACGGTCAACGGCGTGGCGGCCGGCCTGCGCAACACCGGCTGACGGCTCCCGGACGCGGCGGTGGGGCCGGGGGGGGGCCCCCCGCCCCCCCGGGGGCCACCCCCCCGCGACAGGCCCCGCGGCCGCCACCCCGCGGGCCCCCCCCC
>NZ_JBHXMA010000024.1:33061-192072 GCF_042721035.1 Streptomyces sp. NPDC058464
GCCCCGGGGCGTACGCCCCGGGGCACCTGTCGTCTCACCCGGTCTCACCTGGCCGTCTCACTGCAGCGCGGCGAACGCCACCGTCAGCAGCGCGATCCCCGACCCCCCCAGCAGCCACCCCACCCGCGTCAGCCGCAGCCCCCCGGCCACCACCACGGACGCCAGCAGCAGTGCACCGCCGAGCGGCACCCAGGCGTACAGGATCCCCGCGGGGCCCGACCGCACCACATCACTGGTACCGGGCTTCACGATCACGTCGTACGTCTGCCCCTTGCGCACCGCGACCGACTTGCCGATGACGACACTCGCGCGCTTCGACGCACCGGCCGAGACGGGCGTGAACGGCCCCGTGCAGGTGTCGTCCCCGCACGCCGTCACCTTGACGGTGCCCTGCTCCTTGCCCCTGGTGAGCATCACGTCCTGGGCGGTGCCCCAGGACCCCCACACCCCGGCGACCAGGATCAGCACGGCGACCGCGCCCATCGACAGGACACGCAACGCGTTGACCGAGGCCGCACGGGAGGAGGCGGCGGAGGCAGCAGGCATGGCCGGGATCATTGGCCATGTCCCTACGGCCGGTCAACTGCCGTGGGGGACAAGTCAGGAGTTGTACGTGCTTTGCGCCCGCTCCAGCCCCTCGGTGACCAGCGCCTCCACCGCGTCGGAGGCCCGGTCCACGAAGTAGTCCAGTTCCTTGCGCTCGGCCGAGGAGAAGTCCTTCAGCACGAAGTCGGCGACCTGCATACGACCCGGAGGGCGCCCGATCCCGAACCGCACCCGGTGATAGTCCGGGCCCATCGCCTTCGTCATCGACTTCAGCCCGTTGTGCCCGTTGTCGCCGCCGCCCAGCTTGAGCCGGAGCACGCCGTAGTCGATGTCCAGCTCGTCGTGGATCGCGACGACATTGGCGAGCGGCACCTTGTAGAAGTCGCGCAGCGCGTTGACGGGGCCGCCGGAGAGATTCATGAACGACATCGGCTTCGCCAGGATCACCCGCCGGTTCTCGGGCCCGGGCGCCCCGAGCCGCCCCTCCACGACCTGCGCCTGCGCCTTCCCGGCCCGCTTGAACTTGCCCCCGATCCGCCCGGCGAGCAGGTCCACGACCATGAACCCGACGTTGTGCCGGTTCATCGCGTACTCGGGCCCGGGATTACCGAGCCCGACGATCAGCCAGGGGGCGTTGGCGGGGGTGGTCACGTTCATGTCTCCTTGATACGCGCCAGCCGCCGCTCCCGGGGGAACGGCGGCTGACCGTTGCTCAATGCTTGCCGCATAGTTACTGCTACTGCTGTGGGCAGGCGTTCCGCAAGGCGATGGGGGTCCCCCCGCGCGAGCGAAGCCGAGCGTGGGGGAGGGTGGGCACAGCCACCAGCGCCGGGCGCCTGCTCAGCAGACGGCACCTGAACCGACGGCTCAGGCCTCCGCCGCTTCCTCGGCCGCACCCTCGCCCTCGGCGGCTTCCTCGGCCTGCGCGGCCAGGACCTGGAGGACGACCGCGTCCTCGTCGACGGCCAGGGTCGCGCCGGACGGCAGGGTGATGTCCTTGGCGAGGACGGAGGCGCCGGCCTCCAGGCCCTCGATCGAGACGGTGACGGCCTCGGGGATGTGGGTGGCCTCGGCCTCGACCGGCAGCGCGTTCAGCACGTGCTCCAGCAGGTTGCCGCCGGCGGCCAGCTCGCCCTCGGTGTGCACCGGGATCTCGACCGTGACCTTCTCGCCGCGCTTGACCAGCAGCAGGTCGACGTGCTCCAGGTAGCCCTTGATCGGGTCGCGCACCACGGACTTCGGGATCGCCAGCTCGTTGGACTTGCCGTCGATGTCCAGGGAGATCAGGACGTTCGGCGTACGCAGCGCGAGCAGCAGGTCGTGGCCCGGGAGGGTCAGGTGGATCGGGTCCGAACCGTGGCCGTACAGGACACCGGGGACCTTGCTGTCACGGCGGATACGGCGCGCGGCACCCTTGCCGAACTCGCTGCGGGTCTCGGCGGAGATCTTTACCTCGGACATGGTGATCACTCCTCGTAGAGGTAGAAACGGACGTGGTCACCCGGCCACGAACGGCCTGCTACGAAGAGCGCGTCGATAACGGACCGCCGACACCTGTACGGAACAGGTACGGCCTCCCTCGCCGAGCAACTGCAGCAGTCTACTCGGAGGTGGAGGCCGTACCCAAAACGATCACCGCGGGCTGTGCAGAAACCTCACTGCACGGTGCTTACGGCGCGAAACTCACTGCTCGTCGAAGAGGCTCGTCACCGAACCGTCCTCGAACACCTCGCGCACCGCACTCGCGATCGTCGGCGCGATCGACAGCACCGTGATCTTGTCCAGATCCCGGCTCAGCTCGCCCGGCGTCGGCAGCGTGTTCGTCAGCACGAACTCGCTCACCCGCGAGTTCTTCAGCCGGTCCGCCGCCGGACCCGACAGCACACCGTGCGTCGCCGTCACGATGACGTCCTCCGCGCCGTGCGCGAAGAGCGCGTCGGCCGCCGCGCAGATCGTGCCACCCGTGTCGATCATGTCGTCGACCAGGACGCACACCCGGCCCTTGACCTCACCCACGACCTCGTGGACGGTCACCTGGTTCGCCACGTCCTTGTCGCGCCGCTTGTGCACGATGGCGAGCGGCGCGCCGAGCCGGTCGCACCAGCGGTCGGCCACCCGGACCCGGCCGGCGTCCGGGGACACGATCGTCAGCTTGTCCTTGTCCACCTTCGCGCCGACGTAGTCCGCGAGCAGCGGAAGCGCGAACAGGTGGTCCACCGGGCCGTCGAAGAAGCCCTGGATCTGGTCCGTGTGCAGATCCACGGTCAGGATCCGGTCGGCACCCGCCGTCTTCATCAGATCCGCGATCAGCCGCGCCGAGATCGGTTCACGGCCGCGGTGCTTCTTGTCCTGCCGCGCGTAACCGTAGAAGGGCACGATCACGGTGATGGACCGCGCCGACGCACGCTTCAGTGCGTCGATCATGATCAGTTGCTCCATGATCCACTGGTTGATCGGAGCCGTGTGGCTCTGGATCACGAAGCAGTCGGCACCCCGCGCCGACTCCTGGTAGCGGACGTAGATCTCGCCGTTCGCGAAGTCGAAGGCCTTCGTCGGGACGACCCCGACACCCAGCTGGTGGGCGACCTCCTCGGCAAGCTCGGGGTGGGCGCGGCCGGAGAAGAACATCATCTTCTTCTCGCCGGTCGTCTTGAACCCGGTCACAGCACTGTCTCCTCAGAGGTGTCTCAGCCGTACAGCTGGATCTCCAGCGCCCTGAGTGCCGGGCGCGGGAGGCCGAATCAGCTGGTTAGGTGCGGGTGTGCACTTATCACGGTACGACGTCTTCGGCGCACCTGTTTCCGGTCAGTCCTCGCTCGCGCCCCGCCGGGAAGCCGCTTCGGCGGCCGTCGCCGCCGGACTCCCCGGACGCTTCCGGGCCACCCAACCCTCGATATTCCGCTGCTGACCGCGGGCCACGGCCAGCGAACCGGGCGGCACGTCCTTCGTGATCACAGATCCGGCAGCGGTGTACGCACCGTCCCCGATCGTGACAGGCGCCACAAACATGTTGTCCGAACCCGTCTTGCAGTGCGACCCGACGGTGGTGTGGTGCTTGCTCTCGCCGTCGTAGTTCACGAACACGCTCGCCGCACCGATGTTCGAGTACTCGCCGATCGTCGCGTCACCCACATAGGAGAGGTGCGGAACCTTCGTCCCCTCCCCGATCGACGCGTTCTTCGTCTCCACGTACGTACCGATCTTGCCCTTCGCCCCCAGCCGGGTCCCCGGCCGCAGGTACGCGTACGGTCCCACAGACGCGTCCGCACCGATATGGGCAGAATCGGACACCGTGTTGTTCACCCGCGCCCCGGCACCCACCCGGGTGTCCTTCAGCCGGGTGTTCGGCCCGACCTCGGCGCCCTGTGCCAGGTGCGTCGAACCGAGCAGCTGCGTGCCCGGGTGGACGACGGCGTCCTGCTCGAAGGTCACGGTCACGTCGACCCACGTCGTGGCCGGGTCGACGACGGTCACGCCGTCCAGCATCGCCCGCTCCAGCAGCCGGTCGTTGAGGATGCGGCGCGCCTCCGCCAGCTGCACCCGGTTGTTGATCCCGGCGATCTCCCGGTGGTCGCCGGCCACCGAGGCCCCCACCCGGTGCCCGGCCTCCCGCAGGATCCCGAGCACGTCGGTCAGGTACTCCTCGCCCTGGCTGTTGTCCGTCCGCACCTTCCCCAGCGCGTCCGCCAGCAGCCGGCCGTCGAACGCGAACACCCCGGAGTTGATCTCCCGGATCGCCCGCTGGTCGGCGGAGGCGTCCTTGTGCTCCACGATGGCCGTCACCTCGCCGGAGGCGGCGTCGCGCACGATACGGCCGTAACCGGTCGCGTCCGGCACCTCGGCGGTCAGCACGGTCACCGCGTTGCCGTCGCCGTGATGCGTCCCGGCGAGCCGCGTCAGTGTCTGACCGGTCAGCAGCGGGGTGTCCCCGCAGACCACGACCACGGTCCCGTCGACCGCCCCGCCCAGCTCCTCCAGCGCCATCCGCACGGCGTGCCCGGTGCCGTTCTGCCGCTCCTGCACGGCGGTACGGACGGCGGAGTCCACCTCACCGAGGTGCGCGGCGACCTGCTCGCGCGCGTGCCCGACGACGACGACCAGGTTCTCGGGGTTCAACTCACGGGAGGCGGCGAGCACATGACCCACCAGGGAACGTCCGCAGATCTCATGCAGGACCTTCGGTGTGGCCGACTTCATACGGGTGCCCTCACCCGCTGCGAGAACGACGACGGCTGCCGGGCGAATGGCGCTCACGGAGTTGCCCTTCGGCTTTTTGGATGGGTGGGGGTGACATCCGCAGGATACCGGGGCGTTTCGTGGGGGACATGGGAGCGGGCCCTGACGGAGCTGTCAGGGCCCGAACCGGGTGAGGCTCCCCCGCCAGGACTCGAACCCGGACAAATGGCACCAAAAGCCACGGTGCTGCCAATTACACCACGGGGGAAAATCTCGACTGAACCGGACATTTAGTCAGGTTGCCGAGCGGCGGTTCCTACTATGCCGTACCAGGCGCCTTCCATGCGACGGTACAAGTGGGGCCGCGCTGCCTCTGTCCCCGGTCGCGGTTCCCGGTCCGGCAACTCCCCGGCGGATGCCGTGGCTTTCCGCCGTGCCGCCGCGCGTTCGAGGCCTCTTCGGGCTCTCGAAGTCCCGCCGGCCGCCGCCCGGATACGCCCCGCACATACCGTCCGGGCGGAATGCTCCGGTCCGGGTTCTAACGTGCGTGGTTCCGCAGTTCGAGGGATACGCGGGGGTTTTGGTGTTGTTCGGTTACGGAGTGTGGTGTAGGCGAGTAGACGAAACTCACCGGAAAAGCCCACCCTCGCGCCCGTAGGCTGGAGGCATGACCACGACGGGGGCAGACCACGCGACGGCCTTCACCGGGCCGTGGTGGTGGTCGCGGTGGCGTAGTGCGGTTCTGGACGTGGGGCTCGCACTGGTGTCGGCGCTGGAGTGCGCCGCGGAGGGCATCCCGTTCGCGCGGGACGCGGGAATCCCGCTGTCGGCGGGGATCGTGTTCGGTCTGCTGGCCGGTTCCGTACTGGTGCTGCGCCGGAAGTGGCCGATCGCCGTGGTGCTGGTCGCGATCGCGATCACACCGGCCCAGATGGGCTTCCTCATGGGCATCGTCGGCCTGTACACCCTCGCCGCGGCGGAGCTGCCGCGCCGGATCATCGTGGCGCTCGCGGGGATGTCGCTGGTCGGGACGATGATCGTGACATTCGTGCGGGTGAAGCAGGACATGGCGCGGGGGGACCTGACGCTGGGCGACTGGTTCGTCCCCTTCGCGGCGGTGACCACCTCGCTGGGCCTGACCGCTCCGCCGATGCTGCTGGGACTGTACGTGGGGCAGCGCCGGCGGCTGATGGAGAGCCTGCGGGAGCGGGCGGACAGCCTGGAGCGGGAGCTCCAGCTGCTCGCGGAGCGGGCGGAGGAACGGGCGGAGTGGGCGCGCGGCGAGGAGCGGACGCGGATCGCGCGGGAGATGCATGACGTGGTCGCGCACCGGGTGTCGTTGATGGTGGTGCACGCGGCGGCGTTGCAGGCGGTGGCGCGCAAGGACCCGGAGAAGGCGGTGCGGAACGCGGCGCTGGTGGGGGACATGGGGCGCCAGGCGCTGACGGAACTCCGGGAGATGCTGGGGGTGCTGCGCTCGGGGGAGGCCCCGCAGCGGCGCACCTTCGCGGCACCCGGGCCCGCGCCGGCTTCGGCTTCGGCTTCGGCTTCGGCTTCGGTGTCGTCCGCTTCGGTGCCGCTGGCCGCGGTGGGGGTGGCGGCCGCGGCGGCGGCTTCGCGGGTGGCGGCGGAGGAGGGACCGTGGCTGTCCGAGCTCGAGGTGCTGATCGGGCAGTCGGCGGCGGCGGGGATGGTGGTGGATCTGTCGGTCGAGGGCTCCGCGCGCTCCTATGCGGCGGTCATCGAGCAGACGGCGTTCCGGGTGGTGCAGGAGGCGCTGACGAACGTCCACAAGCACGCGGCGGGCGCGAAGACGCATGTGCGGCTGGCGCACCGGGTGGCGGAGATCGCGATGCAGGTGGAGAACGAACCGCCGCCGGAGCCGGCCTCGGCGGCGTCGGCGAGGCTGCCGTCGGGCGGGAACGGTCTGGTCGGGATGCGTGAGCGGGTGCTGGGGCTGGGCGGCGTGTTCGTGTCGGGTCCGACCGACGCCGGGGGCTTCCGGGTGTCGGCGGTGATTCCGGCGACCTGACCCGACGGCTGCGACCGGGTGGCTGTGACCGGGTGGCTGCGACCGGGTGGCTGCGACCGGGTGGCGGCCTGACCCGTCGGCTGCGACCGGGGCTACGACTTGGTGGTGAGGCGCTGGGGCTCGACGCCTGCGATGAGGGCGGTCAGGGCGTGGTCGATGTCGGGGCCGAGGTACCAGTCGCCGGTGTGGTCGAGCGTGTAGACCCGGCCCTCGGCGTCGATGGCGACGAGCGAGTGGGTCTCGGTCTCCGCTCCGAGGGGACAGACCTCGGTGTCGAGGGCGCGGCCGAGGTCGCCGAGGGTGCGGGCGAGGTGGAGGCCGTGCAGGGGGTCGAGATGGAGGGTGGCGGGGGCGATCTGGCGGCCGGCGCCGGCGGGGGTGACGTGCAGGCCGCCGAACTCGGCCCAGGCCTCCACCGCGGCGGGGAAGACGGCGTGCCGGTGTCCGGCGGGCGAGGCGTGCTCGCGCAGGGCGTCGGCCCAGACCTCGGCCTGTTTTATGTCCCAGCGTCCTGGTTGCCAGCCGGCGGCGCGCAGGGCTGCGTCGACGGGCGCGGAGAAGCGCGAGGTGGGTCCCCCGGGCCGGGCGAGGCCGAGACTGGGGGATGAGGTGCGGTCGGCGTGCATCTGCCCTTCGATCGTCCGGGTGCGGGTGCGGGTGCGGGTGCGGGTGCGGGTACGGGTGTTCGCGGGTCCGTGCGTGGGGGCGTGTGTCAGGCGTCGCCGGTGGTCGGGTCGACGACGCGGACGCCGAAGTGGGCGGTGAGGGCGGCGCAGGCCCGGCAGGGGGCGGCGAAGCTGCCGTGCAGGGGGTCGCCGTCCTCGCGTATCCGGCGAGCGGTGAGTTTGGCCTGCTTGAGGACTTTGCGGGCTTCGCCGTTGGTCATGGGTTTGCGCAGGGCACGTTTGCTGCGGGCGGCGTCGGCCGCGCTGATGTGGCGTGAAATGAGGATGGCTTCGGCACAGCGGCCGGTGAAGCGGTCGCGTTGTCCGCTGGGCAGGGTGTCGAGGAACTCCTGGACCAGCGGGTGCAGCGGAGGCGGCTGGTCGCCGCGGGCGGCGGTGCCGGTGAGGGTGGCGCCGCGGACGGAGAGAGCGGCGGCGACGGTGGGCAGAATGCCGTCGCGGCGGTGCTGCAGGGTGGGCGCGGGAGGTATTTCGTTGCTGCTCCAGCCGATGCGGGGGTCGCCGTCGAAGGCGCCGTGGGCGGCGCCGGGCATGGCGGTGTGCGGTCCCGTCTGTGTGGCGTTCATGATCGTCTTCCCCTCCCGGGCATCCCCCCGAAAGTCACAGACTGCCAAATCCCGTGGCGGGTGCGGTAGCTGGGGCGGTGCGACACGCCCGGGTTTGGGCAGGCTGTCACGGCGGGGTGACGGCTGGTCACGGAACCGGAGGGCCGGTGACCGGGGTTCGTGTACCGCATAGGCTGTCGGCACCGCGATGGGCGCGGTCACGCGTCTGCGACGTGGGAGAGACAGCCGGATACGGGCCGTGGCGCGCCGCAGGGGTGTGGTGTCGGTCCGTACAGAGTGCCGCAGGGGGCAACCGTCATGACGACAGGTCGGCTCGGGCAGCAAGCCGCGCCGCCGAACGTGGCCTATGCCGGGCAGGTCGTGCATTTCCCGGATCCGGTCCGGGCGGCACGTCACCCGAGAGGGGTACGGATCGACGAGCGCGGCTACCCCGACTTCTCGCCCTACGCGCGCGCGGCGGTGGAGATCGCCGATCCGCCGGAGGGTTTCGGGGTCGACGAGTTGCGGCTGACCGACTTCGTGTCCGCGAACGCGGTGCTGTCGGCTTCGGGCCACGAGCTGTGGGACACGGTGCCGGCGGTGGCGACGCCGCACGGCTGGACGTGGCACCACGTGGTGGGGTCGCGGCGGCTGGAGCTGGTCCCGGTCGAGGTGAAGGCGCTGCTGCGGCATCACGGCGGGGTGGCGACCGCGCGGGTGGACCAGGGCAAGCGGGGCACGCGGCCGTTGCAGGAGACGCGTCCGGCGCACTTCGGGCTGCCGAAGTCGGGCGTGGCCGTGTCGGAGTCGCAGGTGCAGGGGGTCGAGGAGGACCTCGGGTACCGGCTGCCGGGTGCGTACCGCTCCTTCCTGAAGGCGGCGGGCGGCTGCGCGCCGGTCGGCACGGCCCTGGACGCCGGCCTCGGGCTGCTGCTGGACCAGCCGTTCTTCACGGTCCGCGACGAGGCCGCGGTGAACGACCTCGTGTACGTCAACAAGTGCCTGCGCGACCACCTGACCAAGGACTACCTGGGCGTCACCTTCGTGCAGGGCGGTCTGCTCGCGGTGAAGGTGAAGGGCGACCGGCTGGGTTCGGTGTGGTTCTGCGCGTACGACGACGCGCGTGACGTGGATCCGGGATGGTCTCCGGCGGAGCGGGTGGAGCGCCTGCTGCTGCCGTGCGGCGAGGACTTCGACGTGTTCCTGTCGCGGCTGGCGGGGTCCCCGCCGGAGTTGGAGACGGTGGCGAACCTGATGGTCGACGGTGGTTTCGCGCGTGCCGCTTCGGTCGGCTCGGGGGAGTGAGGTCCGGCATGGTGACGTTCGCGCAGGCGCAGGAGCGCGCCGAAGAGTGGATCAACGGCGACGTGCCCGCGTACCAGCATCGCGAGGTGCGGGTACGGGAGTTCGGCCTCGGGTTCGTGGTGTGGGGCGAGGACCGTGCGGAGGGCCCGCGCTCGGACGCGGGCGGGCAGCGGCTGGTCATCGCCCGGGACAGCGGTGAGGCCACGCTGTGGCCGGCGCTGCCGGTGGGCGAGGTGATCCGCCGGTACGAGGAGGAGTACGGCCGTGAGGCGGAGATCGCCGACGCGGTGCCGGCGCCTGCCGTCCGGGTGGACCTGAACCAGACGTCGTTCCTGTTGAGCCCCCCGGAGTGGCTCCAGGAGGCGGCGGACAAGCTGGGCATTCAGGATCGGCGCCCGGGGAGTGACGGGGCGTCGGCTGGTGCTGGTGCTGGTGCTGGTGCTGGTGCTGGTGCTGGTGCCGGCTTCGGCGCAGGCGCAGGCGTGGGCGCGGGCTCCGCCGGGCTTGCCGAGACACAGGCCGGGGTGCCGGCGGCTGCCGGTGGGGCCGGTCCGGCGGGCGGTGGTGGTCCTTCCTGGCCGCCGGCCGGAGCGGGTGCGGCCGGCGGGGCGCAGGGTCCGTCGAGCGCGCCGGGTGCGCCTGGGGCGCCGGGCGTGCACAACGTGCCCGCCGGTGCGACTCCTTGGGCCGGCACCGACACGAACGCCGATGCCGGTGAGGACCGTTCCGTCCCGTTGCCCGCGACGGTGTTCGCGCCGCCGCTGAGCGATGCCGACGACGGTGCCCTGGGAGACGCCGAGACGGCGCTGATGTCGGGGGGCAGCCAGCTGCCCCGCACGGCGGAGTCTCCGGCGCTCGACGATTCGGGTGCGCCGGGCGTGCGGCGCGTGCCGGGTGCGCCGGGCGTGCCGGGCGGTGCGCCGCAGGGCGGTACGCCGCCGCGGCCGCCGCAGGACGCCCCGCCGTACGGCTACCCGCAGGGACCGGCGGCCCCGGGTGCGCCCGCGACCCCGCCCGCGCCCTCCTACGGCTATCCGCAGGCGCCGGCCGCCCCGGGCTACGGCTATCCGCAGGCACCGGCCGGTGCTCCGGGCGCGCCCCGGCCTCCGGCGAATCCGGCGAATCCCGCGGGCCCGGCCGCTCCGGGACGGCCTCTCGCGCCCAACGCCAGTGACATCGCGGACGCCGCGACGAGCAAGGCCGCACCGCCGCCGCGCAGGGCGCGTGGTGGGGCCGGTGCGCCGCCTCCGCCGCCGGGCGCCCCGGGAGCGCCGGGAGCGCCGGGCGCCCACCCAGGGGGCACGCCTCAGCCGCCCGCGCCGGGCGCGCCGCCCGCGCCGGTGGGCGGGTACGCACCGACGCAGGTGGTGTCGGCGTTGGGTCCCAAGGGACCTGATGGCCCGGCCGGTGCGGGCGCGGCGCAGGTGCCGGGCGCGCAGACTCCGCCGGGCGCCCCCAGGTCGCACGGTGCGCCGGGCACTCCGGGTGGCACGCCTCCGGGCGACGTTCATCGCGCGGCCACGATGCTGGCCGACCCGAGCGGGATGGGCGGGGGCGCGCAGCAGCCTCCGGGCGCCCCCGGTGTTCCACTCGCGCCGGGCGCACCCCAGCCCCCGAACAGCGCCCTGGGCGCGCCTTTCGCCCACGGCGCACCGCACGCTCCGGGCGCCCCTGGCACGCCTCCCGCGCCTAGTGGTGCGCAGGGCGCCGCCGCCGGCCCGGGCGGACCGGCGGTGCACCGCGCCGAGACCGTGCTGTCCGCGCCTCCGGTGGGAGCTCCGGGTGCCCCCGGCATGCCGCCGGGCGCCGCGCAGATGCCGCCCCCGAGGCCGGCCGGTGCGATGCCGCCGCCTCCTGGCCAGCCCGTGCCCGGTCAGCCCCTGCCCGGTCAGCCCGTACAGGGTCAGCCCTTGCCGGGGCAGCCCGCCCCCGGGCAGCAGCCGCCCGCGTACGGCTACCCGCCGCAGCAGGGGCAGCCGACGGTCGGCCCCGGATACCAGGCGGTGCTGCGCTACCGCGCGCAGGACGGCTCGGAGCAGCAGCTGATCCGGCGTTCGGCGCCGGGCACCCCGCACCCGGAGTGGCAGATCTTCCACGAGCTGCGGGCGATGAACGTGCCGCCGGACCAGGTGCTGGAGCTGCACACGGAGCTGGAGTCCTGCGAGCTGCCGGGTGCCTACTGCGCGCGGATGATCCGGGAGCAGTGGCCGCAGGCGCGGCTGGCGAGCATCGCGCCGTACGGGACGGACCACGCGAGCCGGCAGCAGGGGATGCGCCAGTTGCTGGCGCACCAGGGCGAGTTGCACCAGGTGGCGGCCGGTCCCGCGCGGCCCGCGCCGGTGCGGGCGCCGCTGCCGCAGGTGCAGGCGGCGCCGCCGGTCCCGCCGGAGGCGATCGCGCAGGAGCTGGCGGCGGCGTTCGGTCCCGGCGTGTTCCGGTTCGAGCAGGCGGCGGTGTCGCGGCAGGGGGTGCCGCCGATCGTGGCGCACACCCTGGTCGCGGCTGGACTGCCGCTGGACATGGGGCCGTTCTTCTGGGCGCAGGCGCAGCCGGGCCGTCCGGTGCCGACGCTGGCGGAGCTGGCGCAGGAGCGCGGGTTGCAGCCGGCGCCGGACGCCGCGTCGTACCTCGTCATGGGGACCGACTTCGGCAAGGCGGTCTGTGTGCAGTACGGCACCGCGAACATCGTGGCCGTGCCCGTGGAGGCGGGGCCGGGCGGGGCGTCCGTGCCGCCGCAGTTCGTCAACACGGGGCTCCCGGAGTTCGCCCGCTGCCTGGCCCTGCTGGGCCGGATGTGGCGGCTCAGGTTCGGCCTGAACCAGGAGCAGGCGGGCCGCTGGACCGTCGACTTCCAGGCCCAGCTGGCCTCCCTGGACCCGGCGGCGCTCGGCTCGCCGGAGAGCTGGTGGTCGGTGCTGCTGGAGCAGATGTGGGACGGGCTGCTGTAGCGCGGGCCGCCCGTCTGTAGGACGGCCGTACGGGGGCCGGTCGGGTCGGGAGACCGGACCGGCCCCCACGCGTGCGTGCCCCGCTGTCGTACCCCGCGGGCATGATGGGCGGATGGACTTCGAGCCGTACCGGGGCGAGTTGGTGGCGTACTGCTATCGGATGCTGGGCTCGTTCCACGAGGCCGAGGACCTGGTGCAGGAGACCATGCTGCGGGCCTGGAAGGCCCGTGAGCGCTACGACGCCGCGCGGGCCTCCGTACGGACCTGGCTGTACCGGATCGCGACCAACGTGTGCCTGACGGCGCTCCAGGGGCGGGTGCGGCGGCCGTTGCCGTCGGGGCTCGGGGCGCCCGGTGCCGATCCGGAGGCGCCGCTCACGCCGGCGCTCGACGTGCCGTGGCTGGAGCCGTTCCCGGACGCGCGCTACGACGTGGAGGCGCGCGCGGATCTGCGGCTCGCGCTGGTGGCGGCGTGGCAGGTGCTGCCGGCGCGGCAGCGGGCCGTGCTGGTGCTGCGCGAGGTGCTGGAGTTCAGTGCCGCCGAGGTCGCCGACCAGCTGGAGACCTCGGTGGCGGCCGTGAACAGCGCGCTGCAGCGGGCGCGCGCCGCGCTCGCGGGGGCGGGCGGGGCGGACGAGGTGAGCGAGCCGGACGATCCGGAGGTGCGGGCGGCGGTCCTGAGGTATCAGCAGGCGTTCGAGGCGGCCGACGTACCCGCGCTGGTGCGGCTGCTCACCGACGACGCGGTGCTGGAGATGCCGCCGCTGCCGCTGTGGTACCGGGGCCGAGGCGACTACGGCCTGTTCATGGAGCGGGTGTTCCGGCTCCGTGGCACCGGCTGGCGCACGCGCTCCGGCACGGCCAACGGGCAGCCCGCGCTCGTCGCGTACGCCCCGGAGCCGGGCGGCGGGCACCGGCTGCACTCCGTGCAGGTCCTCACGGTCACCGGCGGCCGGGTCGCGCACAACGTGGTGTTCACGGACCCGCGCGTGCTGACGGCGCTCGCACCGGCGCAGCCGCCCGCGCCCCGCGCCGGCTGAGACGGTCGGGAAGGAATTTCCGGGGACGGCGATGAGCCCGCCCGGTGCCGCCGGTATGTACCGGTGACCATCGAGCGAAGGGACAACCGTCATGAGTGTTGTCGTCATCCAGTTCACCACCCTGGACGGGATCGTGTCCGACCCGGACGGCTCCGAGGGCACGCCGTACGGCGGCTGGCTCTTCCGGTTCGGCCGGGAGGAGATCACCGGGGACAGGTTCGGCCTGGGCCGCACCCTGGACGAGGGGGTCGTCCTGCTGGGGCGGTCCACCTGGGAGGCCTTCGCGCGCCTGTGGCCGGGCCGCGACGACCCGTTCTCCGCGCGTCTGAACGCCGCGCCGAAGCTGGTCGCCTCCCGCACCCTGACCGACGTGTCCGCGTGGGCGAACTCCCGTCTCCTCGACGGCGATCTCCTGGACGCCGTCAAGACCGAGCAGCGGGACGTCGTCGTCATGGGCAGCCTCGGTGTCGTCCACGCCCTGGCGGACGCCGGCCTGGTCGACGAGTACCGGCTGCTGACCTTCCCCACCGTCCTCGGCACCGGCCGGCCGCTGTTCCCGGCCGGCGGCCCGCCCGCCGAACTGGAGTGCCTGGCGGCGGAACGCGCGGGCGCCCTGGTGCTGACCCGCTACCGCAGGGCGCGCGACTGAGCGTGCACGCCCCCTGACGTGCTTGCCGTCCCCTCGCGTGGCGTGCGGTGGTTCGAGCGCGGCATGCGGAGTGTCGCGTTATGAACACTTACGTCCGATCCATCAAGATGTCCGCGAAATCATCATTTCGTGCGGGTCCGGCGGAGAGGGGTTCCAGGTGAGCAGCGCATCGATGTCGCCGTACGACTTCGTGACCGTCCGGGGGCGTGGCTACCGCCCCGATCAGGTCGACACGTTCATGGCGGAGCTCTGCGAGGACCGGGACGCGGCGTGGGAGCGTGCCGCGCGGCTCACCGTGCTCGCCAAGGAGATGGAGGCGGAGGCCGAGCGGCTGCGCGCCGAGGTCGAGCAGCTCCCTCCGCAGACGTACGAGGCGCTCGGGGACCGCGCGCACCGGGTGTTCCGGCTCGTGGTGGAGGAGGCGAAGGCCCTGCACGAGGGCGCCCGGCGGGCGCTGACGGACGGGGTCGCGGAGGCCGCGGCGCGTGCCGACAGCGAGCGCTGTGCGGTGCAGGAGCAGGCCGACGCGCTCCGCGCGGACACCGAGGAACGCGCCCGGCAGTGGCTCCTCGCCGCGCGCGCCGAGGCGGACGACATCCGTATCGGTGCGCGCCTGGAGGTCAAGGAGCGGCGGGGCGAGGCCCTTTCGGCCCTGCGCGAGGTGCGGCAGCGCACCATCGCGATGCTCGCCGACCTGACCAAGGAGCACGCCGAACGCTGGGCCGAGGAGGAGCGCGAGGAGGCCGCGCGCGCCGCCGCGGTCGACGCGCACAACGCCGAACGCGTCGCCCGCGCCGAGGCCGCCCTGGCGGAGGCGGAGCGGGCCCTGGTCGAGGCCGGGGAGTCGGCCCGCCGCTCCGAGGAGGAGGCGCACGCGCGGGCCGGCGAGGTCCTCACGGAGGCCCGGCTCCGCGAGGAGCGCATCGCGCGGGAGACCGAGCGGGTGCTGCGCGAGCACGGCGAGACCTGGGACGACGTCCAGGCGCACATGGACCACATGCGCGACAGCCTCATGTCCCTGACGGGCCGCGCGGCCGCGGCGGAATAGCGCCCACGCCTCCTCGGCTCCGCCCGAGCGGCGCCCGCGAAGTCCGTTGCGGTTCGGCAGCGCCCCGAAGGTGCGCGGGGCTGTACCGATATGCGGCTCCCGCCGCGTGGGCGCGACCAGGCACAGCGGCGCCGCAGCTCGTGGCAGCGCCCCGAAAGGGGCGCGGGGCTGTGTCGATGTGCGGCTCCCGCCGCGTGGGCGCGACCGGCCACGACGGCGCCGCAGCCGACCGACGACACATCGCGGCGCCTTCGGGCGGAACGCCCGCGGCACGTCCGGCGGAGCGCTCAGCTCCCTCGCCGTACCGCCCCCGCGAGGATCCACCCCTCCACCGCCTCGTACTGCCGGCGCTGCTCCGCGGCCCTGCGCCGGCCGGAGGCGACCGTTCCCAGCCAGCCCAGGAGGAAGCCTGCCGGGATGGAGACGAGGCCGGTGGTGGTGAACGGGAACCAGTTGAAGTCGGCGTGCGGGAAGGCGGCGCCCGGCGAGCCCGAGACCAGGTTGGTGCCCGGCATCAGGAGCAGCACGGTGAGGGTGCCGCCGAGGAGGGTGCACAGCAGGCCGGTGCGGGTGTAGCGGCGCCAGAAGAGGCCGTAGACCAGGGCCGGGGCGAGGGCGGAGGCGCCGACGCAGAAGGAGAGGGTGATCAGGGGCTGCAGGCTGTGGTGCTGCACCAGGGTCGCCAGCAGGATCGTGGGGACTCCTATGGCGAGCGCGGAGACCCGGGCCAGGGTCATCTCCCGGCGGGCCGGCATGTCCTGCACGCGGGTCGCGAAGACGTCGTGGGCGAGGGAGTTGGCGCAGGCGAGGATCATGCCGGCGACGGAGGCGAGCAGGGTCAGGAAGACCGCCGCGGTGACGGTGGTGAGGAGCAGGGTCTCCGCCGTCGAGACGCCGGATCCGAACGCCGCGCGGGAGCCCAGCAGATAGGCGGTGTTGCCCTGCGGGTCGGCGGTGGCGATGGCGGCGCGGCCGACCAGGGCGGTGGCGCCGAAGCCGACGACGCTGACGATCAGCACGAACAGGGTCACGCACGACACGGCCCAGGACATCGACCGGCGGACCTGGCGGGCGCCGGCGGCGGTGTACATGCGCATGGTGATGTGCGGCAGGCAGGCGCCGCCGAGGACGACGGTCAGCTCCGAACTGATCATGTCCAGGCGGGGCGCGGGACCGCCGGTGAACTGGAGGCCGGAGTGCAGGTAGGCGGCTCCGGCGCCGCTGCCTTTGGCCGCCGCGGTGAGCAGGGCGCCCGGGTCCCAGTCGAAGCGGTGCAGGATCAGCAGGGCGACCACCGTGCCGGAGCCGAGCAGGGTCACGATCTTCAGGATCTGGATGAGGGCGGTGCCCTTCATGCCGCCGATGGCCGCGTAGCTGATCATCAGGGCGCCGAGGCCGATGACGCAGCCGGTCTGCACGGTCTCGTCGGAGAAGCCGAGGACGAAGGCCATCAGCTGGCCGGCCCCGGCCAGCTGGACCAGCATCAGCGGCAGCAGGGCGGCGATGGTCACCGCGCAGGCCGCGATCCGTACCGACCGGCCGGGCATCCGGCGGGCCAGCGCGTCGCCCATGGTGAACCGGCCCGCGTTGTGCAGCGGTTCGGCCAGCAGGAACATCAGCAGCATCAGCGACAGGGCCGTACTGAGGGCGAGGACGACGCCGTCGTAGCCGCACAGGGCGATCACCCCGGCGCCGGCGAGGACACCCGCCCCGGAGATGTAGTCGCCGGCGATGGCCAGGCCGTTGCGCAGCGGGGAGAGGGAGCCGTAGCCGGTGTAGAACTCGTCGAGGTCGTCGCGGTCCGGGCCGGTCAGCACGCACAGCAGGAGGGTGAGCGTGGCGACGACGGTGAAGGCGACCAGGGACATGGACTGGGCGGAGCCGCCGGAGCCGGTCACCGTACGGCCCCGCGCCTGGCGTCCAGTTCCGCGGTCCTGCGGATGCGGTCGGCGAGCGGGTCCACGTGGCGGCGCGCGGTGTGCTCGTAGAGGGCGACCGCCAGCCAGGTGACGGGGAGCTGGAGGAGCGCGAGGAGCAGTCCCGCGGGTACGCCGTCGGCGACCGCGCTCGTCATCAGGCCCGGGGCGAACGCCGACAGCACCAGGAAGACCGTGAAGTAGCCGAGCGCGGTGAGGGTCGCGGTGCGCCGCTGGAGGCGGTAGGCGCCGCGCAGCACCCGCAGGTCGCTGTGGTGCCCGACCGGCTCCCGGTGCGGCGCGTGCCGGGGTCTCGGCGGCTCGGGCGGCAGCGGCTGCCAGGGGTAGGTGAGGTGTGACGGCTCGCGCGGGGAAGGGCCGGACGGGCGTGCGGGGTCGGAAAGGTCGTCGGACATCCCGGTGCTCCTTGCATGGCTCGGGTCCGTGGCGGCGGACCGCAGGGAGGGGAGGGAGCGGGGGACGCACGTTACTCGCAGGTATCCGGGGTGTGCGGCCATTTTCGGCAACTGGCCGGTCGGTACGCGCTTACTTCACGCGAACGTGTCTGACCTCGGGTGTTACCCGCGTTAACTCCGGGACGGGAGTCAGTCCTTGAGGACCGGGAAGCGTCGCGGTGCCACCGACAGGAGCACCAGGAACGCGAGGGCCGCCGCGCATGCCGCCCCGAAGTACACCGCGTGGACGGCGTCCGCGATGGCGTGCCGGGTGGACTCGGCGGCGGTGCCGTCGTCCAGCGCGCGGGTGACGGAGTCGAGGTCGCCCGTGCCGCCCAGCCGCGCCGCCAGCACCCCGTTGGCGACCGCGCCGAACACCGACGCCCCGATCGTCTGGCCGGTCTGCCGGCAGAACAGCACCGACGCGGTCGTGGTGCCCCGTTCCTCCCAGCCCACCGTCGACTGCACGCCCACGATCAGCGGCAGCTGGAACAGGCCCAGCGCGGCGCCGAGCAGGAGCATCAGCAGCGTCGGCTGCCAGGCCGACCCGGGGTAGGGCAGGAAGGGGAACGCGAACAGGATCAGCGCGGCCGTGCCGATGCCGAGCAGCGCGGTGTCGCGGAAGCCGATCCGCCGGTACACGTGCTGGCTGAGGGCCGCGGAGACCGGCCAGCTCAGCGTCCACACCGACAGCACGAACCCGGCGGCGACCGGGGCGAGCCCGAGGACCGACTGCGCGTACGTCGGCAGGAACACCGTCGGCGCCACCATCAGCAGGCCCAGCGCGCCGAGCGCGAGGTTGACGGCCGCGATCGTGCGGCGCCGCCACACCCACCCCGGGATGATCGGCTCCGCCGCCCGGCGCTCGATCCACACCACGAGCCCCACCAGCGCGAACCCGGTGGCGAACAGCGCGCACGACGTCGCGGACCACCACGCCCACGCCACCCCGCCCTGCACGAGCGCCGTCAGCAGCACGCCCCCGCACGCGAAGACCGCCAGCGCCCCCGCCCAGTCCACCCGCGGGGGCGTGCGCGGCGCGCGCTTCGGCTCGTGGAGGTGACGCACGATCAGCCAGAGCGCGGCCGCGCCGATCGGCAGGTTGACGAGGAAGATCCACCGCCAGTCCGCGTACGCGGCCAGCACCCCGCCGAGCCCCGGCCCGGCGACCGCCGACACCGCCCACACCGTGGACAGCTTCGACTGGATCTTCGGGCGCTCCTTGAGCGGGTACAGATCGGCCGCGAGGGTCTGCACGGTGCCCTGCAACGCCCCGCCACCGAGGCCCTGCACGATCCGGAACGCGATCAGCGCGGCCATGTTCCAGGCGACCGCGCACAGCAGCGACCCCAGCAGGAACACCGCGGCGCCCGCGACCAGCACCGGCTTGCGGCCGAAGGTGTCGGAGAGCTTGCCGTACACCGGCAGCGTCACGGTGACGGCCAGCAGGTAGCCGGAGAAGAGCCAGGAGAAGACCGAGAAGCCGCCGAGGTCGCCGACGATCTGGGGGACGGCGGTGGAGACGACGGTGGAGTCGAGCGCCGCCAGCGCCATGGCGAGCATCAGGGCGGCCACCACGGCCCCCCGCCGGCCCGTCCCGGCCTCGCGCTCCGCCACGCGTATCGCGGGCTTCGTGTTCTCCTTCGCCACGCCGGATCCCCTCCCGATGTGTTCCTCATGTATCTATCTCGCGTACGACAGCTTCCCATCCGCTCCGGCAGTGCGGGAGTACGCGTCCACCTGGTGGAAGTGCGCCGCCACCTGGTCGGTGTCCACGGCGACTTGACCCTTCCGCGATGGGAGGGTGGAGGCTGCCTGGGCCGGTGGGTGGAGCGCGACCCTGAGAAGGGCTCCACCCGGCGGTGGACGTCCCCTAGGGGGTCCTCCGTACCAGGGCTCGGGGAGGGTTCGTACCGCCGGAGGACGAGACGGCACCCCGCCCGTCCTTAACCTGGCTTTACGCCGCCGGGGGTGGTCGACCGAACCGGCGGGGGTGGGGTTTTCCCCCCGGAAAGACGGGGCTTCGCACCAGCGCGGGACAGACCCGCGCACGGACAGACTCATCGTCGTACCAACTCGTCGTACCAACCGCTTCGCAGCAGGGCGCGGCCCAGTGCTGCGCACTCGCTGACCGACTTAGGAGACATACCGTGACATCGGCTGTGACCATTCCCAGGCACGGGGGTACTGGAGGGCGTACGGCCGTTGCCGCGCGGGCGCGGCAGGTCGTCAAGGCGTACGGGGCCGGAGAGACCCGTGTCGTCGCCCTGGACCATGTCGACGTGGACATCATGCGGGGGCAGTTCACCGCGATCATGGGCCCCTCGGGGTCCGGGAAGTCCACCCTGATGCACTGCCTCGCCGGGCTCGACACCGTGACCAGCGGTCAGATCTACCTGGACGACACCGAGATCACCGGCCTCAAGGACAAGAAGCTCACCAAGCTGCGCCGGGACCGGATCGGCTTCATCTTCCAGGCGTTCAACCTGCTGCCGACGCTGAACGCGCTGGAGAACATCACGCTCCCCATGGACATCGCCGGCCGCAAGCCCGACAAGGAGTGGCTGCAGCGCGTGGTCGAGACCGTGGGGCTCGCGGAGCGGCTCAAGCACCGCCCCACGCAGCTCTCGGGCGGCCAGCAGCAGCGCGTGGCCGTGGCGCGCGCCCTCGCCGCGCGCCCCGAGATCATCTTCGGTGACGAGCCGACCGGAAACCTCGACTCCCGCGCGGGCGCTGAGGTCCTCGGCTTCCTGCGCCGTTCCGTGGACGAGCTGGGCCAGACGATCGTGATGGTCACGCACGACCCGGTCGCCGCCTCCTACGCGGACCGCGTGCTCTACCTCGCCGACGGCCGGATCGTCGACGAGATGTTCAAGCCGACCGCGGACACCGTCCTGGACCGCATGAAGGACTTCGACGCGCGGGGGCGTACGTCATGACCGTCATGAAGACCTCGATGCGCAACTTCTTCGCGCACAAGGGCCGCATGGCCCTGTCGGCGGTCGCCGTCCTGCTGTCGGTGGCGTTCGTGTGCGGCACGCTCGTGTTCACCGACACCATGAACACGACGTTCGACAAGCTGTTCGCGGCGACCTCGTCCGACGTCACGGTCAGTGCCAAGAGCGCCTCCGACACCGGGGAGACGACCTCCGACAACGGCAGGCCGCCGGTCATGCCGGCCTCGGTGGTCGGCAAGGTCCGCGCGGCGGCCGGCGTCAAGGCGGCCGAGGGGACGGTCTTCTCGACGTCCGTGACCGTCGTGAACGCCGACAAGGACAGCCTGTCGCCGTCGAGCGGCGCGCCGACCATCGTCGGCAGCTGGAACTCCAACGACGCCCGCACCATGAAGATCACCTCCGGTGCGGCGCCGGAGAACTCCGGCCAGGTCATGGTCGACGCCGACACCGCCGACAAGCACCACCTGAAGCTCGGCGACGAGATCTCCGTCATCAGCGCGGTCGGCACGCACACCGCGAAGATCTCCGGCATCGCCGACTTCACCGTCACCAACCCCGGTGCCGCGATCTTCTACCTGGACACCAGGACCGCCCAGCAGACGCTCGTCGGGCGGACCGGCGTCTTCACGAACGTCAACGTGACGGCCGCGGCCGGGGTGACCGACCCGCAGCTGAAGAAGAACGTGACCGGCGAGCTCGGTTCCGCCTACAAGGTGCAGACCGCCAAGGAGACCGCCGACGCCAACCAGAAGGACGTCGAGAGCTTCCTGAGCGTCATGAAGTACGCGATGCTCGGCTTCGCCGGGATCGCCTTCCTGGTCGGCATCTTCCTGATCATCAACACCTTCTCGATGCTGGTCGCCCAGCGCACCCGCGAGATCGGCCTGCTGCGGGCCATCGGCTCCAGCCGCGGCCAGGTCAACCGGTCCGTGCTCGTCGAGGCCCTGCTGCTCGGCGTGGTCGGCTCGATCCTGGGCGTCGGCGCGGGCGTCGGCATCGCGGTCGGCCTGATGAAGCTGATGGGCCAGATGGGTATGCACCTGTCGACGAGCGATCTGACGATCGCCTGGACGACCCCGGTGTTCGGCCTGCTCCTCGGCGTCGTCGTCACCGTCCTCGCCGCCTACCTGCCCGCGCGCCGGGCCGGCAAGGTCTCCCCGATGGCCGCGCTGCGCGACGCGGGCGCCCCCGCCGACGCCAGGGCGGGCCGCATCCGCGCCCTGGTCGGCCTGGTACTGACCGGCGCCGGCGGCTACAGCCTCTACCTGGCCTCGGCCACGGAGCAGGCCAAGCAGGGCTCGGCCTGGCTCGGCCTCGGCATCGTCCTCTCCCTCATCGGGTTCGTCGTCATCGGCCCGCTGCTCGCGGGCGCCGTCGTCCGCGCCCTGGGCGCCGTCCTGCTCCGGATGTTCGGCCCGGTCGGACGCATGGCCGAACGCAACGCCCTGCGCAACCCGCGCCGCACCGGTGCCACCGGCGCCGCGCTGATGATCGGACTGGCGCTGGTCGCCTGCCTCTCGGTGGTCGGCTCCTCCATGGTCGCCTCGGCCTCCGACCAGCTCGACAAGACCGTCGGCACGGACTTCATCATCCAGTCCGACAGCGGTCAGCGGATCACCCCGCAGGCGGTCAAGGCGATCAAGGACGTGCCGGGCCTTGCCCGCGTCACCGAGTACCGCACGACCACCGCCGACTACACCACGCCCGACGGCAAGACCCTCAAGGACACCGACATCACGGCGGCCGACCCCACCTACGCGACCGACCTGCGCACCAAGACCGTCGCCGGTGACCTCAAGGACGCCTACCTGCCCGACTCGATGTCCGTGCACGACAAGTTCGCCAAGGCGCACGACATCCACCTCGGCTCGAAGATCACCGTCAGTTTCAAGGACGGCCGCACGGCCCACCTCACGGTCCGCGCGATCACCAGCAGCGACGGCCTCATCGACGCCGGCTCCAAGTACACGAACATCACCACCCTCGCCAAGTACGTGCCGGCCGCCAAGATGCCGCTCGACGACCTGGTCTTCGCCACCGCCGAGGACGGCCGCCAGGACGCCGCGTACACGTCGCTCAAGTCCGCGCTGCACGACTACCCGCAGTACACCGTGCGCGACCAGACCGACTACAAGCAGGCGCTCAAGGACCAGATCGGCCAGCTGCTGAACCTGATCTACGGCCTGCTCGCCCTGGCGATCATCGTCGCGGTCCTCGGCGTCGTGAACACCCTCGCCCTGTCGGTGGTCGAACGGACCCGCGAGATCGGCCTGATGCGGGCGATCGGCCTCTCCCGCCGCCAGCTGCGCCGCATGATCCGCATGGAGTCCGTGGTGATCGCCCTCTTCGGCGCCCTGCTGGGCCTCGGACTGGGCATGGGCTGGGGCGCCACGGCCCAGAAGCTGCTCGCCCTGCAGGGCCTGAAGGTCCTGGAGATCCCCTGGCCGACGATCATCGGGGTCTTCGTCGGCTCGGCCTTCGTGGGCCTGTTCGCCGCCCTGATCCCGGCGTTCCGCGCGGGCCGCATGAACGTCCTGAACGCGATCGCGACCGACTGAGCCGACCGAAGAGACCCCGCATACGGGGTTACCGAAGAGACCACCGCATACGGGGGTTGCGGGGGAACGCCCGGCGCCGGGGAGTCCTGGGGGACTCTTCGGCGCCGGGCACGTCTTTGTCTTTCGTCTGTCCTTCGAGTCCCGCCTTTCAACTCACCGAGTCGGGTGGTGCGCGTCTTTGTCTTTCGAGTCCGGCTTCTCTGCTCACCGAGTCGGGTGGCGGGTGGGCATAGGCTTCGGAGGTCCAGGGGGCGGAGCCCCCTGGTACGGCCACCGGGACGGGCGGTACCTCACAGGGCGACGGAGGTTATCCACAGCCCCGGCACCCGCGCCCGCGTAGTCGTAGGCTGGAGACCCCCCGGTCGCAGTCCGCGCCGGGCACTTCGCGTTGCCCACCCCCCGACGAAAGCCGCCCTGAATGAGCCTGCACGGTCTGCTCGACGCCGTCGTCAAGGACCCCGCCCTCGCGGAAGCGATCAAGGCGGCCGCGGACGGCAACCGCATGCACGTCGACCTGGTCGGCCCCCCGGCGGCCCGCCCCCTCGCGGTCGCCGCCCTGGCCCGCGAGGCCGGCCGACCCGTGCTCGCGGTCACCGCCACCGGCCGCGAGGCCGAGGACCTCGCCGCGGCCCTGCGCACGCTCCTGCCCTCCGAGGGCGTCGCGGAGTACCCCGCCTGGGAGACCCTCCCGCACGAGCGCCTCAGCCCCCGCAGCGACACCGTCGGCCGCCGCCTCGCCGTCCTGCGCCGCCTCGCCCACCCCAGCCCCGACGACCCCGAGACCGGCCCGGTCTCCGTCGTCGTCGCGCCCGTACGATCCGTGCTCCAGCCGCAGGTCAAGGGCCTCGGCGACCTGGAGCCGGTGGCCCTGCGCACCGGCCAGAGCGCCGATCTGAACGAGGTCGTCGAAGCCCTCGCGGCCGCCGCCTACGCGCGCGTGGAGCTCGTCGAGAAGCGCGGCGAGTTCGCCGTCCGCGGCGGCATCCTGGACGTCTTCCCGCCCACCGAGGAACACCCGCTGCGCGTCGAGTTCTGGGGCGACGACGTCGAGGAGATCCGCTACTTCAAGGTCGCCGACCAGCGCTCCCTGGAGGTCGCCGACCACGGCCTGTGGGCACCGCCCTGCCGCGAGCTGCTGCTCACCGACGACGTCCGCGCACGGGCGCGTGCCCTCGCCGAGGAGCACCCGGAGCTCGGCGAGCTGCTCAACAAGATCGCCGAGGGGATCGCCGTCGAGGGCATGGAGTCCCTCGCCCCGGTCCTCGTCGACGACATGGAACTGCTGATGGACGTGCTGCCCAAGGGCGCGATGGCCGTCGTCTGCGACCCGGAGCGGGTGCGGACGCGCGCCGCCGACCTGGTGGCGACGAGCCAGGAGTTCCTGCAGGCCTCCTGGGCGGCCACCGCGGGCGGCGGCGAGGCCCCCATCGACGTCGGCGCGGCCTCCCTGTGGTCGATCGCGGACGTCCGCGACCGCGCCCGCGAGCTGGACATGATGTGGTGGTCGGTGTCGCCGTTCGCGGCGGACGACGAGCCGGCCGCCGACACCCTCAAGCTGGGCATGCACGCCCCCGAGACCTACCGCGGCGACACCGCGAAGGCCCTCGCCGACACCAAGGGCTGGCTGGCCGACGGCTGGCGCACGGTGTTCGTCACCGAGGGCCACGGCCCCGCCTCCCGCACCGTCGAGGTGCTCGGCGGCGAGGGCATCGCCGCCCGCCTCGACGTCGACCTGGGCGAGCTGAGCCCCTCGGTCGTGCACGTGTCGTGCGGCTCGATCGACTACGGCTTCGTCGACCCCGCGCTCCGCCTCGCCGTCCTCACCGAGACCGACCTGTCCGGGCAGAAGGCGGCCGGCAAGGACGGCGCCCGGATGCCGGCCCGCCGCCGCAAGACCATCGACCCGCTCACCCTGGAGCCGGGCGACTACATCGTGCACGAGCAGCACGGCGTCGGCCGCTACATCGAGATGGTGCAGCGCACCGTCCAGGGCGCCACCCGCGAGTACCTGGTCGTGGAGTACGCCCCCGCCAAGCGCGGCCAGCCCGGCGACCGGCTGTACATCCCGACCGACCAGCTGGAGCAGATCACCAAGTACGTCGGCGGCGAGGCCCCCACCCTGCACCGCCTGGGCGGCGCCGACTGGACGAAGACCAAGGCGCGCGCCAAGAAGGCCGTCAAGGAGATCGCCGCCGACCTGATCAGGCTCTACAGCGCGCGCATGGCCGCCCCCGGCCACGCCTTCGCCGGCGACTCGCCCTGGCAGCGCGAGCTGGAGGACGCCTTCCCGTACGCGGAGACCCCCGACCAGCTCACCACCATCGCCGAGGTCAAGGAGGACATGGAGAAGTCCGTCCCCATGGACCGCCTGATCTGCGGCGACGTCGGCTACGGCAAGACCGAGATCGCGGTCCGGGCCGCCTTCAAGGCCGTCCAGGACGGCAAGCAGGTCGCCGTCCTCGTCCCCACCACCCTGCTGGTGCAGCAGCACTTCGGCACGTTCTCCGAGCGGTACTCGCAGTTCCCGGTGAGTGTGAAGGCGCTCTCCCGCTTCCAGACCGACACCGAGGCGAAGGGGACCCTTGAGGGCCTCAGGGAAGGCGCGGTCGACGTCGTCATCGGCACCCATCGCCTCTTCTCCTCGGAGACCAAGTTCAAGGACCTCGGCCTGGTCATCGTCGACGAGGAGCAGCGCTTCGGCGTCGAGCACAAGGAGCAGCTGAAGAAGCTGCGCGCCAACGTCGACGTACTGACCATGTCGGCCACCCCGATCCCGCGCACCCTGGAGATGGCGGTCACCGGCATCCGCGAGATGTCCACGATCACCACGCCCCCGGAGGAGCGGCACCCGGTGCTCACCTTCGTCGGGCCGTACGAGGAGAAGCAGATCGGCGCCGCGATCCGCCGCGAACTGCTGCGCGAGGGCCAGGTCTTCTACATCCACAACCGGGTGGAGTCCATCGACCGCGCGGCCGCCAGGCTCCGCGAGATCGTCCCCGAGGCGCGCATCGCGACCGCCCACGGCCAGATGTCGGAGTCGGCCCTCGAACAGGTCGTCGTCGACTTCTGGGAGAAGAAGTTCGACGTCCTCGTCTCCACCACGATCGTCGAGTCCGGCATCGACATCTCCAACGCCAACACGCTCATCGTCGAACGCGGCGACACCTTCGGCCTCTCCCAGCTGCACCAGCTGCGCGGCCGCGTCGGCCGCGGGCGTGAGCGCGGGTACGCGTACTTCCTGTACCCGCCGGAGAAGCCGCTGACGGAGACGGCCCACGAACGCCTCGCGACCATCGCCCAGCACACCGAGATGGGCGCCGGCATGTACGTGGCGATGAAGGACCTGGAGATCCGCGGCGCCGGCAACCTGCTCGGCGGCGAGCAGTCCGGGCACATCGCGGGCGTCGGCTTCGACCTGTACGTCCGCATGGTCGGCGAGGCCGTCGCGGACTACCGGCGGCAGCTGGAGACCGGTGAGATCGAGGAGGAGCCGCCGCTGGAGGTCAAGATCGAGCTGCCCGTCGACGCGCACGTCCCGCACGACTACGCGCCCGGCGAGCGGCTGCGCCTCCAGGCCTACCGTGCCATCGCCTCCGCCAACTCGGAGGAGGACATCAGGGCCGTCCGCGAGGAACTCACCGACCGCTACGGCAAGTTGCCCGAGCCGGTGGAGAACCTGCTGCTGGTCGCCGGCCTGCGGATGCTGGCCCGTGCGTGCGGGGTCGGCGAGATCGTCCTCCAGGGCACCAACATCCGCTTCGCGCCGGTCGAGTTGCGCGAGTCCCAGGAGCTGCGGGTCAAGCGCCTGTACCCGGGGACCGTCATCAAGCCGGCCGTCCACCAGCTCCTGGTACCCCGCCCGAAGACCGCGAAGGTGGGCGGCAAGCCGCTGGTCGGCCGGGAACTGCTGGGCTGGGTCGGGGAGTTCCTCGCCTCGATCCTGGGGTCGTGACAGGCGAACGGGCCGACGGATGACGTGTGACGAGGGGCGCGGGATGTGCGGATCGGTGAGATGGCGCGGGCGACCGGATCGACACCGCGCGCCCTGCGCCACTACGAACAGGCGGGCCTGATCACCTCCGTACGTGCCGCCAACGGCTATCGCGCGTACGACGCCCGGACGGCCGTACGCGTCCGCAACATCCGCCGGCTGCTGGCGGCGGGCCTCACCCTGGACGACGTACGGGCCTTCCTGCCCTGCCTGGACGGCGAGGTCACCGCCGGTCGCGCCTCGGCGCGGGGCCTGCGGATCGCCCGGGACCGGCTGGCGGTCCTGGACGCGCGGATAGCGGCGCAGACGGAGGTACGGGAGCGACTGGCGGCGGCGCTGCGCGAGGCGGGGGAGCCGCGCGAGACGGTCTGACCCGGCGCCGTCCCGGGTTCAGGCGACGACCGCCCCGCCGTCCACCGGCAGCACCACGCCGGTCACGAACGACGCCTTGGGCGAGGCGAGCCGCGTGATGGCCCAGGCGACCTCCTCGGGGCGGCCGATCCGGCCGAGCGGGGTGTGGTCGAGCTGCCATCTGCGCAGGGCGGACCGCTGTTCCGGGGTGTACCCGGAGTGGTCGGCGATCGGTGTCTCGATCGCGCCCGGGGCCACCGCGACCACCCGGATCCCGAGCGGGGCCAGTTCGACGGCCCAGCTGCGGGTGAGCACTTCGAGGGCGGAGGCTCTCGCTCATGCCGGAATCGTCGGACCCTGACACCGGCGTCAAGGTCAAGTCCACCCCGAGCGGCTCCGCGGGCCCCGAGCGGCTCCGTGGGACCCGAGCGGCTCCGTGGGACCCGAGCGGCTCCGTGGGACCCGAGCGGCTCCGCGGGCCCTGAGCGGCTCCACGGGCCCGCAAGACCCCGAGGCTTCGGGAGGCGTTCGGGCATGGCAAGGTGTGCGGCGCGCCATCGGGGGCATTCGGTCGCCGCGGGGAGTGAGCGGGCGCGAAGGTCTGCGGTCCGGGCTTCCCCCCGGGCGGCGATCGGATGCCGATAAGGGCGAGTTGGCGGCATAAGCCCCTTTGGGCGGCATCTGGCCCGAACCGTGCGGCAGTTACCGTTGGACCAGCAGAAATCCGCCCGTGCGGAGGCGGACAGAGGCAAGAAAGAGGGGGCGCACGTGGCGCGTCTGTGGAGCGGGGCGGTCACCGCCGTCGTCGTGTTGTTCGCCGTGGCCGGATGCAACGACCTGGAGGACAAGGGGAGTTCGGGAGCCCAGGGCTCGGGCGGCGGGGGAGCGGCGCTGACCGCCGCCGACTCGCTGACCGTCAAGGGCAGGGCGCCGAAGACCGGTTACTCCCGGGAGAAGTTCGGCTCCGCCTGGGCGGACACGGACTCCAACTCCTGCGACACCCGGGACGACATCCTCAAGCGCGACCTGAAGGAGGTGAAGTTCACCGACGGCGACTGCAAGGTCTCCTACGGAGTCCTGGAGCCGGACCCGTACTCCGGCAAGGAGGTCACCTACCGGCGGGGCCGCAGCCTGGTCGACATAGACCACCTCGTCGCCCTCTCGGACGCCTGGCAGAAGGGCGCCAAGTACTGGGACGCCAGCAAGCGCATAGCCCTGGCCAACGACCCGCTGAACCTCCTGGCGGTCGACGCGAGTGCGAACCGGGGCAAGGGCGACGGCGACGCGGCCACCTGGCTCCCGACGAACAAGGCCTACCGCTGCACCTACGTCGCCGCGCAGGTGGCCGTGAAGAAGAAGTACGGCCTGTGGGTCACCGCCGCCGAGAAGGCCGCGATGAAGAAGGTCCTCGAAACCTGTCCCGGGCAGGAACTCCCCTCGGGCGGCAACCCGACCAAGGCACCGGAGAGGTTCCACGCGGCCTGAGGGCGGCGGCCCCCTCCGCGGGGTCCGGCCTTGGCAAACGTAAACGCGGGCACAAGTGCATAACGGCTCGGCGTAACGGGAGTGGTGTGAGCGTAAGGAATTGATAAAGAGCAAAAGGGGGCAGCCGGGGTAAGACGGGGCCGGTTCAGCAAGCGCTGGTCAAGATCGCTCCAAGGGTCCCCCTTCGCTTCTGTTCATAGCGTGTACACAACAGGCAGGATCTCTTCGTTTTCCCTGCCCTTCCTGCCTGTTGGAGTCACTCCCGTGCGCTTCAGGTCACTTCGCCGTGCCCGCTCCGCCCGTCGCACCCGACGGCTGCGGCGCTGTGCCGCGCTGTTCGCCCTCGTCGGACTCGCGCTGACGCTGACCACCCAGGAGGCCGCGGCCGAGGGCATGCAGCTGGCGGCGGTCCAGCTGCCCGGCCTCAGCCTGAAGTCGCTGGCGTCCTGGTTCGAGGACCCGCACTGGGGCAAGCTGCCGCACCAGCAGTCGGGCACGGCCGCCGGCCGCGCACACCACGTCTCCGCACAGGCCACCGCCGCCCACCGCGGCAAGGGGCAGAAGCCCGGAAAGGGCCGCGGCGAGCTGTCCGCCTACCAGGCGCACAACGCCAAGCCGGCCCAGGGCCGCAGCGCCGGCGGCCACTTCGACCCGAAGACCAGCAAGCTCAGCACCACCAAGTCCTCGCGCACCGAGAGCGTCTACCGGAACGCGGACGGCAGCACCACCCGCGAGATGTACACCAGACCCGTCAACTACCAGGTCGGCAAGGGCAGATGGGCGCCCATCGACGTGGACGTACGGGCCGGACCCGACGGCCGCTGGTACGAGAAGGCCAACTCCGTCGCCGTCGACTTCGGCGCCAGGGCCACCGACTCCGCCCTCGCCTCCCTGGCCGACGGCAACGGCCACCGCATCGCCTACGCCCTGCAGGGCGCCGCCCCCGTCAAGGGCACCGCCGACGGCTCCACCGTCACCTACCACGGCGTCCTGGCCGACACGGACCTCGCGCTCTCCCCCACCGCCACCGGCGTCAAGGAGTCCGTCGTCCTCGACTCCGCCGACGCGGACAACACCTGGACCTTCCCGCTCACCCTCAAGGGCCTCACCCCCGTCCAGCAGCAGAACGGCTGGACCGACCTGCGGGACTCCGCCGGCAAGACCGTCGAGCGCATCCCCCCGGCGTACGCCTTCGACTCGAAGGTGAACCCGCGCTCCGGCGACCCGGCCACCACCCACGACGTCACCACCAAGCTCGTCCGCACCGACAGCGGCTACGCCCTGCGGATCACCCTGGACAAGGGCTGGCTGCACAGCGCCAAGAGGCTCTTCCCCGTCACCGTCGACCCCACCGTCGACGACGGCTGGACCACCACCTACGTCGAGTCCGGCTACGCCGCCCAGGACCGCTCCTACGAGCAGACCATCAAGGTCGGCTCCTACGACTCCGGCACCCACAGCGCGATCAGCCTCGTCAACCACTGGGACACCGCCTGGGACGCCAGCGGCGCCACCGTCACCGAGTCCCACCTGGACATCTTCGACACCTGGGCCGCCACCTGCACCGCCGAGCGCTTCGACGTCGCCCTGGTCACCTCGGCCTGGACCCCGGAGACCGCCACCAGCTACCCGGGCCCCTCCACCGGCTCCTCCATCGGCAACCTCACCCCGAGCGTGCCCAACGCCTGCGCCAACACCGCCGCCGACCGCACCGTCGGCGACTGGCTCCAGGTCCCGCTGTCCACCTCCGCCATCCAGGGCTGGTTCAGCGGCACCAGCGCCGACTACGGCCTCGCGGTGTACGCCTCGACGAGCGACGCCCTGCACTGGAAGCAGTTCGGCTCCTTCAACGACCCCGGGGACGGCCCGCACCTCCTGGTCACCTACACCGGCAACACCGCGCCGCAGCTGTACGAGCAGTTCCCGGCCGACAACGCCGTCGAGTACACCACCACGCCCGAGCTGACCGCCTGGGCCGGCGGCGCCAACTCCACCAGCGGCTCCAGCAACCAGTACCTGTTCCGCGTCTACGACTCCAGCGGCACCAAGGTCGCCGACTCGGGCCTGGTCTCCACCGGCGACTGGACCGTGCCCACGGGCAAGCTGGCCTGGGGCAAGAGCTACTCGTGGACCGTGCAGGCGTACGACTCCACGACCGCCCTGTACTCCACGGCGACGTCGTACGCGATGTCCGTGGAGGTCCCGCAGACCGTCATCACCTCGGGGCTGTCGCAGAACAGCAGCGACCACGGCTTCGACGCGACCAGCCGCAACTACACGACCAACGACACCGACGCGTCCATCTCCACCGTCGGCCCGTCCCTGGACGTCGAGCGCGACTACAACTCCCGCGACCCGCGCTCGACGGGCGCGTTCGGCGCCGGCTGGTCGAGCATCTTCGACGCGCGGGCCGCCGAGCACTACACCGCCGCCGGCGCGGTCTCCAGCGTCTTCGTCACCTACCCCGACGGCTCCGAGGTCGGCTACGGCAAGAACAGCGACGGCACCTTCACACCCGGCAACGGACGCTTCGCCACCTTCCAGACGGTCACCGCCGGCGGCTACAAGCTGACCGACAAGGACGACACCGTCTACGCCTTCACCAAGAGCCTGGGCTCGGGTGTCTACGGCCTGGACTCGGTCACCGACGCCAACGGCCGGTCCGTCAACTTCACCTGGACCAGCGGCCACGTCACCCTGATGAAGTCCGCCGTCTCCGGCCGCTCCCTCAGCCTGACCTGGTCCACGCCCAGCGGCGCCTCGGCCGCGCACGTCGCCACCGTCACCACCGACCCCGTCACCGCGGGCAACTCGGCCACCACCGAGACGTGGAACTACGGCTACACCGGCGACCAGCTCACCACCGTGTGCCCGCCGGTGTCGGCCACCAAGTGCACCACCTACGGCTACACCAGCGGATCGCCGTACCAGACCGCCTCCCTCGACCTCGACCCGCACGCCTACTGGCCGCTGTCGGAGTCCTCCGGCACCACCGCCAAGGACGCCGTCGTCGCCAACGAGGGCACCACCGACGCCACCTACCAGAACGTCACCCTCGGCGCCGCAGGACCGCTGACCGGCTCCTCCGCCACGGCCGCCACCTTCAACGGCACCACCTCCGACATCTCGCTGCCGAAGAACCTCGGCAACGACACCGACTCCGGCGCGATCTCGCTGTGGTTCAAGACGTCGGCGGGTCCGGGCGTGCTGTACTCCTACGCCTCCCAGCCGATCGGCTCGGGACAGGCGGCCGGCTTCTACACGCCGTCCGTCTACGTCGGCACCGACGGCAAGCTGAACGCCGAGTTCTGGTACAGCGGCGGCGAGAACCCGATCCAGACCTCCGCCTCGGTCGCCGACGGCAAGTGGCACCACGTGGTGCTGTCCGCCGCGGGCAACTCGCAGACCCTGTACCTGGACAACACCAAGATCGGCTCGCGGACCGGCACCGTCTCCATCAAGAGCGCCACCGCCTTCGGCAAGAACCAGGTCTACAACTACCTCGGCACCGGCTTCCTCGGCGGCGCCTGGCCCGACGAACCGAACTACTCCACCTCGTCCTCGGCCGGCACCGCCAGCTACTTCACCGGCTCCATCGCCGACGTCGCCTGGTACAGCCGCCCCCTGGTGGCCGCCGACGTCAGCGACCTGTACAAGTACGGCACCCACAGCGCCAGCCTGCTGACCTCGGTCAAGCGGCCGTCCGGCAAGACCTACGCCGCGATGGTGTACGACACCGACTCCACCGCGCTGACCCAGCTCACCGACGAGAACGGCGGCGTGTGGAAGCTCGGCGCGCCCACCGTCACCGGCTCCAGCGACACCTACCGCGGCGCGGTCCTCGGCGGCGCCCCGCTCCAGTACTACCGCCTCGGCGAAGCGGCGGGCGCCACCCAGGCGCTGGACGAGGTGCGCGGCGGCAACGGCACGTACAGCGCGGTGACGCTCGGCGCGAGCGGACCCTTCAGCGACCACACCACCGCCTCCTTCAACGGCAGCACCTCGTACGTGGAGGTGCCCGCCGCCCTGCTGCACGCGAAGAGCGACCGCAGCGTCGAGCTGTGGTTCAAGACCGCCGCGCAGGGCGTCCTGATCGGCGACCAGTCCGTGGCCATCGCCGGCGCGACCTCCGCGACCGGCACCTGGACGCCGGTGCTGTACGTCGGCAGCGACGGCAAGCTGCACGGCCACTTCTGGTCCGGCAGCGGCTCGGGCTCCACGGCCTTCGGCTCCACCGGCACGGTCACCGACAGCGCCTGGCACCACGTGGCGCTCACGGTGAGCGGCACCACCCAGACGATGTACCTGGACGGCATCAAGCAGGCCGCCTACACCGGCGCGCCCAACGACCAGTCCAACAGCCACGTCTACATCGGCGCCGGCTTCGCCAAGAGCTGGCTGAACACACCGGGCGAGGTCAGCCACTTCAACGGCTCCATCGCCGAGGTGTCCTTCTACGGCACCGGCCTCACCCAGGACGACGTCGACGCCCACTTCGAGGCCGCCAAGGACTCCACGGGCCTGCTGCCGGTGAAGACGGTGAAGGTCACCACCCCGACCACCGCGACCACCACCTACACCTACGACGTCCTGCACGACGACCGCGAGCTGAGCGAGACCGACGCCCTCGGCAACACCACCCGCTTCGGCTACGACACCGCCGGCTTCGAGCACACCGTCACCGACCCCAACGGGGCGATGACCACCACCGGCCACGATGTCCGCGGCAACATCGTCTCCTCGACGACCTGCCAGGACCAGGCCGCCAACAAGTGCAACACCGAGTACTACACGTACTACCCGGACGACACCACGGCCCAGCTGACCACCGCCGACCCGCGCAACGACCAGCTGCTGACCGAGCGGGACGGCCGCTCCGCGTCCGCCACCGACACCACGTACCTGACGTCGTACACGTACGACTCGGCGGGCGACCAGACCGCCGTCACCGGCCCGGCCGTCCCCGGCTTCCCGAACGGCCGTACCTCCGCCACCCAGTACAGCGACGGCACCAGCACCTTCCCGTCGGCCGACGGCGGCGTCGTCCCGGCCGGCCTGCCGGTGAAGACCACCAGCCCCGGCGGCGCGGTCAACCAGGTCGCCTACTTCGCCGACGGCGACGTGGCCTCCACCACGGACGCCATCGGCCTGGTCACCTCGTACAGCTACGACGGCCTGGGCCGGGTCACCAGCCAGAAGGCGGTCTCCGACACCTACCCGAACGGCCTGGTCACCTCGTACAAGTACGACGCGGCCGACGAGGTCGTCGAGGAGCACGACCCGCAGATCACCGACCGGCTCAGCGGCGCCACCCACTCCGCGGTGAGCAGCACGGTCTTCGACGAGGACGGCAACGTCACCTCGCAGACCGTCGCCGACGCGAGCGGCGGCGACAGCTCCCGCACCCAGACGTGGACCTACGACGCCTACGACCACGTCCTGACCGAGGCCGACGCCAACGCGGCCGCGGGCGCGAGCAACGGCAACACCACCACGTACACCTACGACTCCTCCGGCAACCGCACGAAGGAGGTCGCGTCCAACGGCGACGAGACCCGCTACTCGTACGACGCCGAGGGCAACCTGCTCACGCAGGGCCTGATGTACACGGGCGACCCGGTGAGCCCGCAGACCGCGAGCCTGCTCACCGAGGAGTCGCGCGCCTACGACCCCTCCGGCCGCCTGGCGTCCGTCACCGACGCGATGGGCAACACCACGTCGTACACCTACACGGACGACGGCCTGCTCGCGACGGCGACGAAGAAGAGCGCCGACGGCTCCGGCAGCTACGTCCTGGAGTCGGACGCGTACGACGCGGCCGGCAACATGGTCTCCCAGACCACCGACAACGGCGAGACGGTCACCAACTTCACGGTGGACGCGGCCGCCCGCACCACCGCCACCACCGTCGACCCGACCGGCGTGGACCGCGTCACCAGCGTCTCCTACACGCCGGACGACCAGGTCGCCACTCAGACCGACCACGACGCCACCGGCGCCGACCGCACGGTCACCAGCACCTACGACGACATGGGCAACCTCCTCGGCGAGACGCTGTACGGAGACGCCTCCGGGCACCCCGCGGGCTGGTGGAAGCTGAACCAGACCGCCGGCCGCTCCGTCACCGACTCCTCCGGCAGCGGCAACACCGCGACCGCGGGCAGCGGCGTGACCTGGTCGGACGGCGCCGCGCAGTTCAGCGGCGACACCTCAGGCAACGGCGACATCGTCGCCACCAACGGCCCGGTCCTGGACACCAGCGCCTCCTACACCGTCTCGGCCTGGGTGAAGCTGCACGACACCTCCACCTTCCGGACCTTCGTCGCCCAGGGCGGCACCAACCGGGGCTCCTTCTACCTGCAGTACGCGTCCAGCCAGGGCGTCTACCGCCTCATCTCACCCAGCTCGGACTCCTCCGGCACCCCGTCCGCGTACTACAACGCGTACGCCTCCACCGCCCCGGCTCTGGACACCTGGACCCAGCTGGTCGGCGTCTTCGACGCCTCGACCGGCACCATGAGCCTCTACGTCAACGGCTCCCTCGCGGGCACCGCCGCCAACACCTCGCCGTGGACCGGCACCGGCCCGCTGTCCGTCGGCGGCGTGAAGACCGCCGGCGGCTCCGTCGCCAACGTGGTCAACGGAGCGGCGAGCAACGTCCAGACCTACCAGCGGGCCCTGTCCGCCTCCGAGATCTCCTCCCTCTACGGCAAGGGCCGCTCGGGCGGCACGGTCGGCTCGTCCGACGAGCAGACCACCAAGTGGACGTACGACAAGCGCGGCCTGCCGACGTCCATGACGGACGCCGACACCAACACCACCAACTACGCCTACGACGAGGCGGGCAACCTCGCGCTCACCACCGCACCGGCCGTGCAGGTGGAGAAGGACGGCACCAGCCCGGACACCGAGCGCCCGACGACCGTCTCCGGCTTCAACACCTTCGGCGAGGCGGTCGAGGAACAGGACCCGGACGGCAACACCACCACCACGGCGTACGACGCCAACGGCGACAAGGTCTCCGAGACCCTGCCGACGTACACCCCGGCGGGCGCGGCCTCGCCGAACGCCGGCACCACGGTGTGGACGTACGACAGCCAGGGCAACCAGACCTCGGTCACCACCCCCGGCGGCAAGACGACGTCCTACCTGTACGACCAGATGGGCGACCTCGCCCAGATCACCGAGCCGGACACCACCAAGACGCACGCCACCTACGACACGGCCGGCGACCAGCTGACGTCGACGGACGCCACCGGCGCCCAGACCCAGGCGACCTACGACTACCTCGGCCGCCAGCTGACCCAGACCACCCTGGAGCGCTACCCGTCGACGCGCACGCTGACGTCGCACTACTCCTACGGGGTCACGACCGGCAACCCGTACGGCTCGCACCTGGCCTCGGCGACATCGCCGGGCGGGGTGGCCACCTCCTACGGCTACAACCGGGCCGGTGACACCACCTCGGTCACGGACGGCGCGGGCAACACCACCCGCTACACCTACGACTTCGAGGGCAACCAGCAGAAGGCGATCCTCGCCGACAACAGCTACACGCAGACGGACTACAACGCCGCCGGCGACCCGGCGCAGACCACGCAGTACGACGCGAACGGCACCGTCCTCGCGCAGTCCTCGACGGGCTACGACGGCGTCGGCAACGTCACCTCGATCACCGACGCCCGCAACCACACCAGCCACTTCACCTACGACGCGGCGGGCACGATCACCCAGGAGATCCAGCCGGTCGACGACACGACGTCGATCACGACGACGTTCGGCTACGACGCGGCCGGCAACCGCACCCGGTTCACCGACGGCCGGGGCAACTCCTGGCGCTACACGTACACGCCGTGGGGCCAGCAGGAGAAGGTGATCGAGCCGACGACGGCGCAGTACACGTCGGCGGCGGACTCCACGACGACGTACGCGTACGACAACGACGGCCAGCTGACCGACGTGACACTGCCCGGCGGTGTCACCACGTCCCTGTCCTACGACTCGGTCGGCCAGCTCAAGTCGATGTCCGGCTCCGCCGCGGACGCGGCGACGGCCACCCGCAGCTTCAGCTACGACTCCGACGGCCGTGTCCTGTCGGCGGACACCGCCGAGGCGGGCACCACGGGCGCCGCCGACCACCAGGCGTCCACGCACGACGCGTTCACCTACGACGACCGCGGCGACGTGCTGACCACCTCCGGTTCGGCCGGCTCGTCCAGCTTCGCGTACACCGACGACGGTTCGATGTCCTCGCGCACGGATGCGGCGGGCACCACGAGCTACGGCTACGACTCCGCGGGCCGCCTGTCGTCACTGAACGACGCGGCGACCGGCAAGCAGCTGACGTACTCGTACGACAACCTGAACGAGCTGACGTCGATCAAGTACGGCTCGACGGGCCAGACCAGGTCCTTCGGCTACAACAGCGCACACGAACTGACCAGCGACACCCTGGTCCAGGGCGCGTCCACGCTGGCGAGCTTCGCCTACGGCTACGACAAGAACGGCAACCTGACGTCGAAGACGACGACCGGGGTGACGGGCGCGTCGGCGAACACCTACGCCTACGACTACGCGAACCGCCTGACGTCGTGGAACAACGGCACGACGACCACCGCCTACGCCTACGACGCGTCGGGCAACCGGATCCGCAACGGCTCGAACGTGTACACGTACGACGCCCGGGACGAGCTGACGTCGGACGGCGTGAACTCGTACGCCTACTCGGCACGCGGCACGATGACCCAGCAGTCCGCCACGTCCGGCACGGTGGCGCTCAAGGCGGACGCCTTCGGCGGCCAGGTGGTGGCCGGCTCCCAGTCGTACACGCTGGACGCGCTGGGCCGGAACATCACGGACACGGACACAAGTGACAGCTCGTCACGGACGTTCGCCTACTCCGGCGCGGACAACACGATCGCCTCGGACGGCGACACCACGTACACCTACGACCCCGCGGGCGGCGTGGTCGGCATCAAACCGTCCGGCGGAACCGCCGTCCTGGCCCTGACGGACCAGCACGCGGACGTCGTCGGCACGTTCACCTCGGGCGCGACGACCCTCTCCGGCTCCCAGTCCTACGACCCGTTGGGCAAGGTGCTGTCGACGTCCTCGATGGCCGGCCACCTCGGCTTCCAGTCCGGCTGGACCGAACCCGGCACCGGCGATGTCGGCACGGCGTCCCGCTGGTACGACCCGGCCACGGGCCAGTTCCTCAACAAGGACAGCGTCTCCCTGGACGCGACGCCTAACTCGGTGTCCGCGAACCCCTTCGCCTACGTCGACGACAACCCGATGGCCGGCACGGACGACTCGGGCAACTGCTCCTGGTACGACGTGGTGTGCGGTGCGAAGAAGGCCGTGCACCACGCCTCGCACGCCTACCACGCCGTCAAGCGCGCGGCCACGCACATCTACCACCGGGCCAAGGCTGCGGTGCACCGGGTGGTCAAGCGGGTCAAGCACACGGTGCGCAAGGTCGTGCACCACGTGCAGGACGTCTACCGCTCCACGGTGCGCTACACGCGGCACGTGTACCAGTACGCGGCCAGACACGTCAGGCGTGTCACCCACTACGCGGTCCATGCGCTGCATACCGCCTACCACAAGGTCTCCCACGCCGTGCACCGCGTGGTGCACGCGGTCAAGAAGGCCGTGCACAAGGTCGAGCACGTCGTGAAGAAGGCGGCGCACGCGGTCGCCCACGTGGCGCGGACCGCGTACCACGCGACGGTCACGGCGGCGAAGGCGACGGCGAAGTTCGTCAAGCACCACGAGGCGGCGATCACCTCGCTGGTGGTCTCCACGGTGGTGTTCGCCGGCTGCGAGGCGGCGACCGCGGGCGTGGGCTCCATCGGCTGCGCCGCGCTGGCGGGCGCGGCCGGCTCCCTGGTCGAACAGGGCTTCAAGTGCGCCGACAACGGCGGCGGCGACTGCAGCGTGGGCGCGTTCGCCGGCTCGGCGATCGAGGGCGCGGCCGCGGGCGCGGTCGGCGGAGCCCTCGGCGAGCTCGGCGGCCAGCTCCTGGCGAAGGCGGCCCCGAAGGCGATGAGCGCGGTGGGCGGCCTGTTCGGGAAGGGGGCGGCCGAGGCCGGGGAGTCCGCTGCGGCGGATGCCACGGAGGAGGCGGCTACTACGGGGGAGGCGGAGGCTTCGAGTACGAATGCGCAGTCGCATTCGGATGAGCCTGCGGCGGAGGAATCCGGGCCCAGCTGCGAGAAGCCGCACAGCTTCACCGGTTCGACGCCGGTGCTGATGGCCGACGGTTCGGCCAAGGCCATCGACCAGGTCAAGGTCGGCGACTCGATCGCCGACTCGGTGCCGGGCGTGACGGGTACGGAAGCGCACAAGGTCACCGCGGTCATCGTCACCTACACGGACCACGACTTCGTGGACCTGACCATCAAGCATGCGGCGTCCGAGGCGACGGCCAAGTCCACGCTGAAGGCGGGCGCGAAGGCGCTGGCCGGGAAGATCGCCAAGAAGGCGGCGCGCAAGGCGGCGTTCGGGCTGGCGGCGTCGGCGGCGGTGCTCGGCGCGTTGTCCGCGGGTCACGGCCATGCTGCGGCCGACCAGCCGGCGACGGCGACGGTTGCGGCGGTCAGCAACGCGGGCACGGCCCACCACACCAAGGCAGAGGCGGCGACCGCCGGGAACGGGGACGCGCGTCTCACGACGACGTTCCACCACCCCTTCTACGACAAGACCCGGTCGGCCTTCGTCGAGGCCAAGGACCTCATGACCGGCGACGTCCTCCAGACTCCGACCGGCACCACCGAGGTCACGGGTGTGCGTCTGTACCACGCGCACACCACGACCTATGACCTCACCATCGGAACCCTCCACACGTACTATGTGGAGGCCGGGGACACTCCCGTCCTCGTCCACAACGACAATTGCCCGGTATTCAAGGGCAGGTACAAAATCTCTGAACGGCAGAAGCAGAGTAATGTCGGATTCCGGTACCAGGAACATGTCACTGGTACAGATGAAGAACAATGGTGGGAGCATGACGGGGCGCTGACCAAGGTGGACGGTGGTCCGGATGAGAACGGTTTCATCACCGAGGCGAAGTGGACTGGAAACGACTATCCCAGTGCCTGGTCCCGGAGTCGCTATAATCCTTCCCATCCTGAGACCGTCTTCAATGAAAGCACCACTGTCGACCAAGCGCGGCGACTCTTGAACCTGAACAGTGCCCTGGGTGGTAGTGGTGTTCGCTACGCTGTTTCGAATTCGGGTGGCGCTGCGTTTTATCGGGCGGTCTTCCGAGAATGGTTCCCAGAGGAGATGGAAAGCGGTGTTCTGCAGGTATTCCATGTGTCGGCAGTGGGGATGAAATGATGCTCGATCTCGATCTGGAGCCCGTACTTCAGTTGGTGGGCCTGGCTGTACGGTTCGAGCGTCCGTGGGACGCGGAGCATGTGTCATCCGAGCTCGTCCGCTCAGGTTGGGAACCCATCGGCTCGGTATCCCTTCCGTATCCTAGGCGCTTGGAGCGGGATGGCTTGCCCCTGGGTATCACATATGATCAAGATCTTGTTGCCCTCGGCGTCACCCTCGCAGAATGGCCGGTCGATTGGAATTCTCCTGACTATGCCGGAGCTGTAGCCGACGATTACGAAGGTAAAATTCAGGATTGTCGGGAGCTGGCCGGCCGGCTTGCTGCCCTGCTCGGCCGCGAGTTTTCGGTCGAGTCGGAGGATCCGGTGCTTGATCAGGAAGAGTTTCCCTTCCTTCATGTGGACTGTTGGAAAGCGGCAAGCGTTCACGTGTCTTTGGGACTCATGCATCTGGACCCCGATGACACCCCCATCAGGGTTTCTCTGTACGTGAGTCAGGGGCACGCGGATTCACCCTGAGCAGGGTTTGAGATTCTCGGCCGATTTCGGCGTCCGGTTGGGCGGGGACCTGGTCCTTGCCGGGACTCGATGTGACGAGCACGGTGGGTACTTCGGCGGGGATGTTCGCCGTGCGGCGGCTCTCGCGCTTCGCTTCGGTCAGTGATCTCGACGATTGGGAGGACGGGGCCGCCGCGGGGTGTCGGCGCATTATGGCCTCAGGGGCCGGGAGGAACGGTACCGACTGATGTCGTCGCAGCCGTTCCTTCTTGTTTCTGACGGGCTCATTGCCCTGGGAGGACTCGAAGCTGTGGGGGGTGTCGGCTTCAGGTCCTTCGGGAAACCGACGAAGGATGCTTTGGGAGATTTCGTCTTCGAGATCTTTCGACAAGTGCCAGAGGCGGGTCGCCAGTACCGGCAGAGCCTGGAGAAGTTCACCGGGTAGCAGCCAACTTCGAGTCAGTTGTCCTGGTCGGTAGCGGCTGGGCTCACGCCAAGTGACATCGAGGCTGGAGCGACTTCAGGAAGTCGATCAGCTGTCCGGGCATTCTCTCGAACTCATGGGCACTCATCCGACAGTCCTCGAACTGCCCGTACATGTCCCCGAGTTCGATCTCGCCCGGCCCCACACGACTGACCTGTGCGCTCGCGGTCGCCAGGGTGTAGTCGTCGCCGAACTCCTCCGCCACTCGCGCAGATAGCTCTCCACGGAGTCGGGCGACTCGCCGAAGGGAATCAGCGCGGTCTCGACGGCGAGCCGCACGTTGTCCGGCACACCGGCGGGTGCGACGACCAAGACCATGCCATCCTCGTCCATCGTGAAGGACCACTCGTCGGTGTCCGTCATTCGTCGTCTTCCAGTCTCGAGTAAGCAGAAGGTGCCTCCGGCCGGCGTATCGGCCCATACCTCGAAGAGGAGAACATGTCTCCTGTCGGACGGCAGATCCAACTGCTCCTGCTGCCCGAAGACGAAGATCGGATACTGCAAGCGATTCGGGGCAGGTATCCGGAGGTGAAGCTCATCGACTACGTACCGTGGGCGGATGAGGAAACCCCGCCGGTGCGCGAGTCGGCTGCCGACTGTGGAACCATCGCAACCATCTGGAACCCCAGCATCCACCACAAATTGCCTGTGTATGTCGGTTCGAATGGTGCAGTCACCGGACCTGCAGTCGGGCCTGTCGTCCAATGGGTGCGGAGTTTGGAGAAGGTGCCCGGGACTCTGGAATCCGGGCGCTGGGCTGCGGGGTTCGACAAGGAGAGGGATCCGGAAATGGCCTCCTTCGTCGGGTCTCTTTGGAGGATATTGAACCGCTTCACGACCCACCGGATGGTGTGCACGAGAGGGGCTGGGGTGGACGCTCCCCCAGTTGCTCCGGAACGGCGCTTCAGAGTGGGTCGGAAGGCTGCCGAGCGGGCACTGGAGGGCAGCCTGAATCTGCGGTCGGGGGCGATGTACATGCGGCCCGAGGTCGGCTGAAGCCAGTGGCCCGGCGTCAGCGCGTCACCGGCAACCCCGCCGTGAACCGCGGCCCGTCCCCCCCCGGTGCTGCACCGGGAACGTCACCTTGAGGCCCTGCTCCTGGCCCGCCACCGACAGGTGGGTGACGTACTGCAGCCCCAGGAACGCCTTCTTCGAGCCGCCTGCGGAGACGTACGGCCGGGGCAGGCTCAGCAGCAGCTTGCCCGGTCTGCCGCCCCGGTTGCCGTCGAAGAAGAGCAGGCGCTGGTCGGCCATCACTATGTACAGCGGGCGAGGCGTGACCGTGGCCATGACCGTGCCCGCGCTGAGGACGCCCACCACGGCCGCGGTGAGTGCCTGCCTGCGTACGGAGACCGAGCCGACGCCGGCCAGGGAGGTGAACTCCACCTGTTCGCCCTGGAGCAGCAAGGGAGCTGCGGCGTCCAGCAGTTGGCGGGTGCGGCGGCTGTTGAGGGCCATGCCCCCGAGGCCGCCTGGCTGCGGCAGGCCGCCGCCGTGTCCGACTGGGCGTCGATCCGGCAGTACGTCGACGGGCTGCCGTACGGGACGGACCGCAGCTTCGCCGTGAGCGTGCTCTCCGAGGTCGACGGGGTCGAGCAGTGGCTGCACCCGCTCGTCGCCGCCGCTCCCGACGACGTGCTCGCCCTCACCGTGCTCGGCGCCCGTGAGGTGGACATCGGGTGGAAGATCCGGACCACGGCGCGCGCCAAGGACGTCAGCCGTGAGCAGTTCGCGGCACTGCACACACACCTGCGCCAGGCCGAGCAACTGCTGATCCGGGCCACCGCGCTCGATCCTTCGTACGACGCGGCCTGGGCCGAGCGGATCACCACCCCCATGGGGCTGCAACTCGGGCAGAACGAGGCGCGGCGCCGCTACGACCGGCTGGCCAGGCACCACCCGCACCACTTCAGCGCGCAGGGGCGGCTGCTGCAGCAGTTGCGCCCCAAGTGGAGCGGGAGCCGGGAGGCGGCCCACGACTTCGCCCGGGAGTGCCTGCTGCCCGCGCCCGAGGGGGCCATGACCGGCGGACTGGTGGCCGAGGTGCACATGGAACACTGGCTCGCCCTGCGCGGGCCGGAACGCGAGCAGTACCTGCGCCAGGACCACGTGCGCGCCGAACTCGTAGAGCCGCCGAGCGGTCCGCCCTCCACCCGTACTTCCACCGCGGTTATGGCTGGGTCACCGTCCTGGGCTGTTTCGCCGCGGTCTTCTCCCTCATGGAGGACACGGCACGGGCCGCCGCCTGCTTCCGCGCACTCGGCAGCCTCGCGTCCGGCTACCCCTGGAGCAATCTGGGCAAAGACGCCGCCGCGACCTACACACGCCACCGGGACACCGCCCTCGCCCGAGGATGACCACCGATCCCTCGTCCGATGACAACCACCCGATCTCTCGCCCGAGGTGACCTCCGCGATGCAGAGCCCGAACAGAGGCCGAAGATGAACCCCCAGGCCCATCAGGCCGCCGCGCACGCGGCCGCCCTCCACCTCACCGAGGTCGACGGCATACCGGCCCTCTTCGCGTACGCCTCCGGGCCGGTGCGCGCGGGTCTCGTCTTCCGTGTCGGCGTCGCCGACAAGACACTCGCCCGCGCCAGCGTCACGCACCTCGTCGAGCACCTGGCCCTGCACCGCCAGGGCCTGGCCGACTACCACTTCAACGGCGCGACCAAGGCCGCCTTCACCCACTTCCACGTGGAGGGCGCCGAACACGAGGTCGCCGCCTACCTCCAGGGCGTCTGCGCCTCCCTCGCCGACCTGCCCATGGACCGCCTGGAGACCGAGAAGGAGATCCTGCGCACCGAGGAGTCCCGGCGCGAGAACCCCCAGCTCCCGCTGTGGCGCTACGGGGCCCAGGGGCACGGCCTGGTCAGCTATCCGGAGTGGGGCGTGCGCGACCTGCGCCCGGACGACGTACGGCACTGGGCGCACACCTGCTTCACCCAGGGCAACGCCGTGCTGTGGATCGCCGGCGAACGGCTGCCGGCCGGGCTGTCGGTCAAGCTGCCCGCCGGCTGATCGGCACCGACGGCATCGCCGTCGAGATGGAGCCCGCTCTGTACGGGGTCGGCGCGCACACGATGGCGGCCGTCGCCGCCGCCGTACCGCCGGCCGCAGTGGTCCGGCTGCCGCCCCGGCAGCAGCCGCCCGAGCCCGGGGCACACCGGTCGGCGTCGCCCGAGCGGGCACAGGGACAGACGCAGACGCCGGACCGGCCCGCCCCCGTCCGGCGCACCGGAGGGCAGACGGCCGCAGTGGTCGTCCTCGGCCTGTTCGGCGGTCTGTTCGCCTTCCTGGCCCTCGCCGTCACCGTCTTCGGCGGCAGCGATCCCGAGACCAGTACGGGGGAGTGGATCGCCCTCGCGGGCTTCCTGCGGGGCGTCACCGCGCTGCTCGCCTGGCCCGCCGTACGGATCCTGCGGCGGACCCGGCGGGTGTGAGAAGCGCTAGCGCAGGTACGGGTTCCCCACCACCGGCGGCGGCGCCATCACGCCGTACCCCTGCCCCTGCCCCGGCCCCTGCGGCCTCGGCGTCCTCTTGTCGAACAGGGCGAACAGGAGCAGGCCCGTCGCCATCAGCAGACACAGGACGACCACCACGCCCAGCACCGGATCGCCGTCCTTGCTGGGGACGAGGGACTCCCAGCTCAGCGTCACCGTCTCGTAGAGCGCGAACGAGGCGAAGGCGCCCCAGTCCGAGCCCCGGCCGCGGCGGATCGCCACGTACAGGAACGGCACCCAGGCCAGCAGGCCCAAGGTTCCCCATACCAGGACCGACCAGGCTATTCGCTGGAACCAACCGGCCTCGAGACGCTTTTCCAACCCGACCCCCACGCAGGCCCCCGCAGCGGAGGAAGCGGAGGGTTCGGCGAAAGGTTAGAGCAATGGCCCGGCGCTGTCAGACGGTGTCGTGCGCCGGGGCGGTGCTGGGGCGGTGCTGGGGCGGCGCGGGGTCGGTGCGGGGGTGGCGGCCGGCGGTCGCCGGTCCGTCGGGGCTTCGGGCGTCGCCTGGGAGTTTGCTGTGTCTTGAGGGAATCTTGTGGCGCCTTGGGGACGGGGTTTCCCGATCTTGGCGGTGGTATCGGCTATCGTGCGATGCTCCTACGGCGTCGCGTGACGTGTCATCGTCAATCGAGTCATCGTCAATCTGGCGCGCCGTACCGGGGATTCAGAGGTTTTCAGCGGGCGTACGCCGTCGCCAGACGCCGCGGTACGCCGCTCAGACGCGTACGGGAAGACGTACGCACGGAGGGGTGGGGGATGGCCGAGCACCGGCAGTCCAGGAAGCTCAGGTACATCGCGTGGTCGGTGGCCGGTGCCGCCGTCGTCGCGGGCGGCGGCATCGCGGCGCAGGCCTCGATGGCGGCCACCACCTGGCCGGCCCAGAAGACGTTCACGGGCCACGCCTTCGACACCTGCGCCGCGCCCTCGCTGAACGCGATGACGGCCTGGAAGGGCGGCCTCTACGGCGCCGCCGCCGTCTACGTCGGCGGCAAGAACCGCGGCTGCAGCCAGCCCAACCTCACCGCCTCCTGGGTCAAGTCGGTCAACTCCCTCGGCTGGAAGCTCATCCCGCTCTACGTCGGCGCCCAGCCGCCCTGCCAGAGCGGCTCCAACCCCGAGAAGCTCACCGCCTCCACCGCCGCCTCCCTCGGCGTGAGCGACGCCACGGACGCGGCGGCCAAGGCGTCGGCGCTCGGCATGAAGACCGGCAGCCCGATCTACCTCGACATGGAGTCGTACGACACCACGGACACGGCCTGCAACAACGCCGTGCTGACGTATGTGCGTTCCTTCTCCAAGACGCTGCGCGCCAAGGTCTACCGCAGCGGCTACTACGGCTTCACCAGCTCCAGCGCCAAGGCCGTCGCCACCGCGACCGACAAGACGGACCTGCCGGGCAACCTCTGGTACGCGCTCTGGGACAAGAAGTACACGACCACGACGGACTGGCCGTGGGGCTCCACCCAGTACACCGGCCACAGCCGCGCGCACCAGTACATCGTCAACAGCAAGGAGACGCGGAACGGTTACACGATCACTGTGGACCGCGACGCGTGGGACGCACCGGTCGCGATCGTCGGCTGAACCCGTGTGACAGCCCGTGTGACAGCCCGTGTGACGGCCCGTGTGACGGCCCGTGTGAGACCCGTGTGACGACGGAGAAGGGGCGGGAGATGAAGGTGGTCGCCGTACCGGCGGCGGTCCGGAGGGGCGCGGTGCGCGTGGGGTTCGCCGCGCTGCCCGTGCTCACCCTGGGACTGCTGTGCAACGTACCGTCCCTGATCCTCGCCCTGCGCCGGCGCACCCGCGCCGACTGGTGGGCCTTCGCCGGGTTCAGCGCGGTCCTGGTGGCCTGGATCACCGATCTCGGACTGACCCCGGACGACACCCACGGCCTGCTGTTCACGTCCGACCTGCTGCTGATCCTGCTGTCCATGGCGGGCGCCTCACTGCACGCCTGGACGATGTGGCCCCGGCTGGCCGCCGGGCGGCGCTGACGTACACAGGGCAACAGGGCAAGGCGCAGAGTTCGAAAGCAGGCAGGAAAGCAAGTGGCCAAACAGGTCAGACAGGTGTCGCAGGCGCGCACCAACCGGCCGGAGCCGTCCGGGCGGTTCGCCGTCGTGGGGAGCGCCGTCGTCACCCGGCTGCGCTCCCTCCGCGGGCGCACCATCGCGCTGGCGGCGGGCGGGGTCGCCGTCGTGGCCGCCGTCGTCGTCACCGTCGTACTCGTCTCCTCCGGGGACGACGGCCGGCCCCCGATCCCCGACACCCGGGCCCGCCACTACACCGACGTCGACGCCTGTCTGCTCACCGGCGAGAAGGGCATCAGCGGCGGGACCGCCGCGGCCGTCTGGCAGGGCATGCAGGACGCCTCGCTGAAGACCCACGCGCGCGTGAGCTACGCGCAGGTGCTCGGCGAGCAGAGCACCGGCAACGCACGCCCCTTCCTCAACAGCCTGCTCCAGCGCTCCTGCGACGTCGTCCTCGCCGTGGGCCGGCCCGAGGTCACGGCCGCGGCACAGTCCGCGGTCACGCACAAGAAGGTCGGCTTCGTGCTGGTGGGTGGCGGCGGAACGGCCGCGTCCAACGTGGCCGACGTCTCCGCCGGGGAGGGAGTGCGGGCCGATGTCGCCGGCGCCGTCGAGCGGGCGGTGGCCGGACGGGGCTGAGCGCCGTTCCGTCTCGGGGCGCGCGTGGCGGGTGCACGGTGGGTACCTGGCGAGTACGCGGCGACCCGCAAACCCTTCCGGGGGTGGCGCGGCGGTGCCGGATACGGCTGTGAATCGTTGGTCGAATGGGTTGGCCAGAGCTTGCCCACTGCCTACCATCGATCACCGCAAGACTTTGTGCACCGTCGCACAATCTCCTCGGGAGGCACCCTTGCACCGCCGCCGTCGCACCGCGCTCGTCCTCTCCGCCGCGATCGCCGCCGCGGCCCCCTTCCTCACCGCCTGCGGAAGCGACGCGCACCCGGGCGCCGCGGCCGTCGTGGGCGGCCAGCGGATCACCGTCTCGCAGCTGGAGACCCGCGTGAACGAGGTGCGCCAGGCCCAGCGCGCCGCGGTCCCGGACGAGACGCAGTACCAGCAGGTGCTGTCCGCCACCAGCAGCCTCACCCGGGACACCCTCTACAACATGGTCCTCGACCGGGTGCTGCACCAGGCCGCCCAGACCGCGGGCGTCACCGTCACCCGTGCGGAGGTCGAGCAGATGCGCTCCGGCCTCGAACAGCAGGCCGGCGGCTCCGCGGCGCTGCAGACCGCCTGGCTGCAGAAGTACGGCATCGCCCCGCAGCGCCTCGACGACAACCTCCGCTTCCAGGTGGAGGCCAAGAAGCTCGCCCAGGTGCTCGGCACCGACACCTCGCAGCCTGCCTTCTGGAAGGCTCTGGCGAGTGCCTCCAAGGAGCTCCACGTGGACCTCAACCCGCGCTACGGCGCCTGGGACGTCCAGAAGAGCAGCCGGGTGGACGCCAAGACGCCGTGGGTACGGGAGGTCACGTCTGCGGGGACGCAGGTGTCGGCGTAGGGGAGGTCACGGGGGTAGTCACCTTGATACCGGTCATACGATCACTTGATCACCCCCACCCTGTGGACAAACCGCGAGGTCGGCGGCGGTGGTGCGTTACGTTCGGAGCGTGAACACCACCAGGCCCGAATCCACCACCCCGGAACCCACCCCGACCTCCCGGTCCGACGCCGGCCGCGTCGTCCTGCTGACCACCAGCCACCGGGTCGCCCCCGGCCTGCTGTCCTGGCCCGCCTGGCAGGCGCTGCGCGCGGCGGACCGGGTGCTGTGCGCGGACGGTGCGCATCCGCAGCTGCCCTACCTGCGGGAGGCCGGGACGGCCGTGGACGAGGCCGCCCCCACCGCCCAGGAGCTGGTCGACGCCTGCGCCGGCGGCCGGACGGTGGTGGTCGTGGCCGCGGGCGAGGGCGAGCCCGCCCTCACGGACGGCCTGGCCCGCCTGGCCGGCTCCGGCCGCGTCCGGATGCCCGAGCTGGAGCTGCTCCCCGCCTCCTACGACCTGCCCGGCGCCCGCCTCCTCGACCTCGTCCAGGTCATGGACCGGATCCGCGCGGAGTGCCCCTGGTCGTCCCGGCAGACCCACAAGGGCCTCGCGAAGTACGGCATCGAGGAGGCGTACGAACTCGTCGAGGCGATCGAGGAGGGCGACCGCGACGAACTCCGGGAGGAACTGGGCGACGTGCTCCTCCAGGTCGTCTTCCACGCGCGGATCGCGGAGGAGGACCCGGACGCCCCCTTCTCGATCGACGACGTGGCGGGCGGCATCGTCGCCAAGCTCATCCACCGCCACCCGCACGTCTTCGGCGACGAGACCGCGGCGACGCCGGAGGAGGTCAAGGAGCACTGGCTGCGCACGAAGGCCATAGAGAAGCGACGCGAGTCGGTGACGGACGGGATACCCCTCGCGCAGCCGGGTCTCGCGCTGGCGGCGAAGCTGGCCTCGCGGGTGCGGACGGCGGGACTGGAGGTGCCGCTCCCGCAGGAGCAGGGCATCGGGTACGAGCTGCTCGCGCTGGCGGCCCGCGCGGAGGCGGAGGGCGTCGACCCGGAGGCGGCACTGCGGGCGGCGGCCCGGGCCTACCGGGACGCGGTGCGGGCGACGGAGGGAGTGGAGAAGTGACCGCGCCCGCCCCCGACCTGTTCACCTGGGAGTTCGCCGCCGACCCCTACCCCGCCTACGCCTGGCTGCGGGAGCACGAACCCGTGCGGCGGACCAGGTTGCCCAGTGGGGTGGAGGCCTGGCTGGTCACGCGGTACGGGGACGCCAAGCAGGCGCTGGCCGACCCGAGGCTCTCCAAGAACCCTGCGCATCACGACGAGCCCGCGCACGCCAAGGGGAAGACCGGCATCCCCGGGGAGCGCAAGGCCGAGTTGATGACGCACCTGCTGAACATCGATCCGCCCGACCACACCCGGCTGCGGCGGCTGGTGAGCAAGGCGTTCACACCGCGCCGGGTGGCCGAGTTCGCGCCGCGGGTGCAGGAGCTGACCGACCGGCTCATCGACGGGTTCGCGGCGTCCGGGTCCGCCGACCTCATCCACGAGTTCGCCTTCCCGCTCCCCATCTACGCCATCTGCGACCTGCTCGGCGTCCCGCGCGAGGACCAGGACGACTTCCGGGACTGGGCCGGCATGATGATCCGCCACGGGGGCGGGCCGCGCGGCGGGGTCGCGCGGTCGGTGAAGAAGATGCGGGGGTACCTGGCCGAGCTGATCCACCGGAAGAGGCAGGAGCTGCCCGCCGAACCGGCCCCCGGCGAGGACCTCATCTCCGGGCTCATCCGGGCCTCGGACCACGGCGAGCACCTCACCGAGAACGAGGCCGCGGCCATGGCGTTCATCCTCTTGTTCGCCGGGTTCGAGACCACCGTCAACCTGATCGGGAACGGCACGTACGCGCTGCTCACCCACCCCGAGCAGCGCGCCCGGCTGCAGGACTCCCTCGCCGCCGGTGAGCGCGGGCTGCTGGAGACCGGCGTCGAGGAACTGCTCCGCTACGACGGACCGGTGGAGCTGGCCACCTGGCGGTTCGCCACCGAGCCGGTCGACATCGGCGGGCAGCACATCGCGCCCGGCGACCCGGTCCTGGTCGTCCTGGCCGCGGCGGACCGGGACCCGGAGCGGTTCGCCCGACCGGACATCCTCGACCTCTCACGCCGGGACAACCAGCACCTCGGATACGGCCACGGCATCCACTACTGCCTCGGCGCCCCGCTGGCCCGCCTGGAGGGCCAGACCGCCCTCGCCACCCTCCTCACCCGCTTCCCCGACCTGCGACTCGCGGTCGACGAAGGGGAGTTGCGGTGGCGCGGCGGGCTCATCATGCGCGGACTGCGCACGCTGCCCGTGGAGTTCACGCCGACCGGCCGATGAGCCTTCGCCGGGCCCTCGCCGAACCCCTTACCGGTCCGTACGGGCAAAAGGTGACTAGCGTTCAAGTCTGTGATCTTCACGTGATCTGCGCGGCATTAACTTGTGACAAGTGATCGTCTGCCGATACGTTCACCCATCAGCGCGGCGCCCTGCGGGACCCGCCGCGCCGGTCACCGCTGTCGCTCGAAAGGTTTCCGCATGCTCTCCGGGAACGGTCGTCACCGTCGCCCCCGTCAGGCTCCGGCTCTCCTCGTCGCGGCCGGCGTGACCGGCTCCGCCATCGCCATCCCGCTTCTCGGCGCGGCGAGCGCCAACGCGGCCGACGGCTCCACCTGGGACCAGGTGGCCCAGTGCGAGAGCGGCGGCTCCTGGAGTGCCGACGACGGCACCGGCTACTACGGCGGCCTCCAGATCTCCCTGGACGACTGGAGCGAGTACGGGGGCCTGGACTACGCCGGTACGCCCGACCAGGCGAGCCGTTCGCAGCAGATCGCGGTCGCCGAGAAGATACTCGCCGACCAGGGCACCAAGCCCTGGCGGACCTGTGCCCTGATCGCCGGACTCTCTTCCGACGACGCCTCGGTGAACGTCGACACGGGACTTGGCGACTCGGGTGATTCGTCTGGTTCCTCCGACTCGTCGGACTCGTCCTCCGGGCTGTCGAATTCGTCGTCCTCCTCTGATTCCGGTTCCTCCTCGGGTGCCGCGGACTCCGGGGACGACTCCGCCACTCCCTCCCCGAGTGCGAGCGGTGACTCCAAGAAGGACACCCCCAGTAAATCCACCAAGACGGACAAGTCGGAATCTTCCGACTCTGACGCCTCGAAGCCGAGCGAGAATCCCGTCGTCCCCGAGAGTGACGACTCGGACAATTCGGGGCAAGCTGAAGGCTCTTGGAGCCTGGTCGACACGGGGGCCGTCAGCGCTGGCGGCAAGCATCGCGGCGGCTCGGCGGACGAAAGCGTGACAAACGGTCAGGGTGCCACCTCCTCCGGCCGGCACGCCGTGCGCGACAGTGACACCTACACCGTCCGCGCCGGCGACACCCTCGCCTCCATCGCCGACTCCCTTGACCTCGACGGCGGATGGCGTGCGCTCTATGCCGCGAACAAGGCGGCCATCGGTGCCGACCCGAACGACATCAGCGCCGGTCAGACCCTGAAACTCGGTAGCTAAACGGACGAAAAGCGGCGGGAGTTGGCGTCTGTAAGCCGCCCCACTTCGAAGTTAAATGTCCGGTTTGGTGAAAGTGTGGGATGAGTCTCAGAAGCCCTGATCATCTTTGAAATTCACCTGATGCCCTGTTTACGGTCAAGGCCGCTCGTCACCACGAGCCCCGGCCGTCGCAACGCCGAGTCCTGCCAGCGGCCGTCCGGGAACAGTCGACGCGTCATGCGCCGTAGGCAGGAGCGGGGGACCCAAGGTAAGTGCCGGGACCGGTGGTTGAGGCCGCCGATCCGGCTCGGGGTGAAGCCGCGCACCGACACACGGGTGTGCGGCCGGGCAACTCAACCGGCCCGAACCCGACAGCTCACCTCGCAGGCGTCGGTGAGGGGATCGATCCATGCTGTTTTCCGGCAAGGGCAAGCACCGTCGTCCGTCCAAGGCCGTCCGCGCCATCGCTGTCGCCGGTGTCACCGGCGTCGCCGTCGCCGCCCCGCTGATGGCGGCCGGCAGCGCCTCCGCCGCCACCGCCTCCGAGTGGGACACCGTCGCCCAGTGCGAGTCCGGCGGCAACTGGGCCATCAACACCGGCAACGGCTACTACGGCGGTCTGCAGTTCTCCGCCTCCACCTGGGCCGCGTACGGCGGCACGCAGTACGCCGCGCAGGCCAACCAGGCCACCAAGGCGCAGCAGATCACCATCGCCGAGAAGGTCCTCGCCGCGCAGGGCAAGGGTGCCTGGCCGGTCTGCGGCACGGGCCTGTCCAGCGCCGCCTACGCCGGCGGCAGCACCTCCGGCTCCTCGTCGAGCGGCACGGGCACGAGCAGCCGTACGACCGACACGCAGGCCGCCTCCCGCTCCGCCGAGCGTCCGGCCGCGACCAAGACCGTCACCACCCCGGCCGGCAAGAAGGTCAAGAAGGGCGACGGCGAGTACAAGGTCGTCAAGGGCGACACCCTCAGCTCGATCGCCGAGAAGCACAAGGTGAAGGGCGGCTGGCAGGCGCTGTTCAAGCTGAACAAGGACATCGTCGCCGACGCCGACTTCATCTACCCGGGTCAGCAGCTGCACCTGAAGTAGCAGGACGCGGGGCGGTCGCCGCACGTATGAGGTCGTCGCAAGTATTAAGCGGCACCCAGCTGAACCACAGCGCCCGCACAACCGTGGTCCCCATAGTGGAGACCACGTGAGGGCCACCCCCGTCCCCACGGGCCCCCGCCCCGGTGCGTTTTCCCCCGTACGCACCGGGGCGGGGTTTCTCTTTGCCGTCCCCTCCCCTTCTCGGCCCCCTTCTTGGCCCGCTCTTCTTCCGTTCTTCATCGGGCCCCCCTTTGTTCCGCACGTGAACAATGAGTACCGTCTGTGTGTCCACGGGCCGGTCGGTCGTGCCGGCCGACGGCCCTGGGACGGTTAGGCTCTAGTCGCAAGGCTGAGCAAGGGCCGACGAGGCCCGCGTGCGCCCCGCACAACCAGCGTCACATCCCAAGAAGGAGATGCTCGTGCCGTCCATCGACGTCGTCGTAGCCCGGGAAATCCTGGACTCCCGAGGCAACCCCACGGTCGAGGTCGAGGTCGGCCTCGACGACGGCAGCACGGGTCGTGCCGCCGTCCCGTCCGGCGCCTCCACCGGTGCCTTCGAGGCCATCGAGCTCCGTGACGGCGACCCCAACCGCTACCTGGGCAAGGGTGTCGAGAAGGCCGTCCTCGCCGTCATCGAGCAGATCGGCCCGGAGCTGGTCGGCTACGACGCCACCGAGCAGCGCCTGATCGACCAGGCCATGTTCGACCTGGACGCCACCGACAACAAGGGCTCGCTCGGCGCCAACGCCATCCTCGGCGTCTCCCTCGCCGTCGCGCACGCCGCCTCCGAGGCGTCCGACCTCCCGCTGTTCCGCTACCTCGGTGGCCCGAACGCGCACCTGCTGCCCGTCCCGATGATGAACATCCTCAACGGCGGCTCGCACGCGGACTCCAACGTCGACATCCAGGAGTTCATGATCGCCCCGATCGGCGCGGAGTCCTTCTCCGAGGCGCTGCGCTGGGGTGCCGAGGTCTACCACACCCTCAAGAAGGTCCTGAAGTCGAAGGGCCTGTCGACCGGCCTCGGCGACGAGGGAGGCTTCGCGCCGAACCTGGAGTCCAACCGCGCCGCCCTCGACCTCATCCTCGAGGCGATCAAGCAGGCCGGCTACGTCCCGGGCGAGCAGATCGCGCTCGCGCTCGACGTCGCCGCGTCCGAGTTCTACAAGGACGGCAAGTACGAGTTCGAGGGCAAGTCCCGCTCGGCCGCCGAGATGACCGAGTACTACGAGGAGCTCGTCGCCGCGTACCCGCTGGTCTCCATCGAGGACCCGCTGTACGAGGACGACTGGGCCGGCTGGAAGGTCATCACCGACAGGCTCGGCGACAAGGTCCAGCTCGTCGGCGACGACCTGTTCGTCACCAACCCGGAGCGCCTCGCCCGCGGCATCGAGGAGGGCACCGCCAACGCCCTGCTGGTGAAGGTGAACCAGATCGGTTCCCTGACCGAGACCCTGGACGCCGTCGAGCTCGCCCAGCGCAACGGCTTCAAGTGCATGATGTCGCACCGCTCCGGCGAGACCGAGGACGTCACCATCGCCGACCTCGCCGTCGCCACCAACTGCGGCCAGATCAAGACCGGCGCCCCGGCCCGCTCCGAGCGCGTCGCCAAGTACAACCAGCTGCTGCGCATCGAGGAGATCCTCGACGACGCGGCGGTGTACGCCGGCCGCTCCGCGTTCCCGCGCTTCAAGGGCTGAGCAGGCCTGCCGCGCTGAGCCCGTAGAGGGTAAGGCTTAGCCAGTCGTACGTACGTCCCCGTACCCGGTCCCGTACCGTGTCCGGGGACGTACGCACGTACCAGGGTCGACCCAGGGAGGCGGGGACATGGCCGTGAAGGACCGGGACCGGTTCTCCACCGCGACCAGGCTCAAGCTGCTCGGCGAGCAGACGGCGGCCCGGGTGTACCGCTCCCAGACCAGGCGCCAGGCCCGCCGCTCCCGGCTCACCGGCCGTGCGGCGCTGCTGGCGATCGTGCTCTGCACGATGATCGTCGCGCTCGCCTATCCGATGCGGCAGTACGTCTCCCAGCGCGCCGAGATCTCCGACCTCGAACGTCAGCAGCAGCAGGCCCGGCAGCGGGTCGAGCAGCTGCGGGACCTCAAGGCGCGGTGGCAGGACGACGCGTACGCCGAGCAGCAGATCCGGCTGCGGCTGCACTACGTGATGCCGGGGGAGACCGGGTTCGTCGTGATCGACCCCGGTGTCGCCAAGCAGGCGCACGCCTACCTGGGGGCTGCCGACCGGCCCTGGTACGCGAACGTCTGGGACGGCGTCGACAAGTCCGACGCGTCCGACCAGTGAACCGACAGAAAGCCACACAGAACACAGTCATGGAAACGGCTCCTCCCTCCACCCCGCGTACCGAGCCGACCGACGCGGACGTCGAGGCCTTCAAGCAGCAGCTCGGGCGGCCGCCGCGCGGACTGCGGGCGATCGCGCACCGGTGCCCGTGCGGGCAGCCGGACGTCGTGGAGACGGCGCCCCGGCTGCCGGACGGGACCCCCTTCCCCACGCTGTACTACCTGACGTGCCCCAAGGCCGCGTCCGCCATCGGCACCCTCGAGGCCAACGGCGTGATGAAGGAGATGACGGCGCGGCTGGAGAGCGATCCCGAGCTGGCGGCGGCGTACCGGGCCGCGCACGAGGACTACATCCGGCGCCGGGACGAGATCGAGGAGCTGACGGGCTTTCCGAGCGCCGGGGGGATGCCGGACCGGGTGAAGTGCCTGCACGTCCTGGTGGCCCACTCGCTGGCGGCGGGGCCGGGCGTCAACCCGCTCGGCGACGAGGCGATCGCCATGCTGCCGGAGTGGTGGGCCAAGGGCGCGTGTGTAGTCACCGGCGAGTGACACCCCCAGGGGGCTCCGCCCCCTGGACCCCCGAGCCCTTCGCCCACCCACCACCCGACTCGGTCGATTGAGCAGGCGCCGCCTCGACTCGAGTCGTCACGAACAGACAAGGAACCCACCGCCATGACCCGCGTCGCCGCCATCGATTGCGGAACCAACTCCATCCGGCTGCTCGTCGCCGACGCCACTGTGTCCGACAGCGCCTCCGGCGCGGGGTCGACCGGGGAGCTCGTCGATCTGGACCGGCGGATGGTGATCGTCCGGCTCGGGCAGGGGGTCGACCGGACCGGGCGGCTCGCGCCGGAGGCGCTGGCGCGGACCTTCGCGGCCTGCCGGGAGTACGCCGCGGTCATCAAGGAGTACGGCGCGGAGCGGCTGCGGTTCGTGGCCACGTCCGCGTCCCGTGACGCCGAGAACCGGGACGAGTTCGTGCGCGGCGTGCTCGACATCCTCGGCGTCGAGCCCGAGGTCATCAGCGGCGACCAGGAGGCCGAGTTCTCCTTCACGGGCGCGACGAGGGAGCTGACGGGACGCGACGACCTCGCCAAGCCGTTCCTCGTCGTGGACATCGGCGGCGGCTCGACCGAGTTCGTCGTCGGGGACGCGCACGTACGGGCGGCCCGGTCCGTGGACGTCGGCTGCGTGCGGATGACCGAGCGGCACCTCGTGCACGAGGGGCACGTCAGCGACCCGCCCACCGAGGCCGAGACCGCCTCCATGCGGGCCGACATCGAGCGTGCCCTCGATCTCGCGGAGGAGACCGTCCCGCTGCGCGAGGCGCACACCCTGGTCGGTCTCGCCGGGTCCGTCACCACCCTCTCCGCGATCCACCAGGACCTGCCGGAGTACGACTCCGCCGCCATCCACCACTCCCGCATCCCCTACGCCCGGGTCCGGGAGATCACCGGGTGGCTGCTGCGGTCGACCCATGCGGAGCGGGCGGCGATCCCCTCCATGCACCCCGGGCGGGTCGACGTCATCGGGGCCGGCGCCCTCGTGCTTCAGTCGATCATGGAGCGGGTGGGTGCCGAGGAGGTCGTGGTGAGCGAGCACGACATTCTGGACGGCATCGCCTGGTCCGTCGCCTGACCCACAGGTCGGCGTGATCGATCCTCGGATGAGCATGCGAATCGACGGGTGAGCGCCCCGAACGGCCTGTGACACGCCGTGCCACGACACCCCGCCGGGAAACTTCGTGAAGTTCTTCACAAGGAATTCGGTGCAGGTGAGGGGTCCCGGGGGTCCCATTGGCCCGTTCGGGGGCCGAACGGACCCTTGCGCGTGTTCGGGAGGGCGTCCAGGGGGTGTTCCGGGAGGTGCTCCTGAGGGTGACATCGGGTGCCCTCACGGTGCCCCCGGAAGCCTGGAGAGGCAGCTCACGCGGCATTGACAACGGGTCGTATCGGAAGTGGGTTCCCGCTGTTGACCATGACCTGCGTCACGTGAGCGGCGGAGTGTAGCACGGGCCCTGTGGAAGCTTGTGAAGGGGCGCACGAGCGGCCCCCCTGGGGCGGGTGGATACTCGATGCCATGAGCACCACGGAGCGTCCCAGGATCCTCGTAGTAGGCGGTGGGTACGTAGGCCTGTACGCAGCTCGGCGCATCCTCAAGAAGATGCGCTACGGCGAGGCGACCGTCACGGTCGTCGACCCCCGGTCGTACATGACCTACCAGCCCTTCCTCCCCGAAGCCGCCGCCGGCAGCATCTCCCCTCGGCACGTCGTCGTCCCGCTGCGGCGCGTCCTGCCGAAGGCGGAGGTCCTCACCGGCCGGGTCACCACCATCGACCAGGACCGCAAGGTCGCCACGATCGCGCCGCTGGTCGGCGAGTCGTACGAGCTGCCTTTCGACTACCTGGTGATCGCGCTCGGCGCGGTCTCCCGGACCTTCCCGATCCCCGGCCTCGCCGAGCAGGGCATCGGCATGAAGGGCATCGAGGAGTCCATCGGCCTGCGCAACCACGTCCTCGAGCAGCTGGACAAGGCCGACTCCACGACCGACGAGGAGATCCGCCGCAAGGCGCTCACCTTCGTCTTCATCGGCGGTGGCTTCGCGGGTGCGGAGACCATCGGCGAGGTCGAGGACATGGCCCGCGACGCGGCCAAGTACTACAAGAACGTGTCCCGTGAGGACATGCGCTTCGTCCTGGTCGACGCCGCCGACAAGATCCTGCCCGAGGTCGGCCCCAAGCTCGGCCTGTACGGCAAGGAGCACCTGGAGAGCCGCGGTGTGGAGATCTACCTCTCCACGTCGATGGACTCCTGCGTCGACGGGCACGTCGTGCTCAAGAACGGCCTCGAGGTCGACTCCAACACGATCGTGTGGACCGCCGGTGTGAAGCCGAACCCGGCGCTGGCCCGCTTCGGCCTGCCGCTCGGCCCCCGCGGCCACGTGGACACCGCCCCGACCCTCCAGGTGCAGGGCACCGACTACATCTGGGCCGCGGGCGACAACGCCCAGGTGCCGGACGTCGCCGCCCGCAAGGCCGGCGTGGAGAACGCCTGGTGCCCGCCGAACGCGCAGCACGCGCTGCGTCAGGCCAAGGTCCTCGGCGACAACGTGGTCTCCGGCATGCGGGGCTTCCCGCAGAAGGAGTACAGCCACGCCAACAAGGGCGCGGTCGCCGGTCTGGGTCTGCACAAGGGCGTCGCGATGATCGTCCTGGGCAAGACGAAGATCAAGGTCAAGGGCCGTCTGGCCTGGTACATGCACCGCGGCTACCACGGTCTGGCCATGCCGACCTGGAACCGCAAGATCCGCATCTTCGCCGACTGGACCCTCGGCATGTTCCTCAAGCGCGAGGTCGTGTCCCTGGGTGCCATGGAGAACCCCCGCGAGGAGTTCTACGAGGCCGCCAAGCCGGCGCCGGTCGCCGCTCCGAAGGCCGAGGAGAAGGCCAAGGCCTCCTGACCCCGGTCACCGGTCGCTGAACCGTCCGAAGGACCTCCCGCCATCCGTGGTGCGGGAGGTCCTTCGGCGTTTCCGGGCGCGGGGGCAACAGGGCGGCAACAGGCGGGCAGTAGAACTGGGAGCAGTGCCGGGTAGTGCATGGTGCATACAACGGTTTTGCCCAGTCGTAACTCCTTTGCGGGACTGCGCCGCTGCCCTCACGGTGTTTACGTGGTAACCGGCATCCGGGATAGACGTCTTGGAGGTGTGCGCCATGGCCGACGCCGCGTCGCGGCTGAGGAGTGTTGCCGAGCAGGTACTGGGAGTCCCGCTCCCGGTGCGGCTGCGGGCCTGGGACGGATCGCAGGCCGGACCGCCGGACGCGCCGACGCTCGTCGTGCGCAACCGCCGCGCCCTGCGCCGCATCCTGTTCAAGCCGGGCGAACTGGGCCTGGCCCGCGCCTGGGTCGCCGGCGACCTGGACATCGAGGGCGACCTCTACAGCGCCCTCGCCGCGATCTCCGGTCTGATCTGGGAGCGCGGGGAGGACGGCCGTACGGTCCTCCAGGCCCTGCGCGACCCCGCCGTACGGGCCGCCGTGGGCGAGCTGCTGAAGCTCGCCGGGCCGCCCGTGCCGCCCGCCCCGCCCCGCGAGGAGGCGCGCAGACGGAGCCACCTGCACACCCGCCGCAGCGACAAGCAGTCCATCAGCCACCACTACGACGTGGGGAACGACTTCTACGAGCTCGTCCTCGGGCCGTCGATGGTGTACTCGTGCGCCTACTGGGAGGACGACGGGAGCCTGGAGGAGGCCCAGCGCGACAAGCTCGAACTCGTCTGCGCCAAGCTCGGCCTGACCCCCGGTCGGCGGCTGCTCGACGTGGGCTGCGGCTGGGGCTCCATGGCGATCCACGCGGCCCGCGAGCACGGCGTGAGCGTCGTCGGGGTCACCCTCTCCCAGGAGCAGGCCGCGTACGCCCGTAAACGGGTCGCGGACGAGGGTCTGACGGACCGGGTGGAGATCAGGGTCCAGGACTACCGGGACGTCCGGGACGGGCCGTACGACGCCGTCTCGTCGATCGGGATGGCGGAGCACGTGGGGGCCGAACGGTACCTGGAGTACGCGGAGAACCTGTACGGGCTGCTCAAGCCCGGCGGCCGGCTGCTCAACCACCAGATCGCGCGGCGGCCGCAGCGGGACGAGTCGACGTACCACGTGGACCGGTTCATCGACGCCTACGTCTTCCCGGACGGCGAACTCGCCCCGATCGGCACCACCGTCACCCAGCTGGAGCGGGCCGGGTTCGAGGTGCGGGACGTGGAGTCGATCCGTGAGCACTACGCCCGCACCCTGCGCCGGTGGGTGGTCAACCTGGAGGCCGACTGGCCGCGGGCCATGCGGCTGACCAGCCCCGGCCGGGCCCGCGTCTGGCGGCTCTACATGGCCGCCTCCGCCCTCGCCTTCGAACACAACCGCATCGGCGTCAACCAGGTGCTGGCCGTCCGGACCCCGGAGTCGGGCGCCTCCGGGCTGCCGCTGCGCACCCGTACCTGGAACAGCTGACGGCACCCGAAAGGGGCCCCACAGCGCGCGTGGGGCCCCTTCGCCGTACCTGCTGCCGTTCGCCGCCCGCTACTCGGACTTGATCGCCGCCAGCACGTTCAGCTTCGCCGCGCGCCGGGCCGGCCACAGGGCCGCCAGGACACCGACCGTGGCGGCCAGGAGGAGGAAGACCGCCATCCTGGTCCAGGGCAGCACCAGTTCGTACGTCGGCATCCGCGAGCCGACCAGCTGACCGGCCGCCCAGCCGAAGAACACGCCCAGGCCGATGCCCAGCACCCCGCCGAAGAGGGAGATGACCAGGGACTCCAGGCGGACCATCCGCTTGACCGCCTTGCGGTCCAGGCCGATCGCGCGGAGCATGCCGATCTCCTGGGAGCGCTCGAACACCGACATGGCCAGGGTGTTGATGACCCCGAGGACCGCGACGATCACCGCCATCGCGAGCAGGCCGTAGACCATGTTCAGGATCAGCGTGAACGCCTGTGCGATGGAGTTCGACAGGTCCTGCTTGTCCTGGACCTTGATCGCCGGGTTGGAGCCGAGGGCCTTCTCCAGCCTGTCCTTGGTCGCGCTCGACGCGCCGTCCGCCGTCCTGACCATGACCTGCATGTCGGCGGGGTCGGTCACGTGCGGGGTGAGGACGGCGTTGTCGAGCATGATCCCGCGGATGAGCTCGTTGCCCTCGTAGACCGCGGCGACCGTCAGCCGCTGCGCCTTCCCGTCCTCGTAGTGCACGGTGAAGGCGGAACCGGCCTTCCAGCCGTGCGACTTGGCCGTGTCGTCGTCCACGACGACGTCCGGGCCACCGACCCTGAAGGTGCCGCTGTCCACCGTGAGGTCGGTCAGCTTCCCGATCGCCGAGCCGTCGACGCCGGTCAGGAACTCGGTGTCGCCGTCGATCCGGGAGGCCGCGTTGCGCAGCGGGCTGGAGGCGGTGACGCCGTCGGTGGCCGCGACCTTCTTCGCCACGTCGGGGGAGAGGGCGTTGCCGTTGGCCATCGAGACCACGTAGTCCGCGCGGATCGCCGCGCTCGCCATCTTGTCGATGGACTTCTGCAGGCTGCCCGCCATCACCGTCATGCCGGTGATCAGGGTCAGGCCGATCATCAGCGCGGACGCGGTGGCGGCGGTACGGCGCGGGTTGCGCACCGAGTTCTGCCGGGCGAGCTTGCCGGAGACGCCGAACCCGCGCAGCAGCGGGGCCGCGGCCGCGATCAGCGGACGGGACAGGAGCGGGGTCAGGACGAAGACGCCGATGATGAGCAGGACCGCGCCGAGGCCCATCGGGGCCTGGCCGTCGCTGCCGCTCATCGTGGTCGCCGCCAGGATCACCACCACGCCCGCCGCCGAGAACAGGGCGCCGATCGTGTTGCGCAGCACCAGCGACTTGGTGGTCGGGGCGGCGTGCAGGGCGCTCATCGCGGCCACCGGCGGGATCTTCGCGGCGCGGCGGCCGGGCAGCCACGCGGCCAGCATGGTGATGACGATGCCGACGGCGAGCGCGGCCGCGACCGTGCCGGAGGTGACGACCAGCGGGCCGTCCGGGACGGTCGCGCCGATCGAGCCCAGCAGCGAGCGCAGTCCGGCGCCGATGCCGATACCGGCGACCAGACCGGTCACGCCGGCCACCGCGCCGACCACGAGCGCCTCGATCAGCACCGAGCGGGTGACCTGGCGGCGGGAGGCGCCCACCGCGCGCAGCAGCGCCAGTTCCTTGGTGCGCTGGGCGACCAGCATGGTGAAGGTGTTGGCGATGATGAACGTGCCGACGAACAGCGCGATGCCGGCGAAGACCAGCAGGCCCGAGCGCAGGCCGCTCATGCTGCTGGAGATGGCCTCGGCCTGGTCGTCGGCGAGCTTCTGGCCGGTGGTGGTCTCCACGAGCTTCTTCGGGAGGGCCTGGTCCAGCTGGGACTTGAGGGCGGCCTGCCCGGTGCCGGACTTCGCGGTCACGTCGATCTCGTCGTACGCGCCCTTCGTGCCGAACAGCTGCTGCGCGGTCGCCGTGTCGAACAGGGCGAGGCTGCCGCCGGCCGCGACGTTGCCGTCGTCGGTGGTGAAGATGCCGGCGACGGTGGGGGTGAGGACCGGGCCGTTCACCGAGATGCGCACGGTGTCGCCGACCTTGTAGCCGGCCCGTCCGGCGGTCTTGGCGTCGATCAGCACCTCGTTCGCGCCGCTCGGCGCGTGACCGCTGGTCAGCGGGTAACGGGAGTCCTTGGTACCCCAGTAGTTGCCGCCCTCGGACTGCCAGCCGCCGCCGATCAGCTTGCCGTCCTTGTCGGCGATCGCGGTGAAGCCGGAGACGACGCCGGTGGCGGAGGCGGCCCCGGGGACCTTCGCCGCCTTGTCGAGCAGGGCCTGGGTGAGGTCGGGCGTCTTGCCGACGGTGTTGCCCTGGTCCGCCTGGCTCCTGGCGGTGACGGCCACGTCGACGCCCTTGAAGCCCTTGGCGGAGCTGTTCTGGAAGGCGTCCGAGATGGTGTTGGTGAAGACCAGGGTGCCGGAGACGAACGCGACGCCGAGCATGACGGCGAGCACGGTCATCAGCAGCCGGGCCTTGTGCGCGAGTACGTTGCGCAGGGCGGTGCGGAACATCAGCTGGTGCGGCCCTTCGCGTCGAACTGCTTCATGAAGTCCAGGACCGTCTCGGCCGTGGGCCGGTACATCTCGTCGACGATCCGGCCGTCGGCGAGGAAGACGACGCGGTCCGCGTACGAGGCCGCCACCGGGTCGTGGGTGACCATGACGACGGTCTGGCCGAGCTCCCGCACCGAGTTGCGCAGGAAGCCCAGCACCTCGGCGCCGGAGCGGGAGTCGAGGTTTCCGGTCGGCTCGTCACCGAAGATGATCTCCGGCCGGGAGGCGAGGGCGCGGGCCACGGCGACGCGCTGCTGCTGGCCGCCGGAGAGCTGCGAGGGGCGGTGGCCGAGCCGGTCCCGCAGACCGACCATCTGGATGACGGAGTCCAGCCACTGCTTGTCCGGTTTCCGCCCCGCGATGTCCATCGGGAGGGTGATGTTCTCCAGTGCGGTCAGCGTCGGCAGCAGGTTGAACGCCTGGAAGATGAACCCGATCTTGTCCCGGCGCAGCTTGGTCAGCTGCTTGTCCTTGAGGGAGCCCAGCTCGGTGTCGCCGATCCGCACGGAGCCGGAGGAGAAGGTGTCGAGGCCGGCCACGCAGTGCATCAGCGTGGACTTGCCGGAGCCGGACGGCCCCATGATCGCGGTGAACTCGGCCTGCCGGAACTCGACGGTGACCCGGTCCAGGGCGACCACCTGGGTCTCGCCCTGGCCGTAGATCTTCGAGAGGTCCGTGGCACGTGCGGCCACGGAAGTGGTCCGCCGGTCGGCGATGTGTGTGGTGGACACGGAAGGGTGCTCCTGTCGGGACGACGGCGTTCATGGGGACCGCACCATCGTCTCGGCCGAACCGGCCCGTGTAGTCAGCCGCAGTTCCGGTTCCGGGGGCCGACTGGGGTCGGACCGCGGGGGCCCCGAGTCATACCTGGGGATGACGGCCGACCCCGAGGCCGGCGATCCGGAATCACAGACTCCTGTTCGTCAAGAACGGGTGGAGCCCCCTTGTTCGGACGGTGAAATTCCGTCATTCCGCGTACGCGGTCACCCACCGCGCGTAACGCTATTGGCAAGTGCGGATGGCTCGTTCCGGGGGCTGATGCTCCCTCAGACGTCAATAAAATAAGACAACATCGGGTCGTCCGTCCGCTGTTCGGGGGACGCCTCCCGATAGGGTCGGAACCTCGTAGCGGAGCCCATGGCCTGCCCGGATGGTGGAATGCAGACACGGCGAGCTTAAACCTCGCTGCCCCTCGCGGGCGTACCGGTTCAAGTCCGGTTCCGGGCACTTCCCGCGCCTTTCGCGGGAGGCGTCGACTCACCCCTCGTAGACCGTCAGGACCGCCCCGTCGACCTCGACGCGGCGGCCCGCCCGCATGCCGTTGTGGCGCAGGGTGCGCAGGCACTCCTCGAACAGGGCGAGTTCGCCCGGGTCCAGGATGGCGGCCGCCAGGTCCAGGAGTTCGGTGACCGAGGCGTCGGTCAGCACCTCGGGCAGTTCCCCGGACAGCAGGACGACGGACTCTCCGTCGGGTTTCCGGACCACGGCCGTCGCGGGTCCGCCGTGCACGAACAACACATCTTCCCCCTGAGAGCCCGTGGTCGTGCGGCTCTCGCGGCCCGGGCAGATCGAGAGACTAGCCCTGGATCTTCACGGTTTCGTGCGGAGTCGGATTCTTTTTCCGACTTGACGGAAGAACGTCCGGGAGTGGTCCGGCCCCGGTCACTTCTCCTCGGCGGACCGGGACGGCCCGGCGGGGCGGGAGGAACGGTCCAGCAGGGACTCGACGAGCGCGGTGACATGCCGGCGGTCGTCGGCCGAGAGTTTCTGGACACTCGCGATGAGCAGCGCGACCTCGGGGTCGGCGGCGCGGGCGGCGCTGTTCGGGTCCGCGGCCGGCGAGGTGTCGTACACGTGGATCCCGCAGGCCTCGGCGGCGGCGCGGCGCACCGCCTCCAGCGGGAGTTCCAGCCCCTTGGCCAGGCCCTCCAGGGTGGTCGCCTGGGGCATCCGGACCACGCGGTCGGTGGTGGCGAGGTGGTGCACGGTGGAGCGGGGGATGCCGCCGCGCCGCGCCACGTCGCCGTAGGACCAGCCCTTGCGGTCGAGGTGCTCACGGATCAACTGCTGCAGTGCGTTGGCCACTGACCGTCACTTCCTGCTCGCCACCTGCGGAGTCCGCCATGTCGCGGCCGATTCTACGGGCGGGTCCGCGATAGGCCGAGAGGGTGATTTCCAGAAGGGGTTGCGCGGTGGGTTCCCGAGCCCGTAGTGTCCAATCTCGTTGGACAGCACGTCCGACCAGATTGGACAGAGTCCGGGGGGAACCTGACTCGGTCCGATCGGAAATGTCTATCCCTGAGGGGGAAAAGATCATGATGGACGCCCACGAGCTCGAGGCCGAGTCCGCGGAACTGCTGCCGGGTCGCGAGGCCCTCGGTCGCCTGAAGTTCGGCTTCGGCAAGACGGTCAACGTCACCAAGCACGTCGCGAACATCAGCGCCCACAACGAGTCCGCCGCGCTGAACGACCACTCGTCGTGGTCGGTGGCCGACTCCGGCGCCGGTCAGAGCATCAGCGTCACCCAGTAGCACCGCCCTGGCGCACGGCGCCGGCACCGAGATCGACCTCAACCTCATCGCACACGAAACGAAGGGACATCCGTCATGAGCATGGACATGAACGAGCTGGAGAACGAGTCCGCCGAGCTGCTGCCGGGCCGTGAGGCCCTCGGTCGCCTGAAGTTCAGCTTCGGCAAGACGGTCAACGTCACCAAGCACATCGCGAACATCGACGCGTCCAACCAGTCCGCCGCGCTGAACGACCACTCCGCCTGGTCGTCCGCCGAGTCGTCGGCCGCGCAGACGATCAGCGTCACCCAGTAGTTCCCAGGGGCGCCGCCGCCGTCGCCCCGGCGGTGGCGCCCCCGGCTGTCGGGGGGGGGAAACACCGGGCGGAACACCATGGGGACTCGGGGGGAGACCACATATGACGGTGCTCGGAGACGGGGCCGCCGCAGTGTACGACACGGGCCCGGTGCCCGGACCCGGCGGCTGGCCGGTGACCTACGAGCAGGTGGCGACGGGCAACCTGCCGGTCGTCGACCAGCCGTCGCCGGCCCCGAGGCTGAGCGCGGGGCTGCGGCTGCACGGCGAGTACCAGGGATCGGGTTTCACCGAGCCCAAGTACATCGCCCGTCGGGGGGACGGGCAGGTCGTGCAGCTGTCCAGGCTGCTGTACCTGGTGGCGTCGTCGGTCGACGGCGTCCGCGATGCCGAGGCCATCGCGCACCGGGTCAGCGCCCGCTTCGGTCGCGAGGTCAGCGGGGAGAACATCCGCTTCCTCGTCGAGAAGAAGCTGGAACCGCTGGGTGTGACGGTCCCGGAGGGCCAGGAGGACGACGAGGTCGACGCCCCGCGCTCCGACCTGCTGCTCGCCCTCAAGGGCCACCGGGTCATCTTCAACGAGCGGCGGACGGCGAAGATCGCGCGTTCGCTGGCGTGGCTGCACCGGCCGGCCGTGGTCGCACTGGTGCTGGGCTCGGCCATAGCCATGGACGTCTGGCTGTTCGGGTTCTTCGGGGCGATCGAGCCCGTCCTGGAGGTGCTCGACCAGCCGGTCCTGATCCTCGTCGTCTTCGTGCTCACCGTGGCCTCCCTCGTCTTCCACGAGTTCGGACACGCCTCGGCGTGCAGATACGGCGGAGCCCGCCCCGGCTGCATCGGGTGCGGGCTCTTCCTCATCTGGCCCTCGATGTACACCGACGTCACCGACGTCTACCGGATCGGGCGGGCCGGCCGGCTCCGCACCGACCTGGGCGGCGTCTACTTCAACGTCGTCTTCATGCTGGCCATGGTCGGCGCCTACTTCGCCACCGGGGCACAGTTCTTCCTGGCCACGGTGTATCTCGGGCACTTCGAGATCATGGAACAGCTGATGCCGGCCGTACGGCTGGACGGCTACTACATCCTCGGCGACCTGGCCGGGGTCCCGGACCTGTACGGCAAGATCAAGCCGATCCTGCTGGGCCTGGTACCGGGGCGGAGGGGGGACCGGGCCCGCCAGGAGGTCGCCGGGCTGAAGAAGTCGGCGCGGGCCATCGTCGCCACCTGGGTGCTCACCATGGTCCCGCTGATCATCGGCGAACTCGGGTACGCGCTGTGGAACCTGCCGCGGATCCTCACCACGATGATCCGCTCGCTGACCGAGCAACTCGTCGGCACCGGCTCGGCGTTCGTGGACGGGAAGATCGTCGAGGGCCTGGTCGGGACGATCGGCTGCGTGATGCTGCTCTGCCCGATGGCTGGTGTCGTCTATCTGTCCGTGAAGATCGGCGGACGCATCATCCGGGCCGCGAAGCGTTCCACGGAGGGCCGCCCCCGGCTGCGGCTGGCCGTCTGCGCCCTCGCCCTCGCCGGGCTCACCGGGCTCAGCTACGCCTGGGTGTCCGGGGTGACCCCGAAGCCGCTGCCCAAGCAGCCGCCGATCGCACCGATCCTCCAGCCGGGGGTGCCGACCGAGGAACCGCCGCCGGCGCGGCAGGCCTCGACCCCGGACCGGCCGGAGGACTCCGGTGCCCCGTCGGACACCGTGTCCGGCGTGCCGGCCGCCTCGGCCGGGGCGAGCGCCGCGCCCTCGGCCGGGGCGGCGTCGCCGGGCGCGTCCGCCTCGGCGTCGCCCTCCGCCTCGGTGCCGGGCAGCCCCGGGCAGGGCGCCAGCGCATCGCAGGCGCCGACCAGCGCGGGACCGGTCACCGCACCGGTGTCCTCGCCGCCGGCGAGCGTGCCGGAGTCCCCGACGCCCACCCCGTCGGAGAGCGTCCCGGTGTCCCCGACACCCAGCCCGTCCCCGCCGCCGGCCAGCGACTCGCCGAGCCCGGCCCCGGCCACGTCCTGACGAGCGGCAGCCAACCACTTACCGCAGCAGCACCGGAGCACAGGAGCACTCCATGAGCAGTCACCGAAAAACCCGCACCACCCCAGGTCCGCTCACCCGGCGGGCCGTCCGGATCGGCCTGTTCGCCGCCGGGGTAGCCGGGGCGGCCACCGCCGTACCCGCACAGGCGGCCACCGCCGCCCCGCACGCCGCGGTCGTCTCCGACCACGTCTTCAGCCACGCCGACCGCGGGCACCACACCCAGGCCAGGGACTCCTTCACGGTCCGCCAGTTCGGCACGGTGAACGCCACCGCCGTACGCAACCAGGCCAACGCCGTCTCGGCCGGCTGCTCGGCGGACGACCACTGCCGCTCGGTGGCCCTCTCCTTCCAGATCGTCACGGTCGCCGGGGAGCACACCCACCTGAACGCCGTGAACCTCAGCGACGCCGCCAACAAGGAGTGCACGGGCTGCCAGACCCTCGCCGGGGCCTACCAGTTCGTGGTCTCCACGCCGACCGCGCTGCGCTTCGACGACGCCACCCGGGGCAGGCTCGACGACATCCACCGCCGGCTCGACGCGCTGACCCGCTCCAGCCTGCCCGCCGCCGAGCTGCGCACGAAGGCCGACGGGCTCGCCGCCGAGGTCACCGCCGTCCTGCACGACGCGGTCGCGAAGGCGCCGAAGGGCGACCCGCAGAAGGACGTCACCCTCCACCGCCACCTGGACGGCTGGCCGGGCCGCTGACCCGTCCGACCGTCCCGTGCACCGGCCGCCGGGCCCGCGACCGCCTCCCGCGGGCCCGGCGGCCTGCGGTGTGCGCCGCCTCGACGGCCGACATCGGGTGTGTCCATTGACATCGGGTATGACCGGACGGAGACTCGACGCAACAAAGTGAAGGAAATTTCACCAGGCGAACAAGGCGACCATGCCGAGCCGGGCGAACCAGACGAACGTCGAAGGGAACGACCGATGCGCACCACCGTCGGCATCATCGGAGCCGGACCCGCCGGGCTCCTCCTCGCGCGGCTGCTGCACAACGCGGGCATCGACTCGGTCGTCCTGGAGAGCCGCGACCGCTCCTACGTCGAGCACCGCCAGCGCGCCGGGATCCTGGAGCAGGGCACCGTGGACGTGCTGCGTGCGGCCGGCGCCGGGGAGCGGATGGACCGCGAGGGCCTGCGCCACGACGGCATCGAGCTCCGCTTCGACCGGCAGCGCCACCGCGTGGACTTCCCCGGCCTCACCGGCGGCCGGTCCGTGATGGTCTACGCCCAGACCGAGGTCTGCAAGGACCTCATCGCCCTCCAGCTCAAGGAGGGCGGCCCACTGCTCTTCGAGGCGGAGGCGCTGGAGGTGGAGGGCGCCGAGAGCGGGCGGCCGCGGGTGCGGTTCCGGCACGAGGGCCGGGAGGACGTCCTGGAGTGCGAGTACGTCGTCGGCTGCGACGGCTTCTGGGGAGTCGCCCGCAACGCGTTCCCGGAGTCCCTCTCCCGGGTCTTCGAGCGGACGTACCCCTACGGCTGGCTGGGCATCCTCGCCGACGTCGCCCCCTCCCACGACGAACTGGTCTACGCCCGCCACGACCGCGGCTTCGCCCTGCTCTCCATGCGCTCCCCGTCCGTCTCCCGTCTCTACCTCCAGGTGCCGGCCGACACGGACGCCGAGGCGTGGACCGACGAGGCGATCTGGGACGAGCTGGAGCGCCGCTTCGAGACCGACGACGACTGGCGCCTGGAGCGCGGCCCGATCACCCAGAAGTCGGTCACACCGATGCGCTCGTACGTCCACGAGCCCATGCGGCACGGCCGGCTCTTCCTCGCCGGGGACGCCGCCCACATCGTGCCGCCGACCGGCGCCAAGGGGCTGAACCTGGCGGTGGGCGACGTCGTCACCTTCGCCCGCGCCCTGGTCCACGAGCGGGAGACGGGCTCGCCGGAGCTGCTCGACGCCTACTCGGCGACCTGCCTGTGCCGGATCTGGCAGGCCGAGCGGTTCTCCTACGACATGACGAGCATGCTCCACCCCGGCCCCGGCGACAGCCCCTTCGACGCCCGCCTCCAGCTGGCCCGGCTCCGCCGGATCGCCTCCTCCCGGGCCGCCGAGACCGACCTCGCGGAGGCCTACACCGGCTTCCCCCTGGACGCCTGAGGGATCTCCGGCCGATTCCGGTCGTGTTCCGGCTTCGTCATGGAATGAAGCCCTCCGTGGCCGGGAATGAGGGCTCCGCGTAGCGTGTTGCGCAGCAGGGTGAGGGAAAGATCCTCCGCAGGTAGTAGGGTCAATCTTTTGCCAATCCATTACTCTTGATGCCAAGGCCGCGCGAGGTGGCCATGGAGGAGTGAAATGAGGAGCAGCAACCCGGTCTTCTCGCGACGGGGGTTCAGCCGCGACAACGGCTACGCGGGCTTCAACACCGCGCCGCAGGCCGGGTACGCACAGGGCAACCCGTACGCGCAGAACCCGTACGCGAACAACCCCTACGCCCAGCAGGACCTCCAGCAGGGCGCCCCGCCGCAGGCCCCGGCCACCACCGGCCGGATGACCATGGACGACGTCATCACGCGCTCCGCGACGACGCTCGGCACGGTCGCCGTCGGCGCGGTCCTCGCCTGGACGCTGCTGCCGATCTCGACCACCAGCTACGGCCTGGCCGTCGGCTCCGCGATCATCGCCTTCGTCCTGGCCATGATCCAGAGCTTCAAGCGCACCCCGGTGCCCGCGCTGATCCTCGGATACGCCGCCTTCGAGGGCGTCTTCCTCGGCGTCATCAGCGAGATGTACAACAGCCAGTGGAGCGGCGCCCCGTTCCAGGCGGTGCTCGGCACCATGGCGGTCTCGGCCGCGACCCTGCTGGTCTACCGGGCCGGCTGGATCCGCGTCACCGCCCGCTACGCCCGCATCGGCATGGCCATCGCCATCGCCTTCGTGCTGGTCATGGCGGTCAACCTGCTGCTGGTCGCGTTCGGTGTCGCCGAGAACGGCGGACTGCGCAGCTTCGGCCCGCTCGGCGCGATCGTCGGCATCATCGCGATCCTGCTCGGCGCGTTCTTCCTGACCCTCGACTTCAAGCAGATCGAGGACGGCATCGCCTACGGCGCCCCGAAGAACGAGGCCTGGCTGGCCGCGTTCGGCCTCACCATGACGCTGGTGTGGATCTACATCGAGATGCTGCGCCTGGTGGCGATCTTCAGCAGCAACGACTAGCCGCGCGAGAAGAGCCTGAACCCAGAAGGGCCCCGGGGTCGTCACCCCGGGGCCCTTCGCCGTCTGTGTGCGTGCGCGCCTAGAGAAGTTTGCGCGCGGCCCTCCTCAGGTCGTACTCGTGGATCAACGCCTTCGCGTGGCCGTACGCGAGGTTGTGCTCGTGGCGGAGCCAGCTGACCTTTTCCTCGAAGCAGAAGAGGGACGGGCCTTCGTCGACGGTACGCAGCCAGTCGGACACTTCACGACCGGTGCAGTGGGGGATGCGGGCGAGCAGGTTGCGATGGGTCTCCATGGAGAAGACTTGGGACATCGGCGCCTCCGGTGCGCAAAGGGGGTTGTAGCCGGTCCTTCACGTCACCGTGCCTGAGTGTTGGCGTGTTGGCAACAGTCGTGACAAGACAGCCGGTGGCACGCGTTACGCTCACGGCGTGGTTGATACGACGCCTCTCACCCGTGCCGTGGAACACTTCGCTGACAAGCTGAGGGCGGCACCGCAGAGCCGGTTGCAGCGGGGCGCCGCCGCGGAGGCGCTGGGGCTCGCGAGGGAGTTGGCCCGGTGGGCGCAGGCCGTCGAGGAGCCGGGCACCGAGAGCCGCGAGATGCCGGACGCGGGGATGTTCGCGGTGGCCGACCAAATCACTGTGGCCGGGAACGACTTGGCCGTGGTGCTGGAGAACGAGGCCGAGGTGGGGGATGCGGTGCGGCTGGTGGAGGAGGCGCAGAAGAGGGCGGGGGTGTGAGGCGGCGGTGCGTTGCCGGGTGCGGCGCCGTCGTGGTTGCTCGCGCAGTTCCCCGCGCCCCTGAAAGCAAAAGAAGGGGCGCTGCAGTGCGCCCCTTCAGAGGCGCGGGGCTGTGTTGAATTTGCGGCTACCGCCGCGTGGGCGCGACCAGCCCCCACGCACCCGCACCCGACAACGCGCCCCGGAACCTTAGAGCGACGCTATGACCCGGTCCGCCAGGATGTAGACGTTCTCCTCGCCGCACGCGAACGTCAGTGTGTACGCGCCGGAGATCCCCGAACCGCCCAGCAGGTACGGCGTCTCACCGGCGCCCAGGGCGGCAGCCAGCCGCTCCGCCGTCTCCCGGTGCCCCGGCGTCATGCACAGGGTCGTGCCGTCGGCGAAGACGTAGACGTCCAGCGTGCCCAGCGGACCCGGGCGGACGTCGGAGAGCTCGACCTGCGACTCGGCCAGCTGCTCCAGCGCCGCGACCGTGCGCTCGTGGTCGTTCACCACCGGCGACTGCACCGGTACGAAGTCCGGGTGGGACGGGTGGCGGCGGCGGGCCGCGGCCAGCTCCGGGGACTCCCCGGTGAACTCGTCCGTCTCGGCCGCGGGCTCGGCGACCGGCTCAAGACCCACGAAGTCCGTCTGCCGGGGCAGGAACGGCTCGCCGTCCGCCAGACCCAGCAGCGACGGCGCGTCGGAGACGTCACGCGCCTCCTGCGCGGCCCAGAAGGCACGCGCCTCGGCCAGCTCCCGCTCCCGCTCCTCGGCCAGCGCCTCCGCCACGGCGGCACGTATCTCCTCGGCGGCGGCATGGCTCCGGGCCGTCGGCATGAGGGCGCGCAAGGTCGCGGCCTGGTTCTGGGCAAGCTGGGTGTGCAGCTCGGCGACCTGGCGGCGCAGCTTCAGAACGGTGCGCAGGACAGCGACGCCCACGGCGCCCGTGGCGGCCGTGGTGAGCAGCAAGGCGATCGGCATGGCGCTCACTGACGTACTCCCGGTTCAAAGTCGACCCCCGACTTCCTACATCAGCTTGAAGGGTGGACTATCAAGCTGTCAGTGCGTAACGTCACGAAACGGACAGGACTTTGGCCCTGGGGTTTACCGGGACAACGGCGCTGACCTGCGGTGATATCTCCACAGAGGGAGATAGGTCACATCCTGGGGGCGATTGGATCACAAATCGGCCCGGTGTTCGGGGTTTTCTCGAACACCGGGCCGTGGTGTCACGGTGCGTCCCGTGACGGTTACTCAGGGGCTCAGAACGCTCAGCTGAGGCGCTCGATGACCATCGCCATGCCCTGGCCGCCGCCGACGCACATGGTCTCCAGACCGAACTGCTTGTCGTGGAACTGGAGGGAGTTGATGAGCGTGCCGGTGATGCGGGCGCCCGTCATGCCGAAGGGGTGGCCGACGGCGATGGCGCCGCCGTTCACGTTCAGCTTCTCCAGCGGGATGTTCAGGTCGCGGTAGGAGGGGATCACCTGGGCGGCGAACGCCTCGTTGATCTCGACCAGGTCGATGTCGTCGATGGTGAGGCCGGCGCGGCTCAGGGCCTGCTTGCTCGCCTCCACCGGGCCGAGGCCCATGATCTCGGGGGAGAGGCCGGTGACACCGGTGGACACGATGCGGGCGAGCGGGGTCAGGCCCAGCTCGCGGGCCTTGGTGTCGCTCATGATGACGACCGCGGCGGCGCCGTCGTTCAGCGGGCAGCAGTTGCCGGCGGTGACCAGGCCGTCGGGGCGGAAGACCGGCTTCAGGCCGGCGACGCCCTCCAGGGTGACGCCGGCGCGCGGGCCGTCGTCCTTGCTGACGACCGTGCCGTCGGGCAGCGTCACCGGGGTGATCTCCCGCTCCCAGAAGCCGTTCTTGATGGCTTCCTCGGCGAGGTTCTGGGAGCGGACGCCGAACTCGTCCATGTCCTGGCGGGTGACGCCCTTGATGCGGGCCAGGTTCTCGGCGGTCTGGCCCATCGCGATGTACGGGTCGGGGAGCAGGTCGTCCTCGCGCGGGTCGTGCCAGGTGGAGCCGGTCGACGCGGCGGTGGCGGCGGTACGGGCCTGGGCCTCGGCGAAGATCGGGTTCGTGGTGTCCGGGAGGCCGTCGGAGCTGCCCTTGGCGTAGCGGGAGACCATCTCGACACCGGCCGAGATGAAGACGTCGCCCTCGCCGGCCTTGATGGCGTGCAGGGCCATGCGGCTGGTCTGCAGGGACGAGGAACAGTACCGGGTGATGGTGGTGCCGGGCAGGTAGTCCATGCCCATCTGCACGGCGACGATCCGGCCGAGGTTGTAGCCCTGCTCGCCGCCGGGGAGGCCGCAGCCGAGCATCAGGTCGTCGATGTCCCGCGGGTCCAGCTCGGGGACCTTGGCGAGGGCGGCCTGGATGATCGTCGCGGTGAGGTCGTCGGGGCGCAGGTCCTTCAGGGAGCCCTTGACGGCGCGGCCGATCGGGGAACGGGCGGTCGAGACGATGACGGCTTCGGGCATCACGGCTCCATTGGCGTACGAAGGTTGGCAGGGCCGCTTCGGAAGTTACCTGTACGTATGTCATCGGTCACCGGTGTCGGGGTGTGACACTGGCCGCACTTTCTAAGCGCTTGCTTGGCTGGTGTGCCGGGGGTGTGCCGGGGGTGCGTTGTCGGGTGCGGGCCGGTGGGGCCGATCGCGCAGTTCCCCGCGCCCCTTGGTTGGCTGCGGTTCGGGCGTTGGGAAAGTGGCCGTGCTGGTCGCGCCCGCGCGGCGGCAGCCGCAGATCGATACAGCCCCGCGCCCCTAAAAGACAAAGACATAGCTGCGGGCAGGCGTGCCGCAGGGCGGCACGGGTGGGCGCTGGGGGTCCCCCCGGCCGAAGGCTGGGGGAGGCACCCTGCCAGCGCCGGTAAGCGTCCCCGCCCCCCCGGCCCCGGCCCACCCCACCGTCCCCCTACTCGGTCGTACCGGCCCTCGACCTCGCCTCCTCGGAAGCCGAGTCGGGTGGGAGGGCGGGCGGTTCCACGTGCTGGCGCCGCCGGCGTTTCAGCAGGGCCCACGGTCCCCGCGGCCCCGTCGGCATCGCCGCCGTGACCTCCGTGCCGGCCTCGGCCGCCGCCTCCGCCGCGGCCCGCGCGACCGGCAGGAAACCCTCGCGGCGGCTGACGTCGGGGCGTTCCTCCTCCGCCGGCCAGAGGCCCAGCGCCGCGCAGACCGTCGGCAGCACCGCCATCGCCGCCGTGGCGTAGCCCTCCGCCGAGGGGTGGAAGTTGTCGGGGCCGAACAGCTCGCGGGGGTTGGCCGCGAACTCGGGGCCGAGCAGGTCGCCCAGCGACACCGTGCGGCCGCCCTGCTCCACCGTGCCGATCGTCTGGGCCGCCGCCAGCTGCCGGGAGGCCCGCCGGGCCAGCCAGCGCAACGGCTGCCGCACCGGCTCGATCGTGCCCAGGTCGGGACAGGTGCCGACCACCACCTCGGCCCCCGCCGTGCGCAGGCGGCGGACGGCCGCCGAGAGGTGGCGGACCGAGCGGGTCGGCGGCATGCGGCGGGTGACGTCGTTGGCGCCGATCATGATGACGCAGACGTCGGGGACGGGCGAGCCCGTACCCAGCACGAGGGCGACCTGGCGGTCCAGGTCGTCGGACTGGGCACCGGGAAGGGCCACGTTGCTGAGCTCCACCGGGCGTTCCGCGACCGCGGCGAGCCCGGACGCCAGCAGCGCGCCCGGTGTCTGGGCGGCGCGGTGCACGCCCTGCCCGGCGGCCGTGGAGTCGCCGAGCATGGTCAGGCGGATGGGCGGCTCACCGCAGGCGTCGTATCCGACGCCGTAGTGGCCGTCCGCCGCCGGCACCCGGCCGCCGCTGTTGCCGTTGTGCACCGCCGTCCTGGCCATCCGCACCTCGGCCAGCACCAGGCCCACCGTGGCCGCGCCCACCAGCCCGACCCCGCCGCCGCCGTACGCCGCCCCGGCCGCGATCCGCCGGGCCACCCGCGCCCTCGACATGTTCGTCATGCGTCGCCGCCACCTCCTCGTTGCCGCACATCCACTCCTTGCCCCGTACAGCCCGTGCGTCAATCTCAACGGGGAGTGAACCTCCGGAGCGGGGGCCTTAGGCTGGCGGCACCACTAGGACCACCTCTTTTGCAAGCAACCGGAGACAACGGTGCGATTCCACGACTCGATGATCAGTCTCGTCGGCAACACCCCGCTGGTGAGACTCAACAGCGTCACCCAGGGCATCCAGGCCACCGTGCTCGCCAAGGTCGAGTACTTCAACCCGGGCGGGTCCGTGAAGGACCGCATCGCGCTGCGGATGATCGAGGCCGCGGAGAAGAGCGGGGAGCTGCAGCCCGGCGGGACGATCGTCGAGCCGACCAGCGGGAACACCGGGGTGGGGCTGGCGATCGTGGCCCAGCAGAAGGGGTACAAGTGCATCTTCGTGTGCCCCGACAAGGTGAGCACCGACAAGATCAACGTGCTGCGCGCGTACGGCGCCGAGGTGGTCGTCTGCCCGACCGCCGTCGACCCGGAGCACCCGGACTCGTACTACAACGTCTCCGACCGGCTGGTCCGCGAGACGCCCGGCGCCTGGAAGCCGGACCAGTACTCCAACCCCAACAACCCCCTCTCCCACTATCACTCGACCGGCCCCGAGCTGTGGGAGCAGACGGAGGGGAAGATCACCCATTTCGTGGCGGGCGTGGGCACCGGCGGGACCATCTCCGGTACCGGGCGCTACCTGAAGGACGCCAGTGAGGGCCGGGTGCAGGTCGTCGGCGCCGACCCGGAGGGCTCCGTGTACTCCGGCGGTTCCGGGCGGCCGTACCTGGTCGAGGGTGTGGGCGAGGACTTCTGGCCCACCGCCTACGACCGGACCGTCGCCGACGAGATCGTCGCCGTGTCGGACAAGGACTCCTTCCAGATGACCCGGCGCCTCGCCAAGGAGGAGGGCCTGCTGGTCGGCGGCTCCTGCGGGATGGCCGTCGTGGCCGCACTGCGGGTGGCCGAGCGGCTCGGCCCGGACGACGTCGTGGTCGTGCTGCTGCCGGACAGCGGCCGCGGGTACCTGAGCAAGATCTTCAACGACGAGTGGATGGCCGACTACGGCTTCCTGGAGGACGAGGGCCCGAGCGCCCGCGTCGGCGACGTGCTCAGCGACAAGGCCGGAGCCACCATCCCGTCCCTCGTCCACATGCACCCGGACGAGACCGTCGGACAGGCCATCGAGGTGCTGCGCGAGTACGGCGTCTCGCAGATGCCCGTCGTCAAGCCGGGCGCCGGCCACCCGGACGTGATGGCCGCCGAGGTCGTCGGCTCGGTCGTCGAACGCGAGCTGCTCGACGCGCTGTTCAACAAGCGGGCCTCCCTGGAGGACCCGCTGGAGAAGCACATGTGCGCCCCGCTGCCCCAGGTCGGCTCCGGCGAGCCGGTCGAGGACCTGATGACGGTGCTGGGCGCGGCCGACGCCGCGATCGTCCTCGTCGAGGGCAAGCCCACCGGCGTGGTCAGCCGACAGGACCTGCTGGCCTTTCTCGCCAAGGGCGCCAAGCAGTAGCGAACGTCCGGTGAACGGCCCGTGACCCGGGGGAACTTGCTGTTTCCTATCCGAGTGGTGGACTTCGCGGAAGTGGTACGAGCGTGTCACGTGCGCGCAGCACCCGCTTAACACGGGTCCGGCAGATTAGTGGGTGTCGGCAGGGCGGGAGCGGCTCCCCGCCTCGGCCGACACCGAACGTCCAAGGACCTCCGGAGCGGCTCCCGGACCTCCATGGACGCCTGGACGCGCAAGCCCGGCCCTGACCCGGCTGCCGTCCCTCGCGGGGACCGCCGTCGTCCCGCCCCCCGGTAACGGGGGTGCGGCGGTCCCCGCGCATTACTTTTCCCGGGCTTTCCCGGACTTCCCGGTTCTCACGTCCCCCCGGCTCACGCCGTCGTCGCCCAGCTCCCCAGCAGCGCCAGTCGTTCCGCCGTCTCCGAGCCCGGCTCGGGGGTGTACGCCACGATCGTCTGGTCCGGGTCCGTCGGGACCGTGAGGGTCTCGTAGGGGAGGGTGAGCAGGCCCGCCACCGGGTGCTGGATGCGCTTCGTGCCGTACGCGCACTCCTTGACCTCGTGGTCCGCCCACAGCCGGCGGAAGTCCGCGCTCTTCAGCGAGAGTTCGCCGACCAGCGAGGCCATGCGGGGGTCGTCGGGGTGGCGGCCCGCGTCGATGCGCAGGTTGGCGACGGTCTGGGCGGCGACGGCGGCCCAGTCGGGGTAGAAACCCGCGGCGGCCGGGTCGAGGAAGACCTGGCGCGGGATGTTCCGCTCGGCCGGGGCCAGGGCGCTGAAGCCGTTCACCGCGTCGCCGAGCGCGTTCCAGGCCAGGACGTCCATCCTGCGGCCCAGTACGAACGCGGGCGTCCGCTCCATGCCGTCCAGCAGCAGCTGCACGCCGGGGCGGACGCGGGGACGGGCCGGGCGCGCGGTGTTGCCCTTCTTGTGCGGCCGGGCGACCGTCAGCAGATACGCGTGCTCGGTCTCGTCCAGGCGCAGGACCCGGGCGATCGCGTCGAGCACCGCGTCCGACACGCTCGGGCCACGCCCCTGTTCGAGACGGATGTAGTAGTCGACGCTCACGCCCGCCAGCTGCGCCACCTCCTCGCGGCGCAGGCCCGGTACGCGGCGCCGGCCGTACGAGGGCAGCCCCACCTCCTCGGGCTGGATGCGGGCACGGCGCGAGCGCAGAAAGTCTCCGAGTTCCCCGTCCATGGGTTCGATCGTAGGGGAGTCGCGTTCTTCCAACCTGGTTCTGCCAGACCCAGGAAAAGGTCAGCCCTGGGTAGGCCGCCCGGCCCCGGCGAGTGTGGAGACACGCCACCGGGGCAGGCCCGGCGGCACTCACCAGGGAGTACCTCATGTCGTACGACAACCTGTCCGGCCGTACCGCCGTCGTCACCGGCGCCGCCAGCGGGATCGGGGCGGCCGTCGCCCTGCGGCTCGCGGAGTCGGGCGCCCGGGTGGCGCTGCTCGCCCGGCGCGCGGACCGGCTGGAGACGGTGGTGGCCAAGATCCGGGCGAACGGCGGGGAGGCCCTCGCCGTGGTCGCCGACGTCACCGACGACGCGTCCGTCCAGGCGGCGGCCGACGCCGTGCACGCGGCCTACGGGAGCGTCGACCTCGTCGTCAACAACGCCGGCGTCATGCTGCCCAACCCCGTCGACGACGGCCGTATCGACGAGTGGCAGCGCATGCTCGACACCAACGTGACCGGTGTGCTGCGGGTGCTGCGGGCCTTCACCGGGGACCTGGTGGCGGCCGCGGCCGAGGGCCGTACCGCCGACCTCGTCAACGTGTCGTCCATCGGCGCGCACGTCGTCTTCCCGACCTTCGCGGTGTACGGCGCCACCAAGGCCGCCGTCACCTTCCTCTCGCAGTCCCTGCGCGCCGAGTTCGGGCCGCGTGACGTGCGGGTCACCAACGTCGAGCCGGGGCTGACGGACACCGAACTCGGCACCCACATCGACGGCGAGGAACTGCGCGAGCAGGTGGCGGGCATGTTCGACGGAATGGGCGCACTGGCCGCAGAGGACCTCGCCGACCTGGTCGGGTACGTGGTCAGCCGCCCCCGGAACGTCAACCTGCGGCAGGTCGTCGTCCAGCCGACCCGGCAGGTGTGACCCGGCCCGGTCCGGCTCTGGGGTCAGTCCTCGTGGCCGCGGTCGCCCCGCTGGAACAGGCCGGGGTTGAGGCGGACCGCCTGGGTCGTGTTGACGCCGACGATGCCGATCCAGGTGACGATGACGCCCGTCACGCCGCCGAACGCGCCGCTGATCGCCGAGAGCGGGATCGCCAGCACCAGCGAGACGATGCCGAAGCCGAAGCGCTCGCCCCAGGAGTCGGTGCCCTTCGGCCTGCGCGCCCCACGGGCCGCCTGCATCTGCTGCTCGGCCAGGCCCCGGCGCAGCCGGCGCTCCACCGCGGTGTCGATGCGCTGGTCGATCTTCTCCAGGAAGGAGTCGACCAGTTCCGACTCGTAGTCCGGCCCCAGATCCCTGCGGGCGTGCAGGGTGGCGGCGAGATCCTTCTTCAGGTCGGTGTCGTGAACGTCCGTCATGGCGTCCACCGTAGGGGCCGCGCCTGCCCGCCGCACTGGGGCAATCCCCCGCATCCGGCGGGGGGTCCGCCCTCAGGGCAGCAGCGACACCAGCCCGCTGCCGGCGTCGAACCGGGCCGCGACCACCGACGCCCCCGCGAACCCGGGGTCCGCGCGGATCGCGTCCCTTGCCCACACCGTCTGGGCCCGCATGGTGTGTTCGGCCCAGTCGCCGGGCAGCGCCCTGGTGCGCAGGGCGGCCGGTGCGATCTCCCTGGCGAGGAGTTCCAGGTGAGCGGGGACGGGCGCGCCGGTGCGCAGCCGGGCGAGGGTGGCGGCGACGGCTCCGCACCCCTCGTGGCCCAGCACCACGACCAGCGGGACGCGCAGTTCCTGCACGCCGTACTGGAGCGAACCGAGCACCGCCTCGTCCAGCACCTGCCCGGCCGTCCTTATGCTCAGCAGGTCGCCGAGACCCTGGTCGAAGACCAGTTCCGGGGCGGCTTCGGAGTCGACGCAGCCGAGCACCACCGCGAACGGGCGCGGTGCGGTGGCCGCCCGGCTCCGGCGGGCGTGGCCGGTGGCGTACCGCCGGTTGCCCTGGAGCAGTTCGTCGAGGGCGGCGCTCGCCGAGGCGGGCCCGACGGCCGCCGACGAGAGGGCGACGGCCGGCGCGCCGACGGCGGTGGCCGTCGGAAGGGCCCTGGGGTTCGAGGCCATGACGCTTCCTCAGGTGCTGGCGCTGATGGTTCTCATCACTGTACGCGGCGGAAACGTTACTCTCGGTGTCGGTTTAACGGCTCTTGGCCTGATCATCGCCCGTGCGATACCGATACCGATACCGATACCGATGCGGTGGCCGACCGGCTGGCGGCGGGCGGCGTGGTCAGGCCAGCCCGTGCTGCTTCGCGTAGGCGGCCGCCACGTCCTCCGGGTCCTTCTTGTCGTTGTCCACCTGGCTGTTGAGCTGGGTGAGCTGGTCGGTGGTGAGGACGTTGCCCAGCCGGGCGAGGGCCTTGCGGACGGTGTCGTCGGCCTTGCGGTCGGCGATCAGCGGGACGATGTGCTGGCTGGGGATCAGGTTCTTGGGGTCGGTCAGCACCACCCAGCCGTTCGCCGCGATGTCGGTGTCGGTGGTGAACAGGTTCGCCACGTCCACGTCGCCCTTCTTCAGCGCGCCCTTGACCAGCGGCCCATCCGAGTCGAGCGACTTGAACTCCTTGAACTCGACCCCGTACACCTCCTGGAGGCCGACGGCGCCCACCCGGCGCTTCTTCACCTCGGGCGCGGCCCCGATGACCAGCTTGCCGTTCTGCTTGGCCAGGTCGGCGAGGGAGGTCAGGCCGTACTTCTGCGCGGTCGCCCGGGTGACGACGAAGCAGTCGGAGTCGGCGGCCTGCCCGTACGGCAGCACCTGGAGGCCGGCCGGCAGCGCCAGGGTGAGCGCGTTCTGCATGGTGCCCGGCTCGGCCGAGGCGTCCTTGGGGGCGAGGTAGTTGAGGAGGGCGCCCTGGTACTCGGGCAGCAGGTCGATGTCGCCGGCCTTGAGCGCGGGGATCACGATCTCGCGGGTGCCGAGGTTGGGGCGGACCTTCACCTTGACGCCGGCCTTCTGGAGCACGGCCGCGTAGAGGTAGCCGAGCACCTGGTTCTCGGTGAAGTTGGCGGTGCCGATGGTGATCCCGCCCTTGCTGGAGCCGCCGCCGGCGGTCGAGCCGCTGCTCTCGTCCAGGGAGGTGATGCCGCCGGAGCAGGCGGCGAGGGCGGGGACGGATCCGGCGGCGAGCAGGCCACCGAGGAGGGTGCGACGGTTCATCTTCGGGTTCCCTAGGCAGTGCGGTGGCGGAAGAGGAAGCGCTGGAGGGTGCTCAGCAGCAGGTCGAGGACGACGGCGACGACCGCGACAAGGACCGCGCCGCCGAGCACCTGGACGAGGTCGCGCTGGGCGAGTCCGTCGAAGACGTAGCGGCCGAGGCCGCCGAAGGAGACGTACGCGGCGATGGTGGCCGTGGCCACGACCTGGATGAGCGCGAGGCGCAGCCCCGTCATGATCAGGGGGAGGGCGAGCGGCAGTTCGACCTGGAAGAGGACCTGGTGGCCGCGCATGCCCTGGCCGCGGGCCGCGTCCTTCACGTCCGGGTCGACGGCGGTCATGCCCGCGTAGGTGTTGGTGACGATCGCCGGGACGGCGAGGGCGACCAGCGCCACGTACACCGGCAGCATCGACAGGCCGCCGGCCAGGAAGACCAGCACCACCAGGCCGACGGTCGGCAGCGCGCGGCCGAAGGACGCCAGGTTGATGGCGACGAACGCGCCCTTGCCGGTGTGCCCGATCAGCAGGCCCAGCGGGAGGCCGATCGCGGCGGCGATGAGGGTGGCGAGGAGCGAGTACTGGAGGTGCTCGCCGAGCCGGTGGGCGATGCCGTCCTGCCCGGCCCACTGGGAGCCGCTGGTCAGCCAGGTGCCGAGGTTCTTGAAGAGTTCGAACATGTCAGGCTCGCCTCCGCCGCCACGGGGTCAGTACGTACTGGAGGGCCACCAGCAGGGCGTCCGCGACCACCGCGAGCAGGATCGTGAGGACCACGCCCACGATCACCGGGGTCGGGAAGTCGCGCTGGAAGCCGTCGGTGAAGAGCTGGCCGAGGCCGCCGTCGCCGATGTAGGTGGCGACCGAGACCAGTGAGATCGACATGACGGTGGCGATACGGACGCCCGCCATGATCACGGGGAGGGCCAGCGGGAGTTCGACGGTGAGGAGCGTGCGCAGCGGGCGGGTACCCATCGCCTTCGCCGCCTCCTTGGTCTTCGCGGGGACCGAGTCCAGCCCCTCGACCGTGTTCCTGAGCAGCACGACCAGCGTGTAGACGGTCAGGCCGATGACGGTCGTGGTGCGGGTCAGACCGCTGACCGGGAGCAGCAGCACGAAGATCGCGATCGACGGGATCGTGAAGAGCACGTTGGAGAGGCCGAGCAGGAAGCCGCGCAGCGGGCGGACCCGGTGCGCGACCACCGCGAGCGGCAGCGAGATCAGCAGGCCGAAGAAGACGGCGGTCATCGCGGCCTGGAGATGGGAGAGGGTGAGGCTGGTGAGGTCGTCGGTGTGGTCGCCGATCCACGACCAGTCGACGGTCATGCCGCCACCTCCCGGGCGGTGCTGTGCGCCTGACCGGCGTGGACGTGGATGTCGTCGCGGGACGAGACACCGGTGAGGACGCCGTCCGCGTCGACCCGGGCGACCAGCCCGGCCGGGGAGGCGATCGACTCGTTCAGCGCCGCGAGCAGCGAGTCGCTGTCCTTGAGCGGCCGTACGGGGAGTTCGGCGTCCTTCGAGGCCCAGTGCAGGGGCTTGCCCGCCGCGTCGAGGGCGAGGGTCCAGTCGCCGCTTCGGGGTGCCGGGCCCTGCGGGACGGCGGCGAGGGTCTGCAGGGAGAGCAGCTTCAGTCCCCGTTCCGCGCCGAGGAAGTCGGCCACGAAGTCGTCCGCGGGCCGGGCCAGGAGCTCGGCGGGCGGGGCGCACTGGACGAGGTGGCCGCCGGTGCGGAAGATCGCGATCCGGTCGCCGAGCCGGACGGCCTCGTCGACGTCGTGCGTGACGAAGACGATGGTCTTGTTCAACTCCTTCTGGAGTCGGAGCAGTTCGTCCTGGAGCTGGGTGCGGACCACCGGGTCGACGGCGCCGAACGGCTCGTCCATCAGCAGCACCGGCGGGTCGGCGGCGAGCGCGCGGGCCACGCCGACGCGCTGCTGCTGTCCTCCGGAGAGCTGGTGCGGGTACCGCTTGCCGGCGTCGGCGGCGAGACCGACGGTCTCCAGGAGTTCGGCGGCGCGGGCGCGGGCCTTCTTCCGGTTCCAGCCGAGCAGCAGCGGGACGGTGGCGATGTTGTCCAGCACCGTGCGGTGCGGGAAGAGGCCGGCCTGCTGGATGACGTATCCGATGGACCGGCGCAGTTCGGCGGCGTCCTGCTGGGTGACGTCCTTGCCGTTCACCTTGATCGTGCCGGAGGTCGGCTCGACCATCCGGTTGATCATCCTGAGGGTGGTGGTCTTGCCGCACCCGGAGGAGCCGACCAGGACGGTGACCCCGCCCTCCGGCATCTCCAGGGAGAGATCGTTTACTGCTGTCGTGCCGTTGGGGAAGCGCTTGTGGACCGCGTCGAACTGGATCATGAGATGTCCCTTGCCCGGCTGTATAACGTCATGCAGAGTTCTCGTTAGGTGAATAGGTTGTCAACGGTCTCGCGTTAATCCGAGGTAACGGATGACCGCAACGCAAGATCGGGTGTCCGGATTGAGGGGAGTTTGGGCGTGATGTCGTCTCGTATCGTGGACGCTCCCGGAACAACGCATTCCGGCCTGGTGGTCCTCGACGGCATCGGCATGGATGTCGAGGACGTCGTACGCCTCGCCGACGGCACCGCCCGCCCGGTACCGGGCACCGAGGCGATGCGCCGCGCGGAGGAGTCCTGGAACGCCGCCCGGCAGATCGCCGCGACCGGCCGCGTCTACGGCCGCTCCACCGGCGTCGGCGCCAACCGGAACGAGGACGTGCCCACCGAGGCCGCCGCCGGCCACGGACTGCGGCTGCTGCGCAGCCACGCCGGCGCGATCGGCGACGAACTCCCCGCCCGGCAGGTCCGCGCGATGCTCGCGGTCCGGGCCAACCAGCTGCTGGCGGGCGGCGCGGGGCTGCGGCCGAGTGTGGTCACCGCTCTGTGCGAGGCGCTGGAGTCCGGCGCGTACCCGGCCGTCAACGAGTTCGGCTCGGTCGGCACCGGGGACATCGCGGCCCTCGCCCAGGTGGGCCTCGCCCTGGTGGGGGAGCACCCCTGGCGAGGCTCCGGGGCACCGGAGTCCCAGCCGCTGGACAACAACGACGCCCTCGCCCTGATCAGCAGCAACGCCCTCACCCTCGGCCAGTCGGCGCTCGCCCTGCACGAGCTGCGCGGACTGATCGAGGCCACCCAGGTGGTGGCGGCCCTGTCACTGCTGGCCGTCGACGGCTCCCACGAGGCGTTCGCGGCGCCCGTGCACGCGGCCCGCCCGCACCGCGGCAGCGTCGAGGTCGCCCGCCGGATGCGGGAGCTGATCGGCGCCGCCGACCGGCCGACCCCGCCGCTCGGCCGGATCCAGGACCCCTACGGCTTCCGCTGCCTGCCCCAGATCCACGGCCCGGCCCATGACGCGGCCGACGCCTTGGAGGGGGTGCTGGCGATCGAGATCAACGCGGCCGCCGAGAACCCCCTGATCTCCGTCGAGGACCTGGCCGCCTACCATCACGGCGGCTTCTACCAGGCCCAACTCGCCCTCGCCCTGGACCACTTCCGGCTCGCTGTCACCCAGGTCGCCCGGCTGTCCACCTCCCGCCTCTCCTCCCTGAACGAGCCCGCCTTCACCCGCCTGCGCCCCTTCCTCGCCGACCAGGAGCCCGCCTCCTCCGGCGTGATGATCCTGGAGTACGCCGCCGGCGCCGCCCTCGGCGACCTGCGCGCCTTCTCCGCGCCCGCCTCCCTCGGGCACGCTGTACTCTCCCGAGGCGTCGAGGAGCAGGCCAGTTTCGCCTCGCTCGCCGCCCGTCAAACGCTGCGCGCCTGCCGTGCGTACCGTCTGGTGGTCGGCTGCGAACTCGTCGCCGCCGTACGGGCGCTGCGCCAGCGCGACCTGAGGCCCGAACCCGGGCTCGGGGCGGGCAGGGCGCTGGAGCTCGCCGAGGCGGTGCTCGACGCGGAGGTGGCCGACCGGCCGCTGACGGACGACGTGACGGAGGCGGCCGGGCTGCTCGACCGGTTCACGGACATCTGGAGGGGGAGCACGTCATGAACGTGACCGACAGCCCTGCGACTCGCTTGCAGGCGCTCTTCGAGGGGCACCGGCTCACGCCGACCCAGCGGCGCATCGCGCACAGCATGGTGCGGCGCGCCGCCGACGTGCCCTTCCTGTCCAGCGTGGAGCTGGCCGAACTGGCCGGGGTCAGCCAGCCCTCCGTCACCCGCTTCGCGGTCGCCCTCGGCTTCGACGGCTACCCGGCGCTGCGCAGGCACCTGCGCGAGGTCGTGCCCCCCGAGCAGGCGGCCGGCTCCGGTTCGTACAACGAGTACCAGCAGGCCGTCGAGGCCGAGATCGAGAACCTCCGGCACCTCGCCGAGGTGCTCGCCGACCCGCGCCCGGTGCAGCAGGCGGGGCGGCTGCTGGCCGCGTCCCGGCCGCTGCCGGTGCTCGGGCTGCGCGCGGCCGCCTCGCAGGCGTACGGCTTCGCCTACTTCGCGGCCAAGGTCCACCCGGACGTCCGGCTGCTCAACGAGGGCGGCACGATGATCCACGACCGCATCGACGCGGCCGTCCTCGCCGGTGCCTCGGCGCTGCTGTGCTTCGCGCTGCCCCGGCATCCCCGCGAGGTCGTGGACACCCTCGGCTATGCCAAGGAGGCCGGGCTGACCGTGGTCACCGTCGCCGACTCCGCCTTCGCGCCCGTCGCCAAGGTCTCCGACCTGCTGCTGCCGGCCGCCGTCGGCACCGGGCTCGCCTTCGACACGGCCTGTGCGCCGATGCTCCTCGGCCGGGTGCTCCTGGAGGCGATGTGCGACGACCTGCCGGACGCGCAGGCCCGCCTGGAGGAGTTCGACACCCGGGCGGCGGCGCGGGGGCTGTTCGTGGAGTGAGCCTTCACCACATGGTTCTTTAAGGCTCGTCTCACGTTCGCTGGTTAGCGTCCCGCCATACGGACCGGACCGGGACCGGCGAGGAGGCTGCGGACATGGCGCGTGCGGGACGAGAGGGACGAGGCGGACAGGGCCTGGCCCGGGTGGCCGTGGTCGTACGGGCCGGGGCCGCTCCGCTGTGGTGGTCCGGGGTGTTCGCCGCCGGCGTCGGGGTACTGCCCCCGGGGATCACCGGACGGCGGATCGGGGTGCTGGCCGGGGCCGCGCTGTTCGTCATCGGCGCCGCCGTCGTGGCGCTCACCCGGCGCAAGCGGTACACCGCGCTGGTGCGCGGTGCCGCCCGGGCCGGCAAGCACGACGTCCTCCAGGACCGTGCGGTCACCGTGCGGAACTGGCGCCGGGGGCACCGCTGGTGGCTGCTGCTGGCCTTCGTCGTGGCACTCGGCTCCGCCTTCGCGATGCCCGCGGCGGGCGGCATGCTGCTCGCCGGGACCGGTACCGGGCTGCGCCTGAAGGCGGCCTGGCTGGGCCGCCGGGAGAAGGCCGGCGAACAGCTGCTGTGGCTGCGCGTCGACTGGCTCGACAAGCGCGGCGGCCGCCCGGCAGGCAAGGACGTCAGGGCGTACCGCGGTACCGGCATCGCGGCGGGCGACGCGGCCCCTGGCGGAGCACGCCGCCGCACCGCGGCGCTGGTCTGAGGTCCGGTCAGACCTCCAGGTCCTCCTCGATCTTCTTCAGCTGGTGCCGGGCCATCGCCAGGTTGGCGCGGGCCTGGTCGAGCACCAGGTAGAGGAAGAGGCCGTTGCCGCCCCGGCCCTTGAGCAGCCGGATCAGGTGGTACTGGTTGGAGAGCGTGATCAGGATGTCCTCGATGTCGCCCTTGAGGCCGAGGTGCTCCATGGTGCGCATCTTGGCGCGGATCACGTCGGTGTTCCCGGCCGCGGCCACGTTCAGGTCGAAGGTCTTGCTGCCGCCCATCGTGCCCAGCGCCATCCCGCTGGTGTAGTCGACGAGCGCGACGCCGGTCGCGCCCTCGATGGAGGTGAGGCACTCTTTCAGGGCGGTTTCGGTGTTGGCCATGACTTTCTGGTTCCTTTCAACTGTCGGTTGCGGTGCGCGCGTCGGTGGTGGTGCTGGTGCGTGGCGTGCGCGTGGTTCTGGTCCGTGTGGCTGCGCTGCGGGCCGGGCGCAGCGCCTTGGCGGCGGCCTCGGCGGCGTCGACCACCTCGCCGATCCGGGCGGCGGCCCGGCGGCCCTCCAGGTGGAGCCGGCCGACGTTCACCCGGTCCTCGGCGAGCAGGGTGAGGACAGCGCTGTGACCGGCGGCATAGGTGGCGACATAGCCGTCCTCGCCGCGCACCAGCAGCTCCTTGAGCTCGCCCTTGCCGGTGGCGTCGGAGACCCGGACGGCGACGCCGAGCTCGGCCGCGGTGAGCGCGGCGAGCCCCTCCGGATCGACCCCCGGGCAGTCGTGGGCGACGACCAGGCCGTCGACACCGGCCGCCAGGGCCCCGGTGAGCTGGGGCATCCGGGTGCGTAACCGGCGCAGTTCGTCGAGGACGGCCTCTCTGTCGGAGCTGCCGGGTTCTGCCGCCATCAGCTGTCTCCTCTCGGCGGGGCGGTGCCGTTCAAAGGGCCTCCAGCGCATCCCTGAGCCTCTTCAGCAGCGCGATGTCGGGGTCGGTGACCGGGGGAAGCGGGGGTGGGGCGGGCGCGGTGTTCCTCGGGGCGAGGAGTCCGGCCGCCGCCAGCCGCCGTATGTCCACCAGCGTGTGGAAGGCCGGCCGGCCCAGCTCCCGGGCGATCCGGGTGGCGGTGCGGACACCGTCCACCCGGTCCAGGACCGCCCGCTGCCGGGGGGTGACCGGCGGCGGCGCGACCGGGTCGGCGCGGATCAGCGGGGCGACGTCCGCCGACGGGTCGGGCCAGAGGCGGTGCAGCAGCTCGCGGCGGCGCAGGGTCTCGCGCTCCAGGTCCGTGACGGGCACGGCGCGCAGCGGGCCGGCGGCGGCCGTGGTGCCGTAGCGGAACCGGCCCGGGGTGCTGCTCGGCGCCAGCGCGAAGTACCCGGCGTCGTACAGGGCGCCGAGCCGGCACAGCTCCAGGGCGCCTCGCGGGAGCAGGTCGGCGGCGAGCAGCCGGTGGACGGCCGCGGGTATGTCGTCGGTCCAGGGCCAGGCCGCCGCGTCGAGCGTGCCGTGGGCCGTGAGGAGCACGTCGAGGCCTGGGGCGAGCGGGCTCTCGGCGTGCACCACGCGGCCCTCGGCCAGGTGCAGGGTGCCGTGCTCGCGGACCAGGACACCCGTGGCCCGCTCCTCGGCGAGGCGTATCAGCATCGGTGACAGCGCCCCGGGCACTCTCTCGTGCAGGGCCGCACGGTCCCGGACCGGCAGCGGCGGCGGCGTTTCGACCACGGTCATCCCAGCACCAGCCGCTCGGCCATCTCGCCGAGCCGGATCCGGGCGAGGGCTAGATTGCCGTCCTCGCGGGTCAGCCACAGATGCAGGAACACGGTGGCGTCGAAGGACGTGACCACGAACCGCAGCAGGTGGTAGCTGTCCCGGTTGCTGACGATCACGTCCTCCACCGGAGGGCTCAGATCGGCGTCGTCCTCCGTGCTGAACGCCCCGTGCTCGGCGGCCAGCCGGGCCAGCTCGGCGGCCTCCGCGGCGGTGGTCTCGTGGTCACCGCCGGGTGCGTCCCCGACCGTGCCGAGGGCCAGCCCGCTGGTCCAGTCGACCAATGCGGCGCCCCGGGCCCCGGGCAGCCGCATCGCTTCCAGTAAGCACTCGTCGATTCCGGGCACCGTGGCTCCCCTCCCGCCGCGCGAATCTCCGGTTGAGTGACGCAGACACTACGCAACGTGCGCGGCGAGGGGTGAGTCGTTTGGCATTTTCCAGTGGAACATGCGCCCGGCAGACTAGTGTTGGTCAACTGGCCTGCTTTTCACACCAGTTGATCTCTGTTGTCCGGGGTGTCTCAACGGCTTCCGGTTGCACGCAGGGTGGTGAGCGCGTCCGCGTGCGCCCCTCCGGATTCGGCCACGACCTCTGCGACCGTCTGCGGCTCCCGTACGACGGCGAACGCCACGCCCCCGCCGCCGTCCGGAGCGAAGCCGTAAACCCCGGGCCGGGCAAGGGAGTTGTAGGAGTAGTGGCTGCCGAAGTAGTACGCCCCGGTGTCCAGCGCCGCCGCCAGGTCCCCCTGCTCCAGCGGGGGCAGCTCGCGCCCCTCGGCGAGCAGGTCGCCCGCGAAACAGGCCGGCCCCGCCACGTCCTGCACCACCGGGACCCCTTGCTTGGGCCGCCCCTTCGCGTCGTACGCGGCGATCCTGAGCGGCCACGCCCCCGGCACGTACACCGTCCGCGGCGCCACCTGCACCCCCGCGTGCGTCACCGCGATCCGCCGCCCGCCGGAGCTCTTCGCGTACTCCACCCGGGCCACCACCGTGCCGTGCCGGGCCAGCAGCGACCGCCCGAACTCCGTCACCAGCCCGTACCGCCCGTCGAACAGCCCCGGCACCGCCTCCGCCAGCAGCCGCGCGTACTGCGCGTACGTCGGCTCCGTCGCCTCCGAGGCGAAGTTGACCGAGAGTCCGCCCCCGATGTCGAGGGTGTCGACCTGCTGCCGCCCGGCGCTCGCGTTGATCTCCTCGGCCAGCGCGTACGTCTCCGCCACGCCTCGCACCAGCAGCGGCAACGGGATCCCCTGCGACCCGATGTGCGCGTGCAGCCGCGTCAGCCACGGCCGCTCCGCGAACGCCTGCACGACCCACTCCCGGGCCCCCTCGTCCCGCAGCCCCACCCCGAACTTCGAGGTTGCCGTCGCGGTGGAGGTGGCCCCGATCGACCCGGCCCCGATCTGCGGGTTCACCCGGATCCCGAGCGCCGAGGAGACGGCGCCGCTCGCGTTCACGAGGGCATCGAGGCGCCGGAGCTCCTGCGGGTTGTCCGCGTTCACGGCCACACCCAGCGCCAGCGCCTCGCGCAGTTCCGCCGCCGTCTTCGCGGGCGCGTCGAACACGATCCGCTCCGCCGGCATCCCGGCCGCCCGCGCCAGCGCCAGCTCGCCCGCGCTGGCCACCTCGGCGCCGAGGCCGGCCTCGGCCAGCAGCCGCACCACCGGGACCAGCGGGTTCGCCTTCACCGCGAAGGCGTGCAGGATCGCGGTGCCGGGCGCCGCGACCGCCTCGAACGCCCGGTGCAGCGCCACGGCCGACGCGTGGATGCCCTGCACGTCCAGCAGGCCTACGATCGGCGCGTCCGGCCCCAGCAGCCCCTGCTCCACCGCCGCTCGCACGGCGTCGTCCCGCCGCCCGACCCGCTCGCCGTCGTTGCTTCCGTCCCCGTATCCGCTCGCGTCCCCGTCCCTGTATCCGTCCATGACGCCCCCCGACATGTCATCGTCCGCACCCTTAAGGCCCATAAGTCCAGCGAAACATCCGGGACGCGGCCGCGCTGGCGGACCCAACGTATTGACTAGTTCTATTCAGCGAGCCAGGATGTGAATAACCGCAGGAATACTTCGCTGGCCGTTGATCCCTGATCCGCTAGGAGGCAGACCATGTCAGGACCCCGCCCCGTACGAGCACCGCGCGGTACGGAACTGAGCGCCCTGGGATGGCAGCAGGAAGCCGCCCTGCGGATGCTGCAGAACAACCTGGACCCCGAGGTCGCCGAGCACCCCGACAAGCTCGTCGTCTACGGCGGCACCGGCAAGGCCGCCCGCGACTGGCGCTCCTTCGACGCGATGGTCCGCACCCTGCGCACCCTCAAGCAGGACGAGACCATGCTGGTCCAGTCAGGCCGCCCGGTCGGCGTCATGCAGACCCACGAGTGGGCCCCGCGCGTCCTCATCGCCAACTCCAACCTCGTCGGCGACTGGGCCAACTGGGAGGAGTTCCGCCGTCTGGAGGCCCTCGGCCTGACCATGTACGGCCAGATGACCGCCGGCTCCTGGATCTACATCGGCACCCAGGGCATCCTCCAGGGCACCTACGAGACCTTCGCCGCCGTCGCCGCGAAGAAGTTCAACGGCACCCTCGCCGGGACCATCACCCTCACCGCCGGCCTCGGCGGCATGGGCGGCGCCCAGCCGCTCGCCGTCACCATGAACGACGGTGTTGCGATCTGTATCGACGTCGACCCGCGCGCCATCGAGCGCCGCATCGAGCACCGCTACCTCGACGTCAAGGCCGACTCGCTCGACCACGCGCTCCAGCTGGCCACCGAGGCCCGCGACGCCCGCCGCCCGCTGTCCATCGGCGTCCTCGGCAACGCGGCCGACCTGGTGCCGCAGCTGCTCGCCATGAACGCCCCCATCGACATCGTCACCGACCAGACCTCGGCCCACGACCCACTTGCGTACCTGCCGGTCGGCGTCGCCTTCGAGGACATGGCCGACGCCGCCGCCAAGGACCCGGCCGGGTTCACCACCCGTGCGCGTGAGTCGATGGCCAAGCACGTCGAGGCCATGGTCGGCTTCATGGACGCCGGTGCCGAGGTCTTCGACTACGGCAACTCCATCCGCGGCGAGGCGCAGCTGGCCGGATACGAGCGGGCGTTCGCCTTCCCCGGCTTCGTCCCCGCCTACATCCGCCCCCTCTTCTGCGAGGGCAAGGGCCCCTTCCGCTGGGCGGCCCTGTCCGGCGACCCCGCCGACATCGCCAAGACCGACCGGGCGATCCTCGACCTCTTCCCGGAGAACGAGTCCCTCGCCCGCTGGATCAAGATGGCCGAGGAGCGCGTCCACTTCCAGGGCCTGCCCGCCCGCATCTGCTGGCTCGGCTACGGCGAGCGGGACAAGGCCGGCGAGCGGTTCAACGACATGGTGGCGAGCGGCGAGCTGGCCGCTCCGCTGGCGATCGGCCGCGACCACCTCGACTGCGGCTCCGTGGCCTCCCCCTACCGTGAGACGGAGGCCATGCTGGACGGCTCCGACGCGATCGCCGACTGGCCGCTGCTGAACGCGATGGTCAACGTGGCGTCGGGAGCGTCCTGGGTCTCCATCCACCACGGCGGCGGGGTCGGCATGGGCCGGTCCATCCACGCCGGGCAGGTGACCGTCGCCGACGGTACGAAGCTCGCCGGCGAGAAGATCCGCCGGGTGCTGACGAACGACCCCGGCATGGGTGTCATCCGGCACGTGGACGCCGGGTACGACATCGCGGAGTCGGTCGCCGACGAGCGGGGGGTTCGGGTGCCGATGCGCGAGGGCGAGTCGGCGTGACGAGCGGCGACTCTTCGGTGGGGGCTGACGTCTCGTCGCCGTCCGCCGCTTCGGCCGTGCCCACCCGTTCCGCCCTGCGGAACGACTGCCCACAGCCTGTACGGCCTGAGCAGTCTGTACGGAGCGCGGCCTCCTTCCACTCCATGTGGCGTGAGCTGCTTCCCGTCGGGCGGCACGCCGGGTCCCGCGGCTACCGGCGGTTCGCCTGGACCGGGGCCGATGCCGAGTGCCGGGCCTGGTTCCAGGAGCAGGCCGAGGCGCGCGGGCTGGCGTACGAGGTCGACCGGAACGGGAACCAGTGGGCCTGGCTCGGGGACCCGGCGGCCGGGGACGCCGTCGTCACCGGGTCGCATCTGGACTCCGTGCCGGACGGCGGCGCCTTCGACGGCCCCCTCGGCGTCGTGTCGTCCTTCGCCGCGCTCGACGAACTCCGGGGAAGGGGAGCCGAGTTCAGCCGGCCCTTCGCCATCGTCAACTTCGGCGACGAGGAGGGCGCCCGGTTCGGGCTCGCCTGTGTCGGGTCCCGGCTGACCGCGGGGCACCTGACCGTCGAGCAGGCCCACCGGCTCACCGACGGGGACGGCATCACGCTGCCGCAGGCCATGGCGGCCGCCGGCCACGACCCCGACGCCATCGGGCCCGACCCCGAGCGGCTCGCGCGCATCGGCGCCTTCGTCGAACTGCACGTCGAACAGGGCCGGGCGCTGGACCTGTCCGGCGACCGGGTGGGCGTCGCCAGTGCCATCTGGCCGCACGGCCGCTGGCGGTTCGACTTCCGGGGCGAGGCCAACCACGCCGGCACGACGCGGCTGGTGGACCGACGCGACCCCATGCTGTCGTACGCCGAGACCGTGCTCGCCGCCCGCCGCGAGGCCGAACTCGCCGGTGCCGTCGCCACCTTCGGCAAGATCGCCGTCGAGCCGAACGGCGTCAACGCCATCCCCTCCCTGGTGCGCGGCTGGCTCGACTCCCGCGCCGCCGACCAGGCCACCCTCGACACCGTCGTCGGCGGCATCGAGAAGGCCGCCCGGGAGTACGCGGAGGCGCACGGCATCGATCTCGACGTCGTCCGGGAGTCCTTCACACCGGTCGTCGAGTTCGACCACGCCCTGCGGGACGAGCTGGGCCGCATCCTCGGCCGGGACACCGGTCTGACCGTGCCCGTCCTCGGCACCGGTGCCGGACACGACGCCGGGATCCTCTCGGGGAGCATCCCGACCGCCATGCTGTTCGTGCGCAACCCCACCGGCGTCTCGCACTCCCCGGCCGAGTTCGCGGCCGAGGACGACTGCGTGGCCGGGGTGAGCGCACTCGCCGACGTACTGGAAGGGCTGGCCTGCGCGTGACGACACGGACGACGTACTGGTTGGAGTACGCCTGGCTGGACACGCACGTCGAGCCGGGCGTCGCCGTGGAGGTGGCCGACGGCCGGATCACGGCGGTGCGGACCGAGGTGCCCGCGCCGCCGCCCGGGGCCGAGATCCTGCGCGGCCTCACCCTCCCCGGTCTCGCGAACGCCCACTCGCACGCCTTCCACCGCGCCCTGCGCGGCACCGTCCAGGTCGGCTCCGGGACCTTCTGGACCTGGCGCGAGCTGATGTACTCCTTCGCCGACCGGCTGACCCCGGAGACGTACCACGCGCTCGCCCGCGCGGTGTACGCCGAGATGGCGCTGGCGGGCGTCTCCTGCGTCGGCGAGTTCCACTACGTCCACCACGCCCCCGGCGGCACCCCGTACGCCGACCCCAACGCGATGGGCGAGGCGCTGATCGCGGCGGCCGCCGACGCCGGGATCCGGATCACCCTCCTCGACACCGCCTACCTCTCCTCCGGCATCCTGAGCGAGCACCGCGGCGAGCCGCCCAACGCCCACCAGCTGCGCTTCTCCGACGGCAGCGCGGAGGCCTGGGCCGAACGCTGTTCAGTTCTCAAGGAACGGGATCACGCACGGATCGGGGCGGCCATCCACTCCGTACGGGCCGTGCCCGCCGGGCAGCTGGCGACCGTGGCCGGCTGGGCCGAGCAGCGGCGGGCCCCACTGCACGTACACCTGTCCGAGCAGACGGCGGAGAACGACGCCTGCCTGGCCGCCCACGGCCGCACCCCCACCCGCCTGCTCGCCGACCACGGCGTCCTCGGCCCGCGCACCACGGGCGTCCACAACACCCACCTCACGGACGAGGACATCGCGCTGATCGGCGGCTCCGGCACCGGCACCTGCATGTGCCCGACCACCGAGCGCGACCTGGCCGACGGCATCGGACCGGCCGTAGCCCTGCAGCGCGCGGGCTCGCCGCTCTCCCTCGGCTCCGACAGCCATGCCGTCATCGACCTGCTCGAAGAGGCGCGCGCGATGGAGCTGAACGAGCGGCTGCGCACCCGCACCCGGGGCCACTGGACGGCCGCCGCCCTGCTGCGCGCCGCCGCCGCCGACGGCCACGCCGCCCTCGGCTGGGACGACGCGGGCACCATCGAGACCGGCATGCTCGCCGACCTGACGACGATCGCGCTGGACTCCGTCAGAACCGCGGGGCCGGTACCGCGGCTGGGCGCCGAGACGGCCGTATTCGCGGCGACCGCGGCGGACGTACGGCACACGGTCGTCGGGGGTCGGCACGTCGTACGGGACGGGGCGCACACCCTCGTACCCGATGTGCCTCAGGCCCTCGCACGGGCCGTCGAAGCCCTCCGCACCTGACGACCAGCCCCCACAAGGACTCCGACGAGGCCATCATGAGCAGCAGCACCGTCATCACCAACATCGCCACGCTGGTCACCAACGACCCCTCCCTCGGTGACAACTCCCCTCTCGGTCTGGTCCAGGACGCGGCCGTCGTCATCGACGGCGACCGTGTCGTGTGGACCGGTGAATCCAGCAAAGCACCCGCCACTGACAATCGGGTCGACGCGGGCGGCCGGGCGGTGCTGCCGGGCTTCGTGGACTCCCACTCCCACCTGGTCTTCGCGGGCGACCGCACCCAGGAGTTCAACGCCCGCATGTCCGGCCGGTCGTACACCGCCGGCGGCATCCGTACGACGGTGGCGGCGACCCGGGCCGCCTCGGACGAGGAACTGGAGCGGAACCTCACCCGTTACCTCGACGAGGCCCTCCGCCAGGGCACCACCACCTTCGAGACGAAGTCCGGCTACGGACTGACCGTCGAGGACGAGTCCCGCGCCCTGCGCATCGCCGCCGCCCACACCGACGAGGTCACCTACCTCGGCGCCCACATCGTCTCCCCGGACCACGCCGACGACCCGGCCGCCTACGTCGCCCTCGTCACCGGCGAGATGCTCGACGCCTGCGCCCCGTACGCCCGTTGGATCGACGTCTTCTGCGAGAAGGGCGCCTTCGACGGCGACCAGGCCCGGACGATCCTCACCGCGGGCAGGGCCAAGGGCCTGATCCCGCGCATCCACGCCAACCAGCTCTCCTACGGCCCGGGCGTCCAGCTCGCCGTGGAACTCGACGCGGCCAGCGCCGACCACTGCACCCACCTGACGGACGCCGACGTCGACGCGCTGGCGAGTGGCAGCACGGTCGCCACCCTCCTCCCCGGCGCCGAGTTCTCCACCCGCGCCGAATGGCCCGACGCCCGCCGCCTCCTCGACGCCGGCGTGACCGTCGCCCTCTCCACCGACTGCAACCCCGGCTCCTCCTTCACGTCCTCCGTCCCCTTCTGCATCGCCCTGGCGGTACGGGACATGCGCATGACCCCGGACGAGGCGGTCTGGTCGGCGACGGCGGGCGGCGCGGCGGCCCTGCGCCGGGACGACATCGGCCGCCTCGGCCCCGGCGCCCGCGCCGACCTGATCCTGCTCGACGCTCCGAGCCATGTGCATCTGGCCTACCGGCCGGGGGTGCCGCTGGTCAGCGGGGTGTGGCGGAAGGGCGTCCGGGTCGTCGGCTGACTCAGCCCGCCCCCGCCCGCCAGCGCTGGCCCGTGCCGTCGTTGACCGGGGTCAGGGAGAGCTGGTCGGCGCCGGTCGGGGTGAGGGCTGTTTCGAGGGCTGTCTCGGGGCGGATCTCGCCGTCGGGGGTCACGGTGAAGCGGAGGTTGTCGCCGTGGTCGCCGTCCACCGAGTCGCAGCTCCAGATGCCGACGCCCTTGTCGACGGAACCCCGGCTGTCCAGGCAGAAGTCGGGGTCCGCGGCGGACTGCAGGACGCCCCGGTCCGGGTCGACCCGCCAGCGCTGGGTGGCGGAGCCGGAGCAGGGGGCCGTGATCACGTCGGTGCCGTTGTCGAAGTCGCCGTCGCGGACGTCCAGGCAGCGGGCGGTGGCGAGGTTCACGACCTGGGCGTAGGCCGTTCCCGGTGGTTCGGGGGTGGGGGACGGGGACGGGGACGGAGACCGGGTGGGGGTATGTGACATAGCACTGGGCGTGGGCGTCGGCGCAGGCGTCGGCGAGGCGCCGGACGGGCTTGAGGACACGGTCGCCGTCACGGTCACCTGAGGGCTCGGTGGCAGCGGGGTCGCGGCCGCGGGGTCCGGGGCGTGCGTGTCCCGGTGGGCCAGGAGGAGCAGCAGCAGCGGTACGAGGGCCACGCCCAGTGCCGTGGAGGTGAGGAGGAGGCGCCGGGACCGGAGGCGGCGCTGCCGGGGCGGGGCAGGGTCGGAGGGAAGGGGCGGCGGGGTGTCCTGGTGTGCGTACGCCGTTCCGGCCCACGGCAGCAGACCCTCCGCCAGGGTCTCGCGCGGGGCGTCCCGGAGCGCGGTGAGATCCTCGAACGCGGCCGTGCAGTGCGGGCAGTGGGCCATGTGCGCGTGCAGGTCGGGGCTGTGGCGGGGGTTCTCCGGGCGGACCGACTCCTCGATCAGGCGACGGAAGTCCGCGCAGCGGGGGTCGTCCGAGGCGGCCAGGCGGCTGCGCAGGCAGGCCTGGGCCAGGGCCTGGACGGCGGACGGGGTGTCGTACCGGACGTCCTCGGGGGTCAGGCCCAGGTACGTGGCGGTCCGTTCGGCGGGCTCCCGGTCCAGCACGGCGTACCAGAGCAGGCCCTGGGTGCGGGACGGCAGGGACTGGAACGCCGTGAGCAGGGGCGGGGTCGGGCCGCCGGGGACGCCGGAGGAGTTCAGGACCAGCAGGAGGGTGGCGTCCAGGGCGGCGGAGTGTCCGTCGTGCGCCCAGTCGGCGGCCAGCCGGGCGGTGAGCAGGAGCAGGTGGTGGCGGAGCGGTACGACAGGTTCGGCGCCGTGCGCGATGTCGCGGGCGGCGGTGGTGAAGGTCTGCGCGGTGAGCCGGCGGGCCGCCGCGTCGCCGGCCGTGCAGAGGCGGGCGTAGGCGAGGACCGCGGGGTGGTGGCGGGAGCGGAGTTCCTGGAGGGCGGGGTAGGCGGTGGCGGTGGGGGTGCGCAGGAGTTCGGTCAGGCGTGCGTCCGAGGGCGGGTCGCCCTGGATGTCCTGGACCATCGTGCACCCCTTCTCGCGGGCCGTCCTTGCTGACGTACCGGCCAGTTTGGGGTGTGACTCGCGGTAGCGGGGGAGCTTTGGCCAAAGACGCGGCGGGCCGGGGCGGGGGGATTCCCTTCGCCCCGGCGGCGGGGCGGTCCGGCCGGGGCTATTCCTCCAGTGTCAGCGCCCTGCGCAGCTGTACGAGGGTGCGGGACAGCAGGCGGGAGACGTGCATCTGGGAGATCCCGAGTTCCTCGCCGATCTCCGACTGGGTCATGCCCGCGACGAAGCGGAGGGAGAGGATGGTGCGGTCCCTGGGCGGGAGTCCGGCGATGAGGGGCTTCAGGGACTCGATGTACTCGATGCCCTCCAGGCCGTGGTCCTCGTAGCCGATGCGGTCCGCCAGGGCGCCCTCGGACTCGTCCTCCTCGGGCTGCGCGTCCAGGGAGGAGGCCGTGTAGGCGTTGGAGGCCGCCATGCCCTCGACGACCTCGTCGTGGGAGAGGCCGAGGCGTTCGGCGAGTTCCGCGACGGTGGGGGCGCGGTCCAGTTTCTGGGCCAGTTCGTCGCCCGCCTTGGCGAGGTCGAGCCGGAGCTCCTGGAGGCGGCGCGGGACGCGTACCGACCACGACGTGTCACGGAAGAAGCGCTTGATCTCGCCGATGATCGTCGGCATCGCGAAGGTGGGGAACTCCACGCCCCGGGAGAGCTCGAAGCGGTCGATCGCCTTGATCAGGCCGATGGTGCCGACCTGGACGATGTCCTCCATCGGCTCGCTGCGGGAGCGGAAGCGGGAGGCGGCGAACCTGACCAGCGCGAGGTTCAGTTCGACGAGGGTGTTGCGGACGTACGAGTACGCGCGGGTGCCTTCCTCCAGCGACTCCAGCCGCTCGAAGAGGGTCTTGGACAGGGCTCGCGCGTCGACCGCGTCGACCTCGTCGTACGGGGGGATCTCCGGGAGTCCGAGTTCCGCGAGGAATCCCTCGATGGCATCCAGTGGTTCCGGTGGGGGTGTCGACGTCGCGGTCGGGGTGTGCGAGGCGTCGAGCCGGGGTGACATGGTGTCCTCCATCGTTCTCGGCGATGAGGCTGCCGAAGCCGTGCGTGCACTGCGGTGTGCGGCGCCTCCAAAGCCGGCCGTGTCGGTTGCGTGTCCCTACTAGCCCTACCGGCTGCGCCGAGCCACTCGCAAGTCCGTTCTATTACCATGTGTCATGTTTTGGGAGGTTGTTCGGGTGTCGGGTTGCGTGCAGAAGGCGTAATGTTCGAGGGCGTCGCCAGGGCGTTCGGCGGACATGGGCGGGCATCGTCGGACATCGGTCCGGACGGTGGCGGAAGCGGTCACGACCTCGGGAGAGAGACGGCAATGGACCACGGGACGGTCGGCAGCGCACAGTCGGGCCGGCTGCTGGTGGAGGTGCGGGAAGCAGGCTCCAGCGCCGTGGTGACTCCGGCGGGTGAGCTCGATCACCACACCGCCGACCTGCTGCGCGAACCGCTCGACCATCTCCTCGGCAAGGGGTTCGCACGCCTTGTCGTCGACTGCTCACGCCTTGAGTTCTGCGACTCCACCGGGCTGAACGTGCTGCTCGGCGCCCGGCTGCGGGCCGAGGCCGCCGGGGGCGGGGTACACCTCGCCGGGATGCTGCCCGTCGTCGCCCGGGTCTTCGAGATCACCGGGGCCGAGGCGGTCTTCACCGTCCACGACTCCGTCGAGGCTGCGCTGGCGGACGAGGACGGCGGGTCCGGCGCGTCCGGCGGGTCCGGCGGCACGGGCTGAGCCCGGCCCGCCCGGCGTCCGGAACCGGAGGGTGTTCCGGGGGTGTTCCCGGGGATCGCTCGGGCAGGAGAGATTCTGGATCTGCCGGTGCCCGACCCGGCCACGTCTGAGTGGAGCGCGCCGACCGGCCCGTACCAAACTGCAGCAACGCGAACTTTTGAATCGTGAACCGGTGAAACGGTGAGGTGAAGCGCTGATGAGCACCACCCGGCCTTACCCGCCGGGCGACCTCGGCCCGGAGCCCGGCGGCGCTTCCGGGATGTCCGGGGAGGCGGCGTCCGACGAGCCGCCCGCCTCGACGGGGGGTCGTCAGGTCCGCAGGCTGCGCCTGCACGGCGAGAGCGGGGTCGTACCGCTCGCCCGCGACTTCGCCCGCGAGGCGCTGTACGCGTGGGGATGGCTGCCGGCCGCGACCGCCGACCGCAGGGCCGCCGCCGAGGACGTGCTGCTCGTCGTCTCCGAGCTCGTCACGAACGCGTGCCTCCATGCGGAGGGGCCGGAGGAGCTGTTCCTGGCCTGCGACCGGAAGGTGATCCGGGTGGAGGTGTCCGACCGGGGGGCCGGGCAGCCGGCGCCGCGGACGCCGCATCGGGCGGGGCGGCCGGGGGGACACGGGATGTTCATCGTGCAACGGCTGTGTCTGGACTGGGGGGTTGTGCGGACGCCGGGGGCGGCCGGGAAGACGGTGTGGGCGGAGTTGGGGGCGCCTGCCTGAGGGGGTGCCGCCCTGTACCGGTTCGCAGCTGCGGGTCGTGAGTGGTTGCTCGCGCCCACGCGGCGGTAGCCGCATATCAAACACAGCCCCGCGCCCCTGAGGGGCGCTGTGGGCGCGCCGGCATCCCCACACTTCCGCCACGCCCTTTCTCTTCCCTCCTCATGGGCCCCGGCGTACCTTGACGGCCGAATCTGATACCTCGTCAGTAGCGAATGGGGTGGACCGACCGTGTCGTCGTACCCGAAACGTACCGCCGTGCTCGTGTCCGCCGCCGCCCTGGCCGGGTCGGCGGTGCTGCTCGGCGCCCCGGCGGCGCACGCCACCGTCGTGAACGTCAACTACCACTGCAAGACGCCGATCGGGGACAAGAGCGCCGTCTCCCCGATCGACATCACGGGCGTCAAGAGCGGCAGCGGCTACAAGATCACGATGTCCTGGCAGAAGGGCGTCTCCTCCAGCCCCGTCGAACTCGGCAAGGGCGCGATGAACCCGAGCGCCACCATCAAGCTCGGCGGCGCCGACAGCGGCACCCTGAACGTCACCGGCAGCGCCAACCAGGCCGCGATCCCCGCCAACACCCCCATCAAGATCAACGACTTGAGCGGCACCTACACCCCGGAGAAGTCCGGCAAGGTGACGTTCACGGCGGGCACGCTCACCATCAAGGCGCTCGGTACGACGACCACCTGCACCCCCACCAACAACCCCGGCCCGTCCCTGACCCTGGACGTGACCGCGGCGGGCGGCGGTTCGAGCAGTTCCGGCAGTTCCGGATCGTCGTCGACCGGCAGCACCGGCACCGACTCCGGAGGCACCCTCCCGAAGACCGGCCCCGAGGACTCGTTCGTCGCCCTCGGCACCCTGGGCGGCACCGTGCTGCTCGCGGGCGCGGCCGGCACGCTCTGGCTGACCCGGCGGAACCAGACCGTACGCCGCTGACCCTCCGGGTCCGACCGCTGGAGCCGCCCATGCCGTCCGCCCAGACCGCCGCCCGTGTCCTCGGCGTCACCGTGCTGACCCTGTTCGCCACCGCCCCGCGCGCGTCGGCGGCCACGGGCTGGTCCCTCGCGCCCGCGGGCGACGGGCGCCCCTCCTTCTACGCCGAGGGCGCCCCCGGAGCGGTCCTCCAGGACACCGTGTCGGTGACCAACCCCGGCGGCCACCCGGTCACGGTACGGCTGACAAGCATCGGTACCGGCGTCCCCGTGACCTTCGCCGAACCGGCCGTCCGGGTCCCCGCCCGCACCCGCGCCGACGTCCCCTTCACGGTGACCGTCCCGACGGGCGCGGCCCCCGGCGACCGCTCCGGCACGCTCGTCGCGAAGGACGCCGACGGCCGCACCGCCACCGTCCGGGTCCGGCTGCGCGTCGGCGGCCCCGCGCTCTCCGCGCTGACCGTCGAACACGTCGCCGTCCACGGTGACCGCATCACGTACGAGCTGGTCAACCGGGGTACGACGGTCCTGGTACCGAAGCTGGCCGTGCACGCCGAGGGAGTCTTCGGCCGTGACCTCCTGGACCGGGCCCCGCGCACCCTCCCCGTCCGCCTCGCCCCCGGCAGCCGCACCGCACTCAGCGAGCCCTGGCCCGGCCACCCGGCCCTGGACGCGGTCGACGTCCGCCTGACGGCGACGGCGGCGGGCGGTGCCCAGGACACGGCGAGCACGCGGGCACGGTTCGTGCCCTGGGGCGCGGTGGCGGGAACCGCGGGCACGCTGACGGCAGGCGCTGCCGTGACGGTCGTACGACTGAGCCGGCGCCGTGCCGGCAACGCGGCCGAACCCCTTTCCACGAAAGCCGAGTTGACGGGAGCGGTGAGGTGAGGGTGCGGGCGTTCCTGATACTGACGGCGGTGTTCTCGCTGTTCCTGGCGGCGCCCATGGCGACAGCCGCCGGCGGGCCGACCGTCAGGGTCTCCAAGTCCCAGGCCGGCACCGGCGGTTCGGTCACCGTCAGCGGCACCGGCTGGCGGCCGCACACCCTGCTGATGATGCTGGTCTGCGGCCAGTCCAGCCCGTCCCGGGGTGTGATCGGCGGCACCAACTCCTGCGCCAACGCCGACGGACGGGCCGTCACCACCGACGCGAACGGCGGCTTCAGCAAGGAACTCCCGGTCTCCGAACCGCCGGTGCCCTGCCCCTGCGTGGTGCACGTGGCCACCGTCACCGGCGCGACCGCCACCGCGGACGCCGCCTTCAAGGTCGCCGGACACCCCGTCAAGGCGCTGCCCGCCGAGTCCACCGGCGGCCGCCTGTCGATGCTCACCGACACCCGTCTCGACGGTTCCTCGGGCCTGCTGACCTGGTTCGGCGCGCCCCCCTCCCGCACCCTCGTCTTCACCATCGGCAACGCGGGCACCTCCACCCTGAAGGACCCCGTCTTCCAGGTCGGCACCGCACACGGCGTGTTCGCCCCCCAGTGGGACGAGCAGCAGTGGCACGGCACCCTCGCGCCCGGCAAGAAGGCACAGGTCAAACTGCCCGTCGAACTCTCCGCCGGGGCGCACGGCGACTACAACGTCTCCCTCAGGTACGACGGCAAGGTCCTCGCCGAGCAGCCCTGGGGCGTCGGCCGCCCCTGGGGCGTGACCCTCTTCTGGCTCCTGCTCTGCGTGGTCGTCCCGGCCGCGGTCTTCCGCATCGGCATGGCGGTGGTGGACCGGGTACGGCCGCCCCGCGCCGGCGGTGTCCGCCACCGGGGACTGCCCCGCCCGGTCTTCCGGGCGCCGCACCTGCGCACCCCCGAGCCCGCGCCCTCGACGACCGCCACGACCTCCACCCTGCCGTGGTTCACCCCGGACTCCGATCCGGGCGCCACGGCCGGCCGGCTCTCCGCACCGCACGACGACAGCTCCACGAGTCCCACGACTCCGACCACGAAAGGACCCACGTGATCATGCGAAGGAGAGTGACACCGGTCAGAGCGGGTGCGGCGGCGGCCGCGCTGGTCCTCGCCGGGGCCGGCGCGCTGCTGGGCGCGGCCGCCGGCCCGGCCCAGGCGGCCGAGGTGTCGTTCGCGACGCACTGCGTACCGCCCGCCGGGGTCGCCGACCCGATCGACGGGACCACGAAGGTCGAGATCACCGCGCCCGCCACGGCGAAGGTCGGCGACACCGTCGACATCACCTGGAAGTTCGTGCAGGCCGCGTCCAAGAACCCGGACATCATCGACCTGCCCGCGAACACCGTCCAGCCGTCCGGCACGCTCAAGGCGGCCGGCGCCCAGACCGCCGACATCGCCATGCAGGGGCCGCGCGAGAACCCGGCGATCCCCAAGGGCGGCGACATGGTGCTGTCCGACATGACGGGCACCCTGAAACTGACGTCTCCCGGCGAGGTGACGCTCACACCGGACGCGTACACGGTCAACGCCTACGGGACGGACACGGTGTGCACCCCGACGGGGACGGTGCCGAAGGCGGCGACGATCGAGGTGACCGGAACCGGTTCGAGCGAGTCGGCGTCCCCGTCGGACAGCACCTCGGCCTCGGCCTCGGCGTCCCCCTCCGACTCGGCGTCGGCGTCGGCCTCCGCCTCCACGTCGGCCTCCGCGTCCGCGTCCGCCTCCGACGGCACGGGCAGCGGCCAGACCGACTTCACGGGCAAGGAGGTCGAGATCCCCTACGCCTGCAAGACGCCCATCGGCGACAAGAGCGCGACCTCGCCGGTGCAGATCAACGCCAAGAAGGACGGCGGCAGCTTCGACCTCACCGTGCAGTTCAACGGCTCGGTGATGGACAGCCCCGCCGACATCCCGGCGGACTCGGTGAAACCGTCGATGGAGGTGGTCCTGGGCGGCGCCGACACGGGCACGGTCCATGTGGAGGGCCCCACCAACTCCTCCGCGATCAAGTCCGGCGACCCGATCGAGATCCCGGACCTGACGGGCACGTACAAGCCGGGGGCGAGCGGCGAGTCGACGCTGTCGCCGGGCGTCCTGACGGTCGAGGCCCTCGGCACGACGACGACGTGCACGCCGACGAAGACGGCCGTCTCCCTGACCCTGGACACGACCGAGCAGGCGAGCGGGGCGTCGGGTTCGACGACGTCGGGCGGTTCATCCAGCAGTTCGAGCAGCAGCGGCGGCCTGGCGGAGACCGGTGACAGCAGCAACGGCGCACTGAAGGCGCTGGGCCTGGTGGCAGGAACGGCGATCCTGCTGGGCGGCGCGGTCTTCACGTTCATGCCTCGAAAGAGGACGAGGTGATCCGCTGCTTCTGCTGACACGACGAGGGCCACCAGGATCCCAAAATCCCGGTGGCCCTCTGTCGAAGACGCTAGTGAACGTCTCCCATGAGCTCCCGAACCTTCTTCCGGTACAGCCACACAGCCGCACCGGCGACCACGGCCAGCGCCGCCTGGAAGGTCACGATCCCCGTCTTGTTCAGGTCGACACCCGCGATGGACAGCAGACCGGTCGTCGCGTCACCCGCGGTGACCGCGAGGAACCACACACCCATCATCTGGGACGCGTACTTCGCCGGAGCCATCTTGGTCGTCACGGACAGACCCACCGGGGACAGCATCAGCTCACCCACGGTCTGCACGAAGTAGATCCCGACCAGCCACATCGCCGCGGCCTTGTGACCGCCGTCGGCGATCGACAGCGGCGCGAGGAACAGGAAGAACGACGCACCGATCAGCACCAGACCACCGGCGAACTTCACCGCGGTGCTCGGCTCCTTGCCCCGGCGGGCCATCGCCAGCCACGCCCAGGCGAAGACCGGCGCGAACGCCATGATCATGACCGGGTTGACGGACTGGTACCAGGAGACCGGGAAGTTCCAGCCGAAGACGGTGTTCTTGGCGGAGGCGTCGGCGAACAGGGAGACGGTCGAGCCGCCCTGGTCGTAGATCATCCAGAAGACCGCCGCGGCCACGAAGAACCAGATGTAGGCGCTCATCTTGCCCTGCTCGGCGCGGTCCAGGTCCTTGTCGCGCTTGATGCGGGCGATGACGACGACCGGGATCACCAGACCGGCGATCGTGATCGGGACCAGCAGCCAGTTCAGCGTGTAGACGCCGGACACACCCACGACGACGTAGAAGACCGCGGCGACGGCGGCCCAGAAGCCGGCCTTCGTCAGCGTGGCCTTCTTCTCCGCGGCGGACAGCGGCGTCGGGACGATGTCCGAGCGCGAGCTCAGGTGGCGCGTGCCGAGCAGGAACTGGGCGAGACCCAGCGCCATGCCGACCGCGGCCAGCGCGAAGCCGAGGTGCCAGTTGTAGTTCTCGCCGACCGTGCCGATGACCAGCGGCGCGGCGAACGCGCCCAGGTTGATGCCGATGTAGAAGAGCGTGAAGCCACCGTCGCGGCGCGGGTCGTCCGGACCGTCGTACAGGTGGCCGACCATCGTGGAGATGTTGGCCTTCAGCAGGCCTGAGCCTATGGCGACCAGGCCGAGGCCCGCGAAGAAGGTGCCGGAGCTGGGCAGTGCCAGCGTCAGGTGGCCGAGCATGATGATCGTGCCGGCGACGGCGACCGTCTTGCGGGGGCCGAGGACACGGTCGGCGAACCAGCCGCCCGGCAGGGCGAGCAGGTACACGAGCGACAGGTAGACGGAGTAGATCGCCGTCGCCGTGGCCGCGGTCATGTGCAGGCCGCCGGGAGCGACCAGGTACAGCGGGAGCAGGGCCTTCATGCCGTAGTAGGAGAACCGCTCCCACATCTCGGTCATGAAGAGAGTGGCCAGTCCGCGGGGGTGGCCGAAGAAGGTCTTCTCGGAACCGGGGGTGCCCGGTCGGACCGAGTCCTTCGTCAGGCTGGACGCCATGGGTCGTTCCTTGCTGGTCGGGACGCGCGGTGGGGCTGTGCGCGCCCGTGGGGGGAGCGGCCGGCACCGGCGGGTCGGACCGTCCACCCCACGCCCAGGGGAGTCCACTCCGGATCACGGAGCGGCGGACGGCGACCACCGGGATCCACGCCCCGTGACGCTGTGTCGCGTCCGGAGCCCGGCCAGAGGTCATTCCTTTCAAGGCTGGCCAGGCCAGCCCGCACACAAAAGAGACCTTCAGTGCGACATTCCCACCAAAGGTCACCGGGTGTACTGCAGGCGTTCACGTCACTGTACGTCAGGACACTGCCGGATATGGAAGGACTTGAGACAGGGATCACAGGTGTCGGCGGAACCTCGCACCCGGTTTCGAAGGTCCCTCCTACGATCGCACCTCTCGCCCATAGGTTCGTACCACTGTGCCCCAAGGTAAGAATCCCTGGTGCCGATCACACTCCAGTACTGCGCGTAATCGGACTACCATCACCCCATGACCCGTGTACTGCTCGCCGAGGACGACGCGTCCATCTCGGAGCCGCTGGCCCGCGCACTGCGCCGGGAAGGTTACGAGGTGGAGGTGCGCGAGGACGGACCCACCGCGCTCGACGCCGGAATGCAGGGCGGCGTCGACCTGGTCGTGCTGGACCTCGGGCTGCCCGGCATGGACGGCCTGGAGGTGGCGCGTCGGCTGCGTGCCGAGGGCCACACCGTGCCGATCCTCATCCTGACCGCGCGGGCCGACGAGGTGGACACCGTCGTCGGTCTCGACGCGGGCGCCGACGACTACGTCACCAAGCCGTTCCGGCTCGCCGAACTGCTCGCCCGGGTCCGGGCGCTGCTGCGGCGCGGTGCCTCGGAGCCGGCGCAGCCGCCGGCCACGCACGGGGTGCGGATCGACGTGGAGTCGCACCGGGCGTGGATGGGCGACGAGGAACTCCAGCTCACCGCGAAGGAGTTCGACCTGCTGCGGGTGCTGGTGCGGGACGCGGGGCGGGTCGTCACGCGGGACCAGCTGATGCGGGAGGTCTGGGACACGACGTGGTGGTCGTCGACCAAGACGCTCGACATGCACATCTCGTGGCTGCGCAAGAAGCTCGGCGACGATGCGGCGAATCCTCGGTACATCGCTACCGTGCGTGGTGTCGGGTTCCGTTTCGAAAAGAGCTAGGTCGGCTACGCGCGTCGTGCCGTGGGTGGCTGGTGTGGTGTGCGCGACTGGCCGTCGCCGTGGGCTGGTCGCGCCCACGCGGCGGAGCCGCACATGTCTACGTCCCGCGCCCCTGAAGGGGCACTGAAGTCGCCGTTTCTCGGAGAATGCCGTGCGCCGTCGTCTGATTCAGTCCACCTTGGCTGTCGTTCTCGTCGTCATCGCCGTGTTCGGCGTCTCGTTGGTGATCGTCGAGTCGCGCACCATCAGCAACAGCGCGCAGGAACGCGTCGACTCCGAGGCGCTCCGTCTCGCCAGCATCGTCGACAGCCGGATCCTCGGGGACGAGGACGTCACCGCCGAGATACTGCGGAGCCAGGTCGGCAAGGAGCAGTACGCCGTCATCCGGATCCCGGGCAAAGCGGCGATCGAGCTCGGGGTCAAGCCCGAGGGCGATGTCATCCACTACACGGCCGACGGTGAGGAAGGCGAGACGGTCACCGTCCAGGAGCCGCGGTCGACGGTGACCCGGGAGGTCGGCCGTACGCTGCTGATCATCGGGGCCGTCGCGCTGCTCGCCGTGATCGCCGCCGTGCTGCTCGCCATCCGGCAGGCCAACCGGCTCGCCTCCCCGCTCACCGACCTCGCCGAGACCGCCGAGCGGCTGGGATCCGGTGATCCGCGGCCCCGCCACAAGCGGTACGGCGTACCCGAGCTGGACCGGGTCGCGGACGTGCTGGACTCCTCCGCCGAGCGGATCGGGCGGATGCTCACCGCGGAGCGGCGGCTGGCAGCCGACGCCTCCCACCAGCTGCGCACGCCCCTGACCGCGCTGTCCATGCGTCTTGAGGAGATCACCCTCACCGACGACCCGGACACCGTGAAGGAGGAGGCGAACGTCGCGCTGACGCAGGTGGAGCGGTTGACGGATGTGGTGGAACGGCTGCTGACGAACTCCCGCGACCCGCGCACCGGCTCCGCCGTCTCCTTCGACCTGGACGAGGTCATCCAGCAGCAGCTCGCCGAGTGGCGGCCCGCCTACCGCAGTTCCGGCCGGGCGATCGTCAGCTCCGGCAAGCGGCATCTGCGGGCGGTGGGCACACCGGGCGCGGTGGCGCAGGTGCTGGCCGCGCTGATCGAGAACTCGCTGATGCACGGCGGCGGCACGGTCGCCCTGCGGACCAGGGTGACCGGCAACCAGGCCGTGGTGGAGGTGACGGACGAGGGGGCCGGGGTGCCGGCCGATCTCGGCAACCGCATCTTCGAGCGGACCATCAGCGGCCGGAACTCCACCGGGATCGGGCTGGCCGTCGCGCGTGACCTCGCGGAGGCCGACGGGGGCCGCCTGGAGCTGCTCCAGGCCCAGCCGCCGGTGTTCGGCCTGTTCCTGTCCCGCACCCCGCCGGCGCACAAGCCGGACGACGACCTGCCCATGGTGCGCTGAGGCGCCCTAGCGGACCCGCTGCCTGGGCTTCTCGGTGTCGGCGGCCCGCTCCAGGATCGCCTCCGCGTCCGCGACCGTCTCGCGGGCCGGCAGCGCCTTGAACACCCAGGTGCGGTACGACCAGAAACGGAACAGCGTCGCCACGCCGATGCCGACGAACTTGAAGACGTTGCTCTGCAGCGGGCTGTCCCAGCCGAAGCCGTAGGTGGCGAGATACAGCAGGCCGTTCTCGATCACCAGGCCGACCGCGCTGAACAGCAGGAACAGGGTGAGTTCCTTGGTGCGGCCGCTCTTCTCGCGGTCCCGGTACGTCCAGTAGCGGAAACCGAGGTAATTGAAGATGATGGCGACGACGGTCGCTATGACGCTGGCCCGCACCACCGGCAGGTCGGTGACGTGCCGGACCACGTTGAAGACGCCGAGATTGACGAGAATGCCGGCCCCGCCGACCGCGCCGAATTTGGCGACCTCGCGTACGAGCCGTTGCAGCCCCGAGGAACCACGTTCCATGGTTGTGAGGGCTCCCGTCCGTAGGTATTGCGACCCAGCCACTCTAACGACCCAGTATGTCCCACGCCTGTGGATGGCGACACAGGTCGGGAACGGCTTGGAAAGAGCACCGGAAAAGCGGGGCAAGAGGCGGCGAAGCGGCAGGTAAGAGCCGTGGTCGAAGGCACGGAAACCGGCCACCCTGGCGCGGCCGATACCCTAGGGGCGTGACGTTCCCGGTAGTCGGCATGGTCGGCGGTGGCCAGCTCGCTCGTATGACACACGAGGCGGGCATCCCGTTGGGCATCAGGTTCAAGCTCCTCAGTGACACCCCTCAGGACTCGGCGGCCCAGGTGGTGAGCGATGTCGTCATCGGCGACTACCGCGACCTGGACACGCTGCGCGCCTTCGCGCAGGGCTGCGACGTGATCACCTTCGATCACGAGCACGTGCCCACCGAGCACCTGCGGGCCCTGGAGGCGGACGGCATCCCCGTGCGCCCCGGTCCCGACGCGCTGGTGCACGCCCAGGACAAGGGCGTGATGCGGGCGAAGCTCGACGCGATCGGCGTGCCGTGCCCGCGGCACCGCATCGTGACCGACGCGGAGGACGTGGTCCGCTTCGCGGCCGAGGGCGACGGCTTCCCCGTCGTCCTGAAGACCGTGCGCGGCGGCTACGACGGCAAGGGCGTGTGGGTCGTGGAGACGGCCGAGGAGGCCACCGACCCCTTCCGGGCGGGTGTGCCCGTCCTCGCGGAGGAGAAGGTCGACTACGTCCGCGAGCTCGCCGCCAACGTCGTGCGCTCCCCGCACGGCCAGGCCGTCGCCTACCCGGTGGTCGAGTCCCAGCAGGTGAACGGCGTCTGCGACACGGTCATCGCGCCCGCTCCCGACCTCGACGAGTCCCTGGCCCTGCAGGCCGAGGAGATGGCCCTGCGGATCGCCAAGGAGCTGGGCGTGGTCGGCCACCTGGCCGTCGAGCTGTTCCAGACCCGCGACGGCCGCATCCTCGTCAACGAGCTGGCGATGCGCCCGCACAACTCCGGGCACTGGAGCCAGGACGGTGCGATCACCAGCCAGTTCGCCAACCACGTCCGGGCGGTCCTCGACCTGCCCCTGGGCGACCCGCGCCCGCGCGCGAAGTGGTCGGTCATGGTCAACGTCCTCGGCGGCGACTACCCGGACATGTACTCCGCGTACCTGCACTGCATGGCCCGCGACCCCAAACTGAAGATCCACATGTACGGCAAGGACGTGAAGCCCGGCCGCAAGGTCGGCCACGTCAACACCTACGGCGACGACCTGGACGACGTTCTCGAGCGCGCACGTCACGCTGCCGGCTACCTGAGAGGCACGATCACCGAATGAGCCCCCTTGTTGGCATCGTCATGGGTTCGGACTCCGACTGGCCCGTCATGGAGGCCGCCGCCCAGGCCCTCGACGAGTTCGAGATCGCGTACGAGGTCGACGTCGTCTCCGCGCACCGCATGCCGCGCGAGATGGTGACGTACGGCGAGCAGGCCGCCGAGCGTGGTCTGAAGGTGATCATCGCGGGTGCCGGGGGAGCGGCTCATCTCCCGGGCATGCTCGCCTCCGTGACCCCGCTCCCGGTCATCGGCGTGCCCGTCCCGCTGAAGTACCTGGACGGCATGGACTCGCTGCTCTCCATCGTGCAGATGCCGGCCGGTGTCCCGGTCGCCGCGGTCTCGGTCGCCGGTGCCCGCAACGCGGGCCTGCTGGCCGCCCGGATCCTCGCCGCGCACGACGAGGACCTGCTGCAGAAGATGCGCGACTTCCAGCAGGACCTCAACGACCAGGCCACCGAGAAGGGCAAGCGGCTGCGGGCCAAGGTCGACGGTGGGTCGAACGGCTTCGGCTTCGGCAAGTAGGACTCCGGGAAGCAATACGCAATGACCTCTCTCGACGAAGCCCGGTCCCTGCTGCGCGAGTTCCCGGTCGTCGACGGCCACAACGACCTGCCGTACGCACTGCGCGAGCAGGTCCGCTACGACCTCGACGCCCGTGACATCGCCACCCACCAGAACGCGCATCTGCACACCGACATCCCGCGTCTGCGCGAGGGCGGGGTGGGTGCGCAGTACTGGTCGGTGTACGTCCGCTCGGACCTGCCGGGCGCGGTCCCGGCGACCCTCGAACAGATCGACTGCGTACGGCAGTTGATCGCCCGTTACCCGGCCGACCTGCGGGCCGCGCTGACCGCCGCGGACATGGGGGCGGCGCGCGCGGAGGGCCGTATCGCCTCGCTCATGGGGGCGGAGGGCGGCCACTCCATCGACAACTCGCTGGGCACCCTGCGCGGTCTGTACGAGCTGGGTGTGCGCTACATGACGCTCACCCACAACGACAACAACGACTGGGCGGACTCGGCGACCGACGAGCCCAACGTGGGCGGTCTGTCGGCCTTCGGCCGCGAGGTGGTGCGGGAGATGAACCGCCTCGGCATGCTGGTCGACCTCTCCCATGTGGCGGCCACGACCATGCGCGCCGCCCTCGACACGTCCACCGCACCGGTGATCTTCTCCCACTCCTCCTCCCGGGCCGTCTGCGACCACCCCCGCAACATCCCGGACGACGTCCTCGAACGCCTCCCCGGCAACGGCGGCATGGCGATGGTGACGTTCGTGCCGAAGTTCGTGCTCCAGGCGGCGGTCGACTGGACGGCGGCGGCCGACGACAACATGCGCGCCCACGGCTTCCACCACCTCGACACCACCGAGGACGCGATGAAGATCCACCGGGCCTTCGAGGAGAGCCACCCCCGCCCGATCGCCACCACCGCCACGGTCGCCGACCACCTCGACCACATGCGCGAGGTCGCCGGCGTCGACCACCTCGGCATCGGCGGCGACTACGACGGCACCGCCTTCACCCCCGACGGTCTCAACGACGTCTCCGGCTACCCCAACCTCGTCGCCGAACTGCTGGACCGTGGCTGGTCCCGGTCCGACCTGGCCAAGCTGACCTGGCAGAACGCGGTCCGGGTGCTGGGCGCGGCGGAGGACGTGGCCCGGGACCTCCAGGAGACGCGGGGACCGTCCCACGCGACCCTCTCCGAACTGGACGGCTGATCGGCGGACCGGTCGATCGACCGATCGTGAGGGCGGGGCAGCCGGTGCGGCCGGCGGCTCCGCCCTCGTGCGTGCGGGGGCACGACCGGGCACCGCGGCACGACCGGGCACCGCGGCACGGCGGGGGACAGGCGTACCCCCGAACGCCCCGTCCACCAGGAACCCTCCCGGGCAGCCGTGCGACGGTGGGCTACAGCCCCTTCACGACGTAGGTCACAGCGACGTACGGAGCCCTTCATGGCCGACCTCCAGCACGACATCCACACCACGACCGAGGTCGGCAGGGAGGACTGTCTCCCGGACGACCCGTTCCCGGTGGAGTCCGGCGCCGCGTTCCTGGAACGGGCCCACGCGCTGCTGGAGGCGCATCCGGTGGCGGACGGCTACAGCGGGCTGCCCCGGGCGCTCGCGCGGCTGCCCTGGTACGACCTGGAGCTGGGCGAGGCGGCCGTGGACACGGACGTGCCCCGGCTGCGCGAGGGGCACGTGGGCGCGCTCTTCTGGTCGCTGCAGGTGCCGGAACGGGAGCGGGGCGACCGGGCCGTGGGCGCCACCCTGGAGCAGCTGGACCTGGTGCGCCGGGTGGTCGAGGCACACCCGGAGGGGCTCCGGCTGGTGCGCACCGCCGGGCAGGTCATCGACGCCCGCAACTGCGGCCGGGTCGCCGTGGTGCTCGGCCCGGCCCCCGCCGCCGCCCTCGACGACTCCCTGGGCATCCTGCGGGTCCTGCAGTCCCTGGGCCTGCGGGTGCTCTCCCTGGCCGGTGCCGCCTGGGCGGGGGAGACGGGGCTGACCCGGTTCGGCGAGGAGGTGGTCCGGGAGATGAACCGGCTCGGGGTGCTCGCCGACCTGTCCGGCGCCCCGGAGGCCGCGCTCGCCCGGGTGCTCGCGCTCTCCAAGACACCGGTCCTGTGCACCCGCTCCGCCGCCGCGGCCGTACGCCCGCACCCCGCCAACCTCTCCGACGAACTGCTCGCGCGGCTGGGGGAGCAGAAGGGCGTCTGCATGGTGCCGCTGACGGCCGAGCAGACCGGGCCGTCCGTCCCGGACGTCGCCGACCACCTCGACCACGTCCGCATGGTCACGGGCCCCGAGTGCGTCGCCCTCTCCGGCACCTACGACACCGGCGTCGCCCACCCCCGCGACCTCGCCGACACCTCCCGCTACCCCCACCTGATCGCCGAGCTGCTCCGACGCGACTGGTCGGAGACCGAGCTCTCCCTGCTGACCTGGGGCAACGTCCAGCGGGCCCTGCGCAGCGCCGACTTCACCGCCCGAGCGACCCAGCGCCGCAGGGAAGCGAGCCCGCCCCGGCCGGCCGACACCGAGGCCTGACCGGCGGGGCCGTACGGGACCTGCTCGGCCGGGACCGTCCGGGGCCGTCCGGGACCTGCTCGGCCGGGACCGTCCGGGACCTGCTCGGCCGGGACCCGGTGTCGGCCGGTCAGCCGGTCAGTCGATGCGGCAGAGGCAGAACGGATGCCCGGCCGGGTCGGCGAACACCCGGAAGTCCTCCGCCACGGGGTCCTCCTCCCGCCGCAGCAGCCGCGCCCCCAGCGCCAGCACCTTCTTCTCCGCCGCGTCGACGTCCTCCCACGTCGGACCCGCGTCGAGGTCGAGATGGAACTGCTGGGAGCCGTGGTCGGCCCGCGGCCACTCGGGCGGTGTGTACCCCTCCGCGAGCTGGAACCCCAGCCGCAGCCCGTCCGGCAGCCTCAGTACGACCCAGTCGTCCTCCTCGGCCACCAGGGTGCCGCCGACGACGGCGGCGTAGAAGGCGGCCAGCGCGCGCGGGTCGGGACAGTCGATCACCACGTTGCGCAGACGGGCGACGGACGCCATGGGTCCTCCTTCTCTCAGCAGGCACAGAGACAGAAAGGGTGCCCGGCCGGGTCGGCGTACACACGGAAGGTGCGCTCCCGGTCCGCCGCGTCCAGCGGCTTCGCGCCCAGCTCCAGCACCCCCTTCTCGGCCGCGTCCAGGTCGTCCACCACCAGGTCCAGGTGGAACTGCTGCGAGTCCTCGGGCGCGGGCCACTGCGGCGCGACGAACCCCGGCGCCTTCTGGAACGCCAGCGCCTGCCCGCCGGGCACCGCCAGGTCCACCCAGTCCCCGTCCCCCTCGGCACTGCCGCCCAGCACCCCGGCGTAGAAACCGGCGAGCGCGGACGGGTCGGGACAGTCCAGGACGACGACACCGAGCTTGGCGAGAGCCATGACTTCCTCCTCGAAGGCGGAGTTACCTGTAAAGCCGGTCAACCAGTAACTTCGGTTACCGCATGCTCCCGCACTGGAGGTAACGTCGCAACCGGATTGGGGAGGTAACTTGCAGAGATGAGTGAGAGATCGCCCGCGCCGGGCGGCCTGGCCCTGGTCGAGGCCCTGGTGAACACGCTGGACCTGGAGTCGGGCGCCGACGCGCTCGACACGGCGGACGGCAGGGCGCGCCTCGGTATCACGGAGGCCGAACTCCCACCGGCCCGCGTCCTGCGCGAGTCCCTGCGCGCCGCCCTGCTCGCCCACGCCGGGCACCCCCCGCACCGCGAGGTCACTCCCCTGGGCGAGCTGCTCGCCGAGGCCCGGCTGTACGTCGCCGTGGACCCCGCCGACGGCTCGGCGCGCCTCCTGCCGGCCGACGAGGACGGGCTGCTCGCCCGCACGGCGGCGGCCGTCGCCACCGCCGCGATCGAGGGCACCTGGACCCGCCTCAAGGCCTGCGAGGCCGACACCTGCCACTGGGCGTACTACGACCGCAGCCCGGCCGGCCGCGGCCGCTGGTGCTCGATGCAGGTGTGCGGGTCGCGCCAGAAAATGCGCCGCTACCGGGCCAAGGACCGGTAAGGCACAGCCGGTTCACCGGTCACGCATGTGCCGCGTGGTGCAGAATGCAACTAGACACCGGTTCGGCCGACTGAGCCTCGGCCGAACCGGTGTCGTCTTTTTTCGTTTGGGCGGATGCCCTGTGACGAGGCGCCCCGAACCGAGGCGCCCCGAAAGGGGCGCGGGGCTGTATCTGATATGCGGCTCCGCCGCGTGGGCGCGACCAGCCCCCACCCGCCCGCAGACTCACGCGGTCGGACGCCCCATGGCGCGATACGTCCACCCGGCCCGCCGCCAGACCTCCGGCTCCAGCGCGTTACGTCCGTCGAGGATCACCCTCTTCGCGGCCACCTCTCCCAGCGCCGCCACATCCAGCTCCCTGAACTCCCGCCACTCGGTGAGGTGCAGCACCACGTCGGCCCCCCGCACGCACTCCTCGGCGCTGACGGCGTAGCCGAGTGTCGGGAACAGCCGCCGCGCGTTGTCCATCCCCTTCGGGTCGTACACCGTCACCTGGCCGCCCTGCAGCTGGATCTGCCCGGCGACGTTCAGCGCCGGCGAGTCGCGCACGTCGTCGGAGTCCGGCTTGAACGTCGCGCCGAGGACCGCGACCCGGGTCCCGAGGAAGGACCCGCCGCCCAGCGCCTCCCGGGCCATCTCGACCATCTGGCCCCGGCGCCGCATGTTGATGGAGTCGATCTCACGCAGGAAGGTCAGCGCCTGGTCGGCACCCAGCTCACCGGCCCGCGCCATGAACGCCCGGATGTCCTTCGGCAGGCAGCCGCCGCCGAACCCGATCCCGGCGCGCAGGAACTTCTTCCCGATCCGGTCGTCGTACCCGATCGCCTCGGCGAGCTTGGCGACGTCGCCGCCCGCGGCCTCGCAGACCTCGGCCATGGCGTTGATGAAGGAGATCTTGGTCGCGAGGAAGGAGTTCGCGGACGTCTTCACCAGCTCGGCGGTCGGGAAGTCGGTCACCACGAACGGCGTGCCCTCGCCGACCGGCGTCGCGTACACCTCGCGCAGCAGCTTCTCGGCCCGCTCGCTGCGCACCCCGACCACGATCCGGTCGGGGTGCAGCGTGTCCTGGACGGCGAAGCCCTCGCGCAGGAACTCCGGGTTCCAGGCCAGCTCGGCATCCGCCCCGGCGGGCGCGTTCTCCGCGAGGTAGGCGGCCAGCCGCTCCGCCGAGCCGACCGGCACCGTCGACTTGCCGACGACGAGGGCGGGCCCGGTCAGATGCGGGGCCAGCGACGCGATCGCGGAGTCGACGTACGACATGTCGCAGGCGTACTCGCCGTGCTTCTGCGGGGTGTTCACGCAGACGAAGTGGACGTCGCCGAAGGCGCCGACCTCGGCCCAGTCGGTGGTGAAGCGCAGCCGCCCGCTGGACCCTTCGAAGCCGGCCACGTGCCGGCGCAGCAGCTCGTCGAGACCCGGCTCGTACATCGGCGTCTCGCCGCGCTCCAGCATCGCGATCTTCTCGGGCACGACGTCCAGCCCGAGCACCTCGAAGCCCAGCTCGGCCATGGCCGCGGCATGGGTGGCGCCGAGATAGCCGGTGCCGATCACAGTGATCTTGAGGCTCATGAATGCTCCAGCTCGGGGACGTCGGTGCGGGCTGCGGCCCGAGCATAACCGGGCCGTCTTCCGGGCAACTTTCCCGCTGTCGCCAAGCTCACGTGACCTATCCGTGGGCCGCGTTCTAAACTTTGAGTTACTTAACGGTAATTAGCGTCAGCACCACTGCGTCTGGAGTGAGGGACCTTGGCCGGATCGGCTGACTTCGACCTGTACCGCCCGTCCGAGGAGCACGACATGCTCCGTGACGTCGTCCGCGCGCTGGTCGAGGCGAAGATCGCCCCGTACGCCGCCGCGGTCGACGAGGAGGCCCGCTTCCCGCAGGAGGCGCTCGACGCGCTGGTCGCCAACGACCTGCACGCCGTGCACGTCCCCGAGGAGTACGGCGGTGCCGGCGCCGACGCGCTCGCCACGGTCATCGTGATCGAGGAGGTCGCCCGCGCCTGCGTCTCCTCCTCCCTCATCCCGGCCGTGAACAAGCTGGGCTCGCTCCCGGTGATCCTCTCCGGCGGCGAGGACCTGAAGAAGAAGTACCTGACCCCGCTCGCCAAGGGCGACGCGATGTTCTCGTACGCCCTCTCCGAGCCGGACGCGGGCTCCGACGCGGGCGGCATGAAGACGAAGGCGGTCCGCGACGGCGACCACTACGTCCTCAACGGCGTGAAGCGCTGGATCACCAACGCGGGCGTCTCCGACTACTACACGGTGATGGCCGTGACGGACCCGGAGAAGCGCACCAAGGGGATCTCCGCCTTCGTCGTCGAGAAGGCCGACGAGGGCGTCTCCTTCGGCGCCCCGGAGAAGAAGCTCGGCATCAAGGGCTCGCCGACCCGCGAGGTCTACCTCGACAACGTCCGCATCCCCGCCGACCGCATGATCGGCGCGGAGGGCACCGGTTTCGCCACCGCGATGAAGACCCTGGACCACACCCGGATCACCATCGCCGCCCAGGCCCTCGGGGTCGCCCAGGGCGCCCTCGACTACGCCAAGGGCTATGTCCAGGAGCGCAAGCAGTTCGGCAAGCCGATCGGTGACTTCCAGGGCATCCAGTTCATGCTCGCCGACATGGCCATGAAGATCGCCGCCGCCCGCGCCCTCACCTACCAGGCCGCGGCCGCCTCCGAGCGCGGCGACGCCGACCTCACCTTCCAGGGCGCTGCGGCCAAGTGCTTCGCCTCCGACGTCGCCATGGAGGTCACCACGGACGCCGTCCAGCTCCTCGGCGGCTACGGCTACACCCGCGACTACCCGGTCGAGCGCATGATGCGCGACGCGAAGATCACCCAGATCTACGAGGGCACCAACCAGGTCCAGCGGATCGTCATGGCCCGCAACCTGCCGTAACCGCACCGGCATCCGACGAGAAGGCGCCCTTCGGGGCGCCTTCTTCGGCTTCGGCGCCGAACGCCGCTGCCGAACTTCGCTGCCGAATGCCGCTGCCGAATGGCACTACCGGACGGTCGGGCTTAGGACGAGAACCAGACGGGGAACACCCCGGACCCCGCACCCCCCACCCTGGAGGAGCCATGACCCAGACCGGACCCATGACGGCCATGTCCAAGCAGATGCAGGACTGCGTCAACATGTGCATGGCCACCCACACGATGTGCGAGGAGACCATGAGCTCCTGCATGTCGATGGAGGGCGGCCAGGCCCACATGCGCATCATGCGCGCGCTGATGGACTGCTCCGAGGCGACCCGGATGTGCGCCGACATGATGATGCGGCGCTCGCCGCTCTCGCCCGAGATGTGCGCGATGTGCGCCAAGGCCTGTGACATGTGCGCCGAGGCGTGTATGACCATGCCGGACGACCCGCAGATGAAGCGCTGTGCGGAGGCGTGTCGCCGCTGCGCCGAGATGTGCCGCTCGATGGCGGCCATGCCCATGTGACACGCCGATGGGGAAGGGCGCCTGGCCCTTCCCCATCTCGCGTTGCCCGCCGTCGGGACGGCCCGGCCGTCGGGTCAGTTGCCGGAGACGGTGACCTTCTCGTCGTTCTTCAGCTCGTCGACCAGGGTCTTGACCTTCGTCTTGTCCCAGACGAGGTTGCCGCCCGTGGAGCCGGAGATCGGCATGTTCATCGAGACGCCGTCGCCGCCGTTGACGTCCTTCATCGCGAAGAACATCGACGCCAGGTCCCACAGGCTCATGTCCTTGTCGACGGTGAGGGAGTCGAGGCCCGCGCCGAGGGTGGGGTAGAGCTTGAAGGGGTTCAGGACCGTCGACGGGGTGGCCACCTGGTGGGCCAGAGCGGCCAGGAACTTCTGCTGGTTCTTGGTGCGCTGCAGGTCGGACGCGGCGAAGGCGTGCCGGGTACGGACGAAGGCCAGGGCCTCCTCGCCGTTCAGGGTCTGCTTGCCCGCCTTGAAGTTCGCGCCCGAGTAGCTGTCCTTGAAGCCCTTGTCGATGGTGATCGTGACACCGCCGACCGCGTCCACGATGTCCGCGAAGCCGGCGAAGCCGATCTCCACGTAGTGGTCGATGTGCAGACCGGTGTTGTACTCGACGGTGCGGACGAGGAGGGTCGGGCCGTCCTCGGCGTAGGCCGCGTTCAGCTTCGTGTGGCGGCCGGTGCCCTTGTAGACCTTGCCGGACGTCGACCCCTGGTAGGACGGGATCTCCACGTCCGAGTCACGGGGCAGGGAGATCAGCGTGTCGCCGTTGTCGCCGACGTGCAGGATCATCATCGAGTCGGTGCGCTGGCCCTCGGCCGACCCCGTGTGCAGCTTCTTCTTCTCCTCGGCCGACATGCCCTTGCGGCTGTCGGAACCGACGATCAGGTAGTTGGTGCCCTTGCCCGCCGCGGGCCGGTCGATCACCTTGGACAGGTCGACGTCCCGGTGCAGCTTGGAGTCGGCCCAGAAGTAGGTCGAGACGGATGTGACGATCAGCACGCTCAGGACGACGATCGCGGTCCACTTGATCCGCTTGCGCCAGTTCGGAGCCGGCCGCGGCCCGCGCTCGGGCGTACCGGCGGGACCACCGCCCCCGGGGCCGCCGCCGTAGACCTGGCCGGTGTTGTAGCCGCTGTCGTAGCCGTCGTACCCGCCACCGCCACCGCCACCGTCTCCGTACCCGCCGCCGTACGGCTGCTGCTGCGGGACCCCGGCGTACCCGCCGCCGCCCTGCTGCGGGGCACCGTACGGCGGTGCCGACGGCTCTCCACGCCGTACCTGGCGCATCACGCGGGCGCCCTCAGGCTGCGCGCTTGCGCTACCGCGTCCGTACTGGTTGCCGCGGTTGTCGTTCGACCGCCCCTCGGGCCATTCGTTCATGGGCCCCAGTGTGCAGGCAGCGGCCATGCCTCTTACAAGGGTCGTCGGAAAATCAGGGCACCGCTGTTGCGAACCCGACACAAATTCCGCGATTGTCCCTCGGCATAAGGTGGGGGCCATGACAGACCAGGCCCCCGAGGCGGAATCCGATATACCCGGCAAGCCGACGTCCGCGTCCCGGACCACGCTGAGCCACATCATGACCCACAGCGACACCAACCTCCTCGGGACGGTGCACGGCGGTGTGATCATGAAGCTCGTGGACGACGCGGCGGGCGCGGTCGCCGGCCGCCACTCGGGCGGTCCCGCCGTCACCGCGTCCATGGACGAGATGGCGTTCCTGGAGCCGGTCCGCGTCGGCGACCTGGTCCACGTCAAGGCCCAGGTCAACTGGACCGGCCGGACGTCGATGGAGGTGGGGGTGCGGGTCCTCGCCGAGCGCTGGAACGAGTCGACTCCCGCCACCCAGGTCGGCTCGGCCTACCTCGTCTTCGCGGCGGTGGACGCCGACGGCAAGCCGCGCCGGGTACCGCCGGTCCTGCCGGAGACCGACCGGGACCGCCGGCGCTACCAGGAGGCCCAGATCAGGCGCACGCACCGGCTGGCGAGACGGCGGGACATCAGGGAGCTGCGCGAGCGCAGGGTGGCGGAGGGGTACGCCGACTAGGACAGTGCCGCGCCGTCGTGGCTGGTCGCGCAGCTCCCCGCGCCCCCAAGAGAAGGGGCGCTGCAGGGCGCCCCTTCAGTGGTGCGGGGAACTGCGCGACCAGCCCCCACGCACCCGCGGCCGAGACACGACCCTCAGCAGACCTTCTCGTCCCCCCGGATGACGGGAGCCTCCACCTTCGGCGGCACCGGCGCAGCCACCCGCACCGTCCGTACCGCCCCCTTGAAGTCCGCCCCCACCGTCACCCGCAGCACCGGCCCCTGCCCCGGCACGGCCCGCAGCACGCTGCCCGGCAGGGCCGCCGCCAGCGAGCGGGCCGAGCGGTCCCACCGCGGGTCGAAGGAGATCACCGTCCGCCCCAGGTCACGGTGGGCGGCGGTCACCGGCCGGTGGTTCGTCGCGAAGCCCGTCGCCGCCAGCGCCGCGTCCATCCGCCGCGCCAGCCCCGCCGTACCCGTGCCGTTCTCCACCTGGACCCGGATCGTCGCGGGCGCCACCTCCACCGTCACCGGCGCCGGCCCCCGTGCCCCCTGCGGCCTCGGCGCGAGAGAGGGGGAGGGCGAGGGCGAGGGCGTCGGCGTGGCCGCGTGCGTGGGCGCCGGCGTCGCTGCCGCGAGCGGCTTGTCCTCGCGCAGGGACTGGAACAGGCGGTCCGCTCCGGCCCGGTCCCACTTCAGCGTCGAGCCGATGCCCTTCACCACGTACCCGAGCTGCCCGATGGGGACGGTCGTGAACTCGGAGGAGGACGGCGAGAAGTTGCGCATCGCCCGGCCGAGGTCGAGCAGCTCGTCCGTGCCGAAGCCGGTGTCGGCCCGCACCGACCCCAGCACCGCCCGCGTCACGTCCCGGAACCTGATCGGGTTGAGCAGCACCCCGTTCGACGTCGCCCGCTCGATCAGCGCCGCCAGGAACTGCTGCTGCCGCTTCATCCGGCTCAGGTCGCTCGCCGCGTCGACATGCCGGGAGCGGACGTACTGCAGGGCCTGGCCGCCGTTCAGGGTGTGCGTGCCGGGGGAGAGGTGCAGGCCGGTGTAGGAGTCCTGCAGGGGCTGGGCGGTGCAGATCGGGACCCCGCCGAGCACGTCCACGGTCCGCATGAACGTGATGAAGTCGACCTCCAGATAGTGGTCGATCTTCAGGTGGGTCATGTCCTCGACGGTGCGGACGGTCTGCTGCGGGCCGCCCTCCGCGTAGGCCGCGTTCAGCTTGATGGGGTGCGCGGGGTGCGTCCGGCCCGTCGCCTCGTCGACGTGCGACGGCACCTCGGCGTACGAGTCGCGCGGCAGGCTGACCACGGTCGCCCGCTCCCGGTCCGCCGAGATGTGCACGATCATGATCGTGTCGGTGCAGTGGCAGGGCGCCCCGCCCAGCCGGTACTTCCGCCGCTCGTGCTCGGTGATCTGGTCGCGGCCGTCGGTGCCGACCAGCAGCACGTTCATGCCGTGGCCCGGGGCGGGACGGTTCTTCATGTCCTTGAAGGGGTCGACCCGGGCGATGTCCGCGTCCAGGCCGGCCATCACCGAGTGCCCGATCCCGGCCGACGCCAGCACCACGACCGAGAGCGTGGTCACCGCCCGCATGGCCCAGCGCGGCCGCCGGGGCCTCCTGGGTCGTACCGGCGGCCGCGGGGCCTGACGGGTGGGCTGCGGTCGGCGCTGCGGCCGGACGGGCCGGGCGGGGGACCGGGGCGGGCTGGCGGACAAAGGACACCTCCGGACGAGGCCGTACGTGGGATCCGTGAGCACCGTAGGCCGATACGACCTTCAGCCCGCCCCACCGCCCATGCGGCGCGCACCGGTGTCCCCCGTTCGCGGTAACGTGAGCCCCCTATGAACGCCAAGCCCGACGTGCGGCACCCCGCAGTTTCTGTGATCATGCCCGTCCTCGACGAGGAGCGGCACCTGCGCGGGGCCGTCCAAGCGATCCTCGCGCAGGAGTACGCCGGCGAGCTGGAGGTCGTCATCGCCCTCGGTCCGTCCAAGGACCGCACGGACGAGATCGCCGCCCAGCTCGTGGCCGAGACTGCGTCATCCGAGAACAAGCGCGTGCACACCGTGCCGAACCCGACCGGGCGCACCCCGGCCGCGCTGAACGCCGCGATCAAGGCCTCCCGGCACCCGATCGTGGTCCGTGTCGACGGCCACGGCATGCTCTCCCCGAACTACATCGCCACCGCGGTACGGCTCCTGGAGGAGACCGGCGCGATGAACGTCGGCGGCATCATGCACGCCGAGGGCGAGAACGCCTGGGAGGACGCGGTCGCGGCTGCCATGACCTCGAAGATCGGCGTCGGGAACGCGGCCTTCCACACGGGCGGCGAGGCCGGGCCCGCCGACACGGTCTACCTCGGTGTCTTCCGGCGCGAGGCGCTGGAGCAACAGGGCGGCTACAACGAGGAGTTCATCCGCGCCCAGGACTGGGAGCTGAACTTCCGGATCCGCGAGGCCGGCGGGCTGATCTGGTTCTCGCCGGAGCTGAGGGTGTCGTACCGGCCGCGGCCCAGCGTGAAGGCGCTCGCCAAGCAGTACAAGGACTACGGCCGCTGGCGGCACGTCGTCGCCCGCTACCACGAGGGCTCCATCAACCTGCGCTACCTCGCCCCGCCGACGGCGGTGTGCGCGATAGCCGCGGGGATCGTCGTGGGCGCGCTGGTCACCCCGTTCGGGTTCCTCGTGCCGGGCGGCTACCTCGCGGCGATCGTCGCCGGGTCCCTCCCGGCCGGCAAGGGGCTGTCGCTGAAGGCACGGCTGCAGATCCCGGTCGCCCTCGCCACCATGCACATGTCGTGGGGGTACGGCTTCCTGACCAGCCCCAAGGCCCTGGCGAAGCGGGTCATCGCGTCCCGCCGCCCGGCGGTGCTCAGCTCCACCGGCAGCTGAGCACCCCCGCGAGACCGGCCCGGGCTACCAGGTGTAGTCCGGGTCGACGTGCATGCACGCCTTGGTGTCCGAGGCGTTGAGGGCGCTCGCCGACGCCGGGGTGGTGTCATCGTCGTCGGCGGTGTACTTGGTGCCCGAGCGCCAGTCGGCGCCCACGACCACCGTGACCCCGTCCACGGCCGTGGACTTCTTCACCTGGCTGGTGGGGATGCCCAGGACCTTGGCGACCCGCTGGGCGTCGCCCGCCAGGTCCGCGCTCGGATAGCGCACCAGCGTCTGGTCCTCGCTCAGCAGCGCCGAGGAGTCGGCGGCCGCCTTCGTGAAGCCCTTGCCGACCAGCAGCTGGGTGACGGCGGCGGCCCGGCCGGTGACGGCGGTCTCCGTGCTGCTCTTCGTGCCGTTCTGCACCTGCACGGCGATCTTGTCGTCGGCCGCCGCCTTGTCGGTGACCTTCGTCGTGGTCGTCGTCTTCTTCTTGTCCTTGCCGTCCAGCGCGATGTCCTCGCGGACCAGCCGCCACAGCTTGGCCGCGTCGGTGGGCTTGGGCAGGACCCGGTTGCCGTCGGAGGAGTACACGAACGGCATCGTCGTCATGGTGATCCGGTTCGTGGGGACCTTCTTCAGTTCCTTGCTCAGGTCGTAGAGCTTGGTGACCGTGCCGAGGCCGGTGTCGACGGTGAGCGCCTTGGTGGCCGTCTCGGCGAGCCCCAGGAGCTTGTCGGGGTTGCTGAGGGTGGCGTTGGAACGCAGCTGCCGGACCATCGAGTTCATGTACATGTGCTGGGCCTTGGTCCGGGCTATGTCACTGCCGTCCTCGAAGCCGTAGCGGGTGCGCAGCCACTGCAGGGCCTGCTTGCCCTTGACGGAGGTGGTGCCCTTCTTCAGCTTCAGGCCGGAGCCGTGGCCGGTGGAGGTGTGCGAGTAGATGTTGGCGTCCACGCACACCGGCACCCCGCCGATCGCGTCCGCCATCGACACCACGCCGGAGAAGTCGACCATCATGAAGTGGTCGATGTGGATGCCGGTGAGCTTCTCCCAGGTGGCCACCGTGCAGCCGGGCCCGCCGCGTTCCAGGGAGGCGTTGGTCATCGTGTCGTCGGTGGCCGCGTACACCTTGCCGGTCTTGGCGTCGGTGCACTTGGGGATGGACACCAGGGTGTCGCGGGGCATGGACACCACCGACATGTTGGTGCGGTCGGCGGACACGTGCAGCAGCATCTGGACGTCGGCCCGGGCGGCGGTGCCGATGTCCTTGGCGCCGCCCAGCTTCTGGTTCTCGGCGGTGTCCCGGGCGTCGGAGCCGATCAGCAGGATGTTGAGCGGGGTCTGACCGGCCGCGTTCGCCTTGGACGCGGTCGCGCGGTCCTTGGCGTCGGCGTTGTTCAGGTTCTCTTTCTTGATGTTGCCGTTGAGGTGCTCGTAGTACAGGTATCCGGCGGTGGCGGTACCGGCCATGGCCAGCACCAGGATCGAGGCCGACCAGCGGACGATCCGGCGTCGGCGGCGCTTTCGGTCGCCGTCCGTACCGCGTCTGCCCTGTCGGCCGCCGCCACCGTCCTGGGGCGTGAGAGACATGGTGTCCTCGACCGCGGACACCACGTCGGACACCTCCCCCCGCACACTGCTGTGCACCACCTTGCCCGCCCTCCCGCTCACACCTGCCGCCACACCCGGAACTCCCGGGCACCTGAAGCACGGCGGCAGTGTCGTGCAGCCGTTTAGGAGTTGCCTGTGCTTACCTGTGCGGACCTGTGTGTGAAGAGACCGTGCCGCCTGTAATGACCCTGTACGGGAACCTTGTACGACCCCTGTGCAAGACCGGCGGCACGGCCCGCTACCAGCGGTAGGGCGCGTACACGTCCATGCACTGCTTGGTGTCCGAACCGTTGATGGCGTCGGCGTTGTCCGGCAGGTCACCGGCCTTCGGCGTGGACTGCTTCGGGTAGGCCGTCCCGTCCCGCCAGTCGGCGCCGACGACGAGCGTGACACCCGACACATTCGTGGTCTGCTGCACCTGACCGGTGGGGATCCCCAGTGCCTTGGCGACCGCCTGGGCGTCGCCCTGCAGGTCCGCGCTCGGGTACTGGACCACCGTCTTCTCCACCGACTGCGCGGCCGCCGAGGTGTCCGCCGCCGCCTTCGTGTATCCCTTGCCGGCCAGCACCTGGGCCAGCGCCCGCGCCCGGCCGCCGACCGCGGCCTCGGTGGCGGTACCGGTGGCGTTCTGCACCAGCACGCCGAGACTGCCCGCGGAGACGGACGGTTCCTTGGTGGGCGTGGCGCTCGCCGTGGTCTTCTTCTTGCTCTCCTCGGCGCCGCCGTTCTTGTCGAACGCCACGTCGTCGCGGAGCATCTGCCACATCTTGGCGGCGTTGGCGCCGTCCGGCACGAGGTGGTCCCGGTTCTGCGGGTCCTGGACGTTCGGCATGGTGAGCGAGGTGATGCGGTCCGTCGGCACCGACTTGAGCTGCATGCCCAGGTCGTAGAGCTTCTTCGGGCTGCCGATCTCCTCCGAGACCGTCAGCGACTTGGTGGCCGCCTCGGCCAGGTCCATCAGCCTGCCGGTGTCGGTGAAGACGTTCTGCCCCTTCAGCGTCCGGATCATCGAGTTGAGGTACATGTGCTGGGCCTTGGCCCGCAGCGGGTCACTGCCCCAGGCGTGCCGGGTGCGCAGCCACTGCAGGGCCTGCTCGCCCTGCACCTTGTGCGTGCCGGCCGTCATCTTCAGCCCGGAGCCGCCGGGCACCGCGGCCGTCGGCCGGTCCCACACGTTCTGCTTCACACAGACGTCGACGCCGCCGATGGCGTCCGCCATGTTCACCACGCCCGCGAAGTCGATCGTGATCCAGTGGTCGATGTAGACCCCGGTGAGGTTCTCCCAGGTGGCCAGCGTGCAGCCGGCGCCGCCGCGGGCCAGCGACTCGTTGATGATGGCGTTGGTCGCCGCGTACACCTTGCCGGTGTCCGGGTCCGTGCACTTGGGGATGTCGACGCGGGTGTCCCGGGGGATGCTCACCATCGCCGCGCTCTTGCGGTCCGCCGACAGGTGGATCAGCATCTGCACGTCGCCGAGCGGCGGGCTGCCCCGGTCGTACTTGGCGCCGCCGAGTTTCACGTTCTCGTCGGAGTTACGGCTGTCGGAGCCGATCAGCAGGATGTTCAACGGCGTCTGGCCGGCCGCGTTCGCCGCGGTCTTGCGCGCCTTGGCGTCGCCGATGTCGCGCTGGCCCTTGTGGATGTTGCGGTTCAGGTGCTGGTAGTAGAGGTAACCGGCACCGGCCGTGCCGAGGACCACCACCGACAGCACGGTCGCCGACCAGCGCAGCACCCGCCGTCCGCGCCCGCCGCGCCTGCCCCGGCCACCGTCCGGGCCGCCGTTCGGGCCGCCGGGCGAGTCACCGCCCGAGCCGGCCTTCGCGCCGCCCCCGCGAGGTTCTCCGGGTCTGCCCGGCGCCCGGGGTGCCTTCGGTGCGAGGGACATCGTGTCCTCGACCGCAGGCACCTCCTCCCCCCGCACATCGCTCTGCGTCAACTCCCTGCCCTCCCCACCCTGCGCCCTGCGCACATGGGCCCGCCGCCACGCCCCCCATCGGACGCCACACGGACCACACGGGTCCGCCCCGCGCCCGGTTAGACGCGTGACGGACCCATAGGGTTACCTGCTTATTCGCTGTTACTTGGCGGTCGCCGGGCGTAACTCTTCGTCGCGCCGGTCTACTTGGCCTACTTGGCGCAGGTCACCTTGTCCGCCGTCGTCTTGCTGTCCACGTCCGGCGCCTTTGTCGGTGTGGTGAGGGAGACTCCCGCCCCCTGGAAGTCCTTGCCCAGCGTCAGGGTGATCGCGGGCAGGCCCTGGGAGTTGATCACGCTCTTCCCGGGCTTCATCGCGGAGCCCGACAGCCCCATGAGGCTGGCCAGTTCACGCGCCTGGTCGGCCTGGTTGGGCGCGTACTCCAGGGTGGTCTTGCTCACTGCGGCGTCCGCGTTGCCGGCGTTCTCCGACTTGAGGACGCCCTCCTGGTTCTGCAGCCAGCTGAGGGTCTCCTGGGCGCTGCCGGCCGGGGCCCCGCCGTTGAGGATCCGCACCCGCACCTCGGAGGCCGCCGACTTGGAGCCCTTCAGACGGGCGGCGGCCGCGTCCTTGCTGGCCTGCGCCTGCTTCTTCTTGACGGCCGTGAAGGAGACGTCGTCCTTGATCGCCTGGAAGACGGCGGGGGCCTTCGTCTCGTTGAGCACGACGGTCGCCTTCACCTTCTCCGCCGGGTTGTCCAGCACCGGGATGGTGGTGAAGGTCAGGTTCTTCGGGTTGAGCTTGCCGAGCTCCAGACCGAGGTCCTTCAGCTTGTAGATGCTGTCCAGCTTGGAGTCGACGGTGAGCGCCTTGGTGCCGACCTCGGCCAGCTTCAGCAGCTTGGTCGGGCTGGTGAGCGTCGAGTTGGAGCTGAGCTTGCGCATCAGGGCGCTGAGGAACTGCTGTTGGAGCTGGATCCGGCTCAGGTCACCGCCGAAGCCGACCGAGTGCCGGGTGCGCACGAACGCCAGCGCGGTCTCGCCGGAGATGTTGTGGGTGCCCTTGGACAGCTTCAGGTGCGAGTCCGAGTCGTCGATGTCCTTGGCCAGGCACACCTCGACCCCGCCGACCGCGTCGGTCAGCGTCTTGACCGCGTTGAAGTCGGCCACCATGAAGTTGTCGGCCTGGATCCCGGTCAGCTCGGTCACCGTGCGCACGGTGCAGCTGGCGGTACGGCCGTCCTGGCCGAGGCTGGTGTTGAACCGGACGTTCTCGGTGCCCGCGATGACCTTCTCGCTCCCGTCCGACTGCTGTGTCTGGCAGTCGGGCACGTCGACGATGAGGTCACGCGGGATGCTCAGCGCGGTGGCGTTCGAGCGGTCCTTGGAGATGTGCAGCAGGATCGTGGTGTCGGCGTGCCCGACGCTGCCGGCGTCGCCGTAGCCCTCGTTGCCCGAGCCCGTCCGCTTGTCGGTGCCGATGATCAGCAGGTTGATCGCCTTGTCCTTGCTGAAACCACCGGTGCTCGCGCCGTCGTCGGAGACCGACGTGATGTTGTCGTTGAGGTGCTTGATGTACAGGTAGCCGGCGGCCGAGGCGGCGACCAGCACGAAGGCCATCGTCCCGCCGGTCCACAGCAGGACCTTCTTCGCCTTCGACTTCTTCTTCACCGGCTGCCGCCGCGAGCGCCGCCCCGCCGGCGGCTCGGGCTCGCTGCGGCGCCTGCGCTGCCCCGGCACCTCCGGGCTCGCGGTCTCCCGCGCACCGCCACCGCCCGCGGCGGCGCCCGGCGAGGCGGGCCTGCGCGGTCCGGGTACCGACGACTGCGGTGCGGAAGGCGCCAGTCGCAGTTCGTATTCGCCGGTGTTCGGATTGAGTACCCACTGGTCTGCGGGATCGATGTTGTCCGCCCGCCCACGGCCTTGCGCGTCCACGGTTGTCCGAATCCTCCGTCGGGGCCACGCGGCGCCTTCCCCCCACCAAGGCGCTCGGTCACGTTTCGCGGTGCACGACCCCAGGACGGACCTCGCGGCCGGGTGCACCGGAGCGCTCACACTATCCGCCCAGTTCAGCGTCGAGTGACGCCAGTGACAAATTCATCCTCCCTACAAGCGGGCAATCCGTCTCATTTAACTGACAATGAACGGCGCGGAAGTTCGCCGCCTTGGCGTGTGCTTTACGTGCACCTGTCCTCGGCGGCGGTGTTACCGCGAAACGTGGGCGTCGTGGAGTTTCCGTCGGAGGGATCGTCCTTCTCGCCCGTGACGTAGTCGGCGACCTTCACGGGCGCGTCGGCCCGCAGCAGTGCGAACAGCGCGTCCGCCTTGGCCGCCTTGAGCTGATCGCGGTTGGAGTCGTACACATACGGCTCGCGCGGGACGGTGAGGAACTGCACATGCTCCGTGGGGATGCCCCGCAGCCCGCGTACGAGCTGGTACAGGCCGCGCAGACTGGCCAGTTCGGGATCGGTGGTGAGGGCGGAGGTCGCCGAGTCCAGCAGCGGATAGAGCTTCGCCGGGTTCAGCAGCACGTCACTGCTCTGCACCTTGTTGACGAGCGCCCCCAGGAACTGCTGCTGCCGGTCCATCCGCCCGGTGTCACTGCCGTCCCCGAGCGACTTGCGCGCCCGTACGTACCCCAGCGCCTGCTCCCCGTCGAGCGTGACCCGCCCGGCGGGCAGCCGCAGCTTCGCCGCCTTGTCGTCGATGGGCTTCTTCAGGCACACCGTCACCCCGTCGATCGCGTCGACCATGTCCTTGAACCCGCTGAAGTCGACGACGGCGTAATGGTCGACACGGATGTCCGTGAGTTTCTCCACCGTTCGCACGGTGCAGGCCGAACCCCCCACCTCGAACGACGAGTTGAACAGCGTGAACGAGGGCTCGCTGCGCCGCCCGTCGCCGCGCAGACAGCCGGGCACGTGCACCATCAGGTCCCGGGGCAGCGAGACGGCGGTGGCGCTGCGCCGGTCGCGGGCGAGATGCAGCAGGATCGTGGTGTCGGACCGCTGGGTGCCCGAATCCTTGCCGTAGCGACGGTTCCCGTCCCCGGCGCGGCTGTCCGACCCGATGAGGAGGATGTTCTGCGCGCCCCGCACCAGCTCGGTGGGCCGCTCCCGCTCGTACCGGGCGAGCTCGGCGGCGGCCGCGTCGTCGGCCGTGATGTTGTGACTGAGCTTCGCGTAGAGGGCCCAGCCGCCACCGACGGCCCCGAAGAGCAGCACCCCGGTCCCGAGGGCCACCCCCCGTATCCAACGCCGCCGCCTCCGCCGGGCAAGCCCGTGCCCGGTGGCGGATGCCCCTACGACGTCGGTCACCCCTCAACAGTGCCTCGGGGCGAGGGCGGGGGCGGCGGCAACTACTCCAGGCGGGTGAGTGGTCCCACCAAGGGGCAGTGACTGCTTACGCGGGACGAGTGGTCCCACCAAGGAGCAGTGACTGCTTACGCGGGGCGAGTGGTCCCACCTTCTTGGGGGCGCGGGGCCGTATCGATCTGCGGCTCCGCCGCGTGGGCGCGACCAGCCCCCACTCAGCCGCACCCGACGAACGACCTCACCGCGCCGACGCGGTCACCCGCTCACTCTCGATCCGCTTCGCGATCCCTTCCTCCCCCAGCTCCCCCAGATGCCGGCACAGCACCACCGACCCCCCGACCGCGAGCGGCGCGTACAACCCCGCGCTCAGCCCCTCCCACGTGTCGTACCCCAGCCCCGACAGCAACCGCGACCCCGGCCCGGTCAGGTCCAGCCCCGCCGCATCCCCGAGCGCCCGCTCCACGACCTCGGCCCCGCTCAGCTCCGCCCCCGCCACGATCAGCGCGGGCTCCTCCGGATCCACGGGCGAGAACGGCACGAACCGGTCCCCCTGGCTCGGCACCTCGACGGCGTAGTCGACGAACCCCTCCGGCGGCTGCGGGAACCGCCCGCCCAGCGGCCGCAGCGCGAGAGCGACCCGCTCCCCCCGGCACGCCCGCGCCGCCTCCAGCGAGTCCGGCCCGCTGACGACGACGTCGGCCGCCGCCGGGTCCCCGGCCACGTCGGCGATCACGCCCACCGACGAACAGGCCAGCAGCCACACCGCCGTCTGCCAGTGCGCCGGCAACAGCAGAGCGACCCGGTCACCCGGCCCCGCCGCCAGGTCGCCCTGCAGCAGGTTCGCCGTCTTGGCCACCCAATTGGCGAAGGTGGCCACGGACAATTCGACGCGCTCGCCCGTCGCGTCGTCGTAGAAGGTCACCAGGGGGCGTCCGGGATCCGCGGCGAGCGCGGAACGCAGCAGGTCGGCAGGGGTGCGATCGGTGGCGTTCACCCGCGCAAGGGTACGCCGCGCCCGCTGCCCGCACCGCCTGGCGGGGCCACCGGTTCGGCGTAACCGGACCCGACGGACCGTCAATTCCCCGATGGGCAGGTTTGTCTGACTGTGTTCAATATCAGGGGCATGCGTGGATTCCTGACTTGCTCGATCGGCGTCACCTGCGCGGCGGCTCTCACCCTCCCGCCGGCCGTGCTCAACGCGCCGTCCGCGTCCGCGGCCGCCGCACCGGCGGACCGGACCACGACGGCGGCCCTCCCCGGCAGCACCCAGTCGCTGCCCCTCGCCCCCCGCGCCCGTGAGCGCGTCCTCGGCCGGGCCCCCGAACAGGGCGCGTACAGCACCGACGTACGCCACTTCTCACTCGTCGGCGTCGTCTGGGACAACCCCGGAGCCGAACTGCACGGCCAGGTCCAGGTGCGCACCCGGTCCGCCGCCACCGGCGACTGGTCGGGCTGGCAGGACATCGACACGCACAACGCCGACCACGGCGCCGACCCGGACACGGCGGAGGCCGCCTCCGGCCGGGTGCACGGCGCCACCGCGCCCCTGTGGGTGGGCGACTCGGACGGAGTCGACGTACGGGTACGCGCAGACGCCGACGCAGACGCAGACGGGGACACCAACGCAGACGGGGACACCAACGCAGACGGGGACACCAACGCAGACGGGGACGCCAACGCAGACACCAACGCAGACGCAGACACCAATGCAGACATCAACGCAGACACCAGCGCAGACCTGGACGCCGACCTGGACGCCGACACCGGCGACGACTCCGCCCCGCGCGACAGCGGCCCCGGCCCCGGGCCCGGTGTCGGACGCGACCTGCTCCCGGCGGGCCTGCGCCTCGAACTCGTCGACCCGGGCGAGGCGATCCCGTCCCAGGGCCCGCCGGCCGACAGCCCCCGTACCGACACCGCGGCCGACGCGGCGGCCGCGGTCAACGCCGACCTCGTGTCCTTCGCCGCCGCCGAGATCCCCGCGCTGAGCCGGGAGGACACCGAACGCGAACTCGGTCAGCTGAGCGGCGCCGAAGCCCCGCTCGCGAAGCCGTACATCGGACCGCGTCCGAGGATCGTCACCCGCCACGGCTGGGGCGCCGACGAGTCGCTGCGCGAGAAGGGGTTCGTCTACACGGGGAAGATCAAGGCGGCCTTCGTCCACCACACCGCCACCGGCAACGGCTACCGCTGCTCCGAGGCCCCGTCCGTCATCCGCAGTATCTACCGCTACCACGTCGTGAGCATGGGCTGGCGGGACATCGGCTACAACTTCCTCGTCGACAAGTGCGGAACCATCTACGAGGGCCGCGCCGGGGGAGTGGCGAAGGCCGTCAGAGGCGCCCACACGCTCGGTTTCAACAATCACAGCATGGGGATCGCGGTGATCGGTACCTACGGCTCGCACAAGCCGTCCGCGGCCGCCGTGACCGCCGTCGCCAAGCTCACCGCGTGGAAGCTCGGACTCTTCGGTGCCAATCCGAAGGGAAAGACATATCTGAAGTCCGGGGGTGGCAATCTCTACCCAAAGGGGAAGAACGTACGACTGAACGTGATCTCCGGCCACCGGGACGGGTACGCCACCGAATGCCCAGGCGCCAAGCTCTACGCCAAGCTCGGCTCGGCCCGGACCAGCTCCGCGCACCTGCAGGGACGCTGAGAACACGTCTGCAGGGACGCTGAGTACGGGGGCCGCGTTCATCGCCGTCGGGGGCAGTCGGGGGAAACCGCACACCCATGCCGCGTGGCATCGCGCGGCCGTCGAGGGCGCCGTCGCACGGTCTGCATACACTGGCCGGCCGACAGAGAGTTCGGCCGGTCCCGGCAGGAAGCAGAGACGACAGGTGACAGAAGCGATCCTCCTGGTCGGCGGCAAAGGCACCCGGCTGCGCCCGCTCACGGTCCACACGCCCAAGCCGATGGTCCCGGCGGCCGGCGTGCCGTTCCTGACGCACCAGCTGGCCAGAGCCAGAGCGGCGGGCGTGGAGCACATCGTCCTCGCGACGAGCTATCTGGCGGACGTCTTCGAACCGTACTTCGGCGACGGCGCGGCGCTCGGCCTGCACATCGAGTACGTCACCGAGGAGGAACCCCTCGGCACCGGCGGCGCGATCCGCAACGTGGCCGCCCGGCTGCACTCGGGCCCCGACGACCCGGTCCTGATCTTCAACGGCGACATCCTGACGGGCCTGGACATCGGCGCCCTGGTGGCCACGCACGAGTCGACCTCGGCGGACATCTCCCTCCACCTCACGCAGGTGACCGACCCTCGCGCGTACGGCCTCGTCCCCACCGACGGGACGGGCAGGGTGCTGGCCTTCCTGGAGAAGCCCCAGACCCCCGAGGAGATCGTCACCGACCAGATCAACGCCGGGGCGTACGTCTTCCGCCGCTCGGTCATCGACACGATCCCGGCGGGCCGCCCGGTGTCGGTGGAGCGCGAGACCTTCCCCGAGCTGCTCGCGGCCGGCGCCCATCTCCAGGGCATGGTCGACTCCACGTACTGGCTGGACCTCGGCACGCCCGCGGCCTTCGTGCGCGGCTCGGCGGACCTCGTCCTGGGCCGCGCCCCGTCCCCGGCGGTCCCCGGCCGCTGCGGCGACCGCCTCGTCCTCCCCACGGCCCGGGTGGCGGCGGACGCGAAGCTGACGGGGGGCACGGTGGTGGGCGAGGGTGCGTTCGTGGCGGAGGGCGCGCGGGTCTTCGGCTCGACGATCCTGCCCGGCGCCGTGATCGAACCCGGCGCCGTCATCACCGACTCCCTGATCGGCAACCGCGCCCGCGTCGGCGAACGCTCGGTCCTCACGGGCACGGTGATCGGCGACGGCGCGGTCATCGGCGCCGACAACGAACTGCGGGAGGGCGCCAGGGTGTGGTGCGACGCGATGATCCCGGCGGGGGCGGTGCGGTTCTCCTCGGACCAGTAGGGGGTGGTTGCCGGAGTCGTCCGGCTGCGGGCGCGTGGGGGTTGCTCGCGCAGTTCCCCGCGCCCCTTACGGGGCGCTTCACAGCCACCCAGCTGCGGGCAGGCGTGCCGCAGGGCGGCACGGGTGGGCGCTGGGGGTCCCCCGGCCGAAGGCTGGGGGAGGCACCCTGCCAGCGCCGGTAAGCGTCCCCACCCCCCGCCCCACCGCCCCGCACATCACAACCGCCCGATATCCCCCCGCGGCATCCGCGGCGCCCGCCTCGCCGGCGTATGCCCACTCAGCAGAATCAACCGGGCCGCCCGATGCCGCTGCCCCGCATACGGCTCGAGCAGCCGCAGCATCACCTCGTCGTCGGCATGCCGGTCCCCGGCCAGCGCCCACCCCACGATCCCCGGCAGATGCAGGTCCCCGACCGTCACCGCGTCCGCCGCCCCATGACTGCGCTGTACGGTCTCCGCCGACGTCCACGGCCCCACCCCCGGCACCACCTCCAGCCGCGCCTGCGCCGCCTCCGCCGTCATCCCCACGGCCTGCTCAAGCCGCGCAGCGACCCGTACCGCCCGCAGAATCGTCGAGGCCCGCTTGTCGTCGACCCCGGCCTTGTGCCACTCCCAGGAAGGAATCAGCGCCCAGGTGCGGGGCGTCGGCATCACCCACATCGGCCGCTCACCCACCCCCGCGGGGCCCGGCGCCCGCTCCCCGAACCTCCGCACCAGCAACCGCCAGGCCCGGTAGGCCTCGTCGGTCGTCACCTTCTGCTCCAGGACCGACGGAACCAACGACTCCAGCACCAGCCCGGTCCGCGTCAGCCGCAGCCCCGGCCGCCGATGCAGGGCCGCCGCCACGACCCGGTGCCGGGGCACGAACGCGGACGGGTCGTCGGCGGACCCGAGCATCTCCGGCAGCTGCTCCAGCAGCCAGTCGGCCCCCGGCCCCCAGGCCTCCCCGCGCGCCTCACCGCCGTAGACGGCGACCCGCAGCGTCCCCGGCCCGGCGGGCGTCAGACTGGCCCGCCACACGGACCCGTCACGGGTGGCCCGGAAGGTCGGATCCCCGGGCCCCCGGCGCAGTGGCCCCAGCACGAGCCCCAGATCAAGAGCCCCGCCCGGCTTCCACACCCGAACCCGCCCGGGCGCGACAGCCTGCCGAGGCACGCCGGCAGGCACGACAACCTGCCCACCCCGCACAGTCACACGCGTGGGCCGAGGAGCAAACCGACCAGCCATCCAAGGAATCCTAGGCCTCAAGCGCCCTGTTTTGAGGGGCGCGGGGAACTGCTTTCAGGGGCGCGGGGAACTGCGCGACAAGCCACACTCAACCGGCACCCGCCCGCCTACGCGTCCTCCCGGACCGGTAGGCGCACAAAGTCACCGCACCTCGATGAAGTCCCCCACCTTCCTCTCGGCCCTCTCCCGCGGCTCCTCCGCAGCCTTCCCCACCGCAACCGCCCCCATCGGATCCCACCCCGCCGGAAGCGCGAGCACCTCCCGCACCACATCCCGGCAGAACATCGTCGACGACACCCACGCCGACCCCAACTGCTCCCCGGCCAAGGCCACCAGCAGGTTCTGCACCGCGGCCCCCGCCGCGACCACGAACATCTCCCGCTCGGCCGCGTCGCGCCGCGGATCCCCGTACGTGTGCGACCCCTCCATCACCAGGCACGGCACGACCAGGTACGGCGCGTTCCGCAGCACATCGCCCCGCCGTACCCGCTTGGCGATGGACTCCTCCGACTTGCCGTCCTTCCTCAGGTCGGCGATCCACGCGTCCCGCATCGCGTCCAGCAGCCCGACGCGGGCCTCGGCCGACTCCAGCAGCACGAACCGCCACGGCGTCGTGTGATGCGGCGCCGGCGCGGTCACGGCCGCGGCGACCGCCCGCCGTACCGCTCCGGGGTCGACCGGGTCGTCGGTGAAGGCCCGCACCGTCCGCCGCAGGGTCACCGCCTCCCGGACCGCCTCGGACGTCCCGAGCCGGAACATGTCGCTGCCCGCGTCCCGGACCAGCGCCCGCGCGCCGTCCTCGTCCTCGTCGCCGGCGTCCGCCACGACGTGCGCGAGGCCCCGCACCACGGCGACCGGCATCCCCGTCGCCTTGCCCTTCACCAGGTCGCCGGCGGCGGCCAGCTCGTCGGCCGTGGCGACGACCGTCGCGACCAGCGGATTGCCGTACGCGTCCACGCCCCCGCGCAGGTCGTCCAGCACGTCCACGCCGGCGGCGCCGATGGTGACGTCCGTGAGCCCCGAGCGCCAGGGTCGCCCGAAGGTGTCCGTGACGATCACGCCGACGTTGACGCCCAGCGCGTCCCGGAGGCCCGCGCGGACGGCCCGGGCCGAGGCGTCGGGATCCTCGGGCAGCAACAGCACGGTCCCGGCCGGGGTGTTGGACGCGTCCACGCCCGCCGCGGCCATGACCAGGCCCTGCCGGTTCTCCACGATCCGCAGGGGCCCGCGGCGGGCGACCACCCGCACGGTCTCGGCGTCGATCGCCGCCTCCCGGTCGGCCGCCTCGACGATCCGGCCCTCGGCCTTGGAGACGATCTTGGAGGTGACGATCACCACGTCCCCGTCGGCCAGCCCCGGCTCCGCCGCGGCGATCAGCTTGGCCAGGTCGTCGCCCTGCTGGACCTCGGGGATCCCGGGCAGCGCCCACACCCGGTACGCGGGCACCGCGTCGGCCGCGTCGGCCGCGCCCGCGGTTTCGGTCGTGCCGGTCGTGCCGGTCGCGTCGGTCATGCCCCGCGCACCTCCTCGGCCAGCGCCAGCGCCTCCCGGGCCATCTGCGCGGCCGCGTCCAGGTCGGTCATCATCAGCGGTACGGCCCGGCAGCGGATGCCGGCCGCCTCCACGCGCGCGACGCTGCCCTCGTCCACGGAGTCGACGAGCCAGCCGTCCAGCAGCCCGGAGCCGTAGTGCTCGGCGACCGCCGCCGCCGTCGACTCCACGCCCACCGCCGCGAGCACCTTGTCGGCCATCCCGCGCACCGGCGCGTCCCCGACGATGGGGGAGAGGCCCACCACGGGCACCCCGGCCGCGGCGATCGCCTCCCGGATGCCGGGCACCGCGAGGATCGTGCCGACGGAGACCACCGGGTTGGACGGCGGGAAGAGGATCACGTCCGCCTCGGCGACGGCCTCCAGGACGCCGGGCGCCGGCTTGGACTGCTCGGCGCCGACGGGCACGACCGCCTCGGCGGGGACGCCGGCCCGCAGCCGTACCCAGTACTCCTGGAAGTGCACCGCCCTGCGCTCGCCGTCGACCTCGACGGCCACATGGGTCTCGACCCGGTCGTCGGTCATCGGGATCAGCTTCACGCCCGGCTTCCAGCGGTCGCACAGTGCCTCGGTCACCGCGCTCAGCGGATAACCGGCGCCCAGCATCTGGGTGCGCACGATGTGCGTCGCGAAGTCCCGGTCGCCGAGCCCGAACCAGTCCGGCCCCACCCCGTAGGCGGCGAGCTCCTCCTTGAGGTGGAAGGTCTCGTCGGTCCGTCCCCAGCCCTGCTCCTCGTTGATGCCGCCACCGAGCGTGTACATCACCGTGTCGAGGTCCGGACAGACCTTCAGCCCGAAGAGGTGGATGTCGTCCCCGGTGTTGCCGATGACGGTCACGTCGGCGTCCGGCACGGCCTGCTTCAGACCGCGCAGGAACCGGGCACCGCCGATACCGCCTGCCAGAACCACAATGCGCATGCGCCAAGTCTTGCAGGCGGGTCCGACAACGCGTCACGCAGTCACGGGACGGGCCTCGCAGGCCGCGGCGGCCGCCGCGTGCATGGGCATCTCGGTCAGGCCCGGGTAGTAGACGTGCAGGCTCACCGCCGGCTCCAGCGCGTCGTTCACGACCTCGTGCACGTACCCCGGCGCGAACACCCGTTGTGCACCGGCGCCCAACGCGCGCGTGCCGCGCTCGGTGCGTTCGGTGAGCGTGCCCTCCAGGACGGTCAGCACGCCGGAGGAGCGGCCGTGGTCGTGCAGCCCGCTGCCCTGTCCGGGCACCCAGGACAGCAGCCACACCTCGTAGCCGGGGCCGGTGCGCAGCCGGTGGTACCAGCGGCTGGTCGCGTCGTACTCGACGAGGTGCGCCCACTGCGCGCGGTCGGCGGCGATCGCGCGGGCCAGGCCGACGAACTCGGCCACGGTGACCGGGTGCTCGCGCGGGGGCTGCAGCAGGTGCTGCACCTCGAGGATGTCGCCGGCGATCTGGAGGTCGTTGTCGCTGTTCATGGGGGTGCGGTGGTTCCTCAGTGAAGAAGGTCAGCGGGGAACGAAAAGCAAAAACCGAGTCCGGGGGACTCGGTCTGCGGCTGGAGCGGGAGCGGTCGGATACGACTACGACTGCGGCTCAACAGCTGCGACAGCAACAGCTACAGCGTGCGCGGGCAGCACCGTGGGACCCGGCGGTGCGGGTCGAGGTGAGCGCCAAGTTCGCGAGCATGCCCACAAGGACATCGGTTCACACCTCCCGTGTCAACTCGGCGCCCGGTATGTGGGACATGGTTCACCTCATCCGGTTCATCTCGCTGCCGAAAGGTTTGTTCAGTAAGCGCCCGGGACACATGGCGCACAACCGGGCGCGCGAGCCACTTCGGAACGCGATCGAACATCTGGGCGTCCTTCTCCGTACAAGCTCTGTATGGGGTCGGGTGCCCGCGCGGGGCGTCGTCTGCGTGTCAAGGTTTATGGCGATTTGAACACTTTCCGCTTGGCCTTGGTTCCGCAGAGTGAATAACGGGCCCAATAGCAGATCTCGGCTTGACTCGCCCGGAGCAGCACACTTGTAATTTCACTCGTGTCGTTCAGCCGAAATCGGCAACGGCCACGCACGGGGACGTGAAAGACAGACGAGGGGCGCACATGACCGAGCTGGTGCAGCAACTGCTGGTCGACGACGCGGACGAGGAACTCGGCTGGCAGGAGCGCGCGCTGTGCGCCCAGACCGACCCCGAGTCCTTCTTCCCCGAGAAGGGCGGCTCCACCAGAGAGGCCAAGAAGGTCTGCCTCGCCTGCGAGGTGCGCTCCGAGTGCCTCGAGTACGCCCTCGCCAACGACGAGCGGTTCGGTATCTGGGGCGGGCTCTCCGAGCGGGAGCGCCGCCGCCTCAAGAAGGCCGCCGTCTGACCGGCGAGGGCTGCGGTCCGGAGCGGACGTCCATCCAACGCACACATCTGAGCTGCGCGAACGGCCCGTCGCCGGTGGGTTATCCACAGGCGGCGGGCCGTCGACATGCCCAGCCGATAGTGTGGGCGCTCGTCCGAGACGCCTCGCCGCCACCAGCGGGCGCAGGAGTCCACCGCAGTCCATCGAACCGGGGCCCGTACCTCGATGTCCGTGCACAGCCACACGGCAGCCCAAGACACGGCTGCCACAGCGGGGTTTGACCCGACCCGCCCGCCCGAGTTCCCGCGTCACGTGGTGACCGCGGTCCTCGTCTCCCACGACGGTGCCCGCTGGCTGCCCGCCGCGCTCGCCGGGCTGCTCGGCCAGGAGCGCCCCGTCCAGTACGCGGTCGCGGCCGACACCGGCAGCGCGGACGACTCCGCCCAGCTGCTCACCGAGTCCCTCGGTGACGCCAACGTCCTGCATCTCGCCCGCCGCACCGGCTTCGGCCAGGCCGTCGAGGAGGCGAGCCGCACCGCGCCCGTCCTCACCCCGGACGACCTGCCGTACCTGAAGCGGCCCAGCGGCTGGGACCCGGTCACCCGCCAGTGGCGCGACGACGCCTACGACATGCCCGAGCTGCCGTACGGCGAACCGGTCCAGTGGCTGTGGCTGCTGCACGACGACTGCGCCCCGGAACCCGGCGCCCTGACCCAGCTGCTCCGGGTCGTCGACAACGAGCTGGAGCTGGGCCGCGACGACGTGGCGGTCGTCGGCCCCAAGCTGCGCGGCTGGTACGACCGCAGGCAGCTGCTCGAGGTCGGCGTCACCATCGCCAACTCCGGGCGGCGCTGGACCGGCCTGGACCGCCGCGAGCAGGACCAGGGCCAGCACGATCACGTGCGGCCCGTGCTCTCCGTCTCCACCGCCGGCATGCTGATCCGCCGCGACGTCTTCGAGGAGCTCGGCGGCTTCGACCGCAGGCTGCCCCTGATGCGCGACGACGTCGACCTGTGCTGGCGCGCGCACAACGCGGGACACCGCGTCCTGGTGGCCCCCGAGGCCGTCGTACGGCACGCCGAGGCCGCCTCCCGCGAGCGCCGCGCCGTCGACTGCGCCGGCCGCACCACCGCCTCCCCGCACAAGGTCGACAAGGCCGGCGCGATCTACACCCTGCTGGTCAACGCCCGTACGGCCACCCTGCCCTGGATCATGCTCCGCCTGGTCCTCGGCACCCTGCTGCGCACCGTCGCCTACCTCGTCGGCAAGGTCCCCGGACAGGCCCTCGACGAGATCCGCGGTCTGCTGGGCACCCTGCTGCGGCCCGAGCGGATCATCGCCGGGCGGCGCAGGCGCGGCCGCTCCCAGCTCGACAAGGGCGAGCTGCGCCCCCTGTTCCCGCCGCCCGGCGCCACCGTCCGGGCCACCGTCGAGCAGGTCGCGGGCAACCTCTTCGGCGGCGACGAGGAGATCTCCGCGGCCGGCCGGCACGGCGGCGCGGTCGAGTCCGGGCCCGGCGGCGACGACGCCGACTTCCTGGAGATCGAGCAGTTCGCCCGCCTCAAGCGCATCGCCCGCAAGCCGGGCCCGGTGCTCTTCCTGGTGCTGCTGCTGATCTCGCTGGCCGCCTGCCGGGCCCTGCTCGGCTCCGGCGCGCTCGCGGGCGGCGCCCTGCTGCCCGCCCCGGGCACCGCGAGCGAGCTGTGGTCGCGCTACCTGGACGCCTGGCACGCGGTCGGCGCCGGCGGCACCCCGGCCGCGCCGCCGTACCTCGCCATCGTCGCCGCGCTGGCCTCCCTGCTGTTCGGCTCCACCGGGCTCGCGGTCACCGTGCTGCTGGTCGCCTCGGTACCGCTGGCCGGGTTCACCGCCTACTTCGCCTCCCGCCCGCTGGTCACCTCGCGCCTGCTGCGCGCCTGGGCGGCCATCGCCTACGCCTTCCTGCCCGCCGCCACCGGCGCCCTCGCGGGCGGCCGCATCGGCACCGCCGTCCTCGCGATCCTGCTGCCGCTGATCGCCCGCGCGGGCGTCGCGGCCGGCGGCCTCGCGAGCTCCTCGGGAGCGCGCGGAAGCTGGCGCGCCACCTGGGCGTACGCCCTGCTGCTCACCATCACCACCGCGTTCACGCCGATCGTCTGGCCGATCGCCCTGGTCCTCGGCCTCGCCGTGCTCGCCGTCCGCCGCGCCGACCTGGTCGCCTCCGGCCTGCGGCTGCTGATCCAGCTCGGCACCCCGCTGCTGGTCCTCGCCCCCTGGTCGCTGACGCTGCTGCCGTTCGGCTTCTTCAAGGAGGCCGGGCTCGAGTACGGCTCCTCGGCCGCCTCCGCCCTCGACCTGCTCGGCGCCAGCCCGGGCGGCCCCGGCACGGTCAACGGGCTGATGCTCGTCGGCGTCGTCCTGGCCGCGCTCGCCGCCCTGCTGCGCTCCGAGCGCCAGTCGGCCATCCGCACCGCCTGGGCGGTCGCCCTGGTCGGCCTGGTCTTCGCGGTCCTGTCGAACAAGTCCACCTGGGCGGGCCCCGCGACCCTCGTCTACGCCATCGCGATCCTGTCCGCCGCCGCGCTCGGCGCCGACGGGGCACGTTCGCGCGTCGCCGAGCAGAGCTTCGGCTGGCGCCAGCCGGTGGCCGCCCTGATCGCCTTTGCCTCCGCCGCCGGCCCGCTGCTGCTCGCCGCCGGCTGGATGATCGCGGGCGCCGACGGCCCGGTCGAGCGGCGCGACCCCGCCCAGGTGCCCGCCTTCGTCGCCGAGGACAGCACCACCACCGACCAGGTCCGCACCCTCGTCCTGGACAGCGACAGCACCGCACGCGTGTCCTACATGCTGGTGCGCGGCTCCGGTGCCCGCATGGGAGACGCCGAGGTCACCGCCGCCGACGGCGAGAACGCCACGCTCGACAAGGTCGTCGCCAACCTGGTCGCCGGCTCCGGCGCCGACCAGGCCGACCAGCTCGGCGGGTTCGCCGTGCGCTACGTCCTCGTCCACAAGGGCGCACCGCGCGACATCACCCGTGTGCTCGACGCCACGCCCGGCCTGTCCCGGCTCAGCCAGCAGAACGGCGGCGCCCTGTGGCGCGTCGACCAGCAGGTCTCCCGCGCGACCATCGTCTCCGCGAACGGCTCCGGCACCCCCGACTCCGTCGCCGCCGGACCCGTCGACATCCACACCACCGTCCCGACCGGTGCCGACGGCCGCATCCTGCGCCTGGCCGACTCGGCCTCCGAGGGCTGGACGGCCACCCTGGACGGCAAGCCGCTCACCCGCACCACCGTCGACGGCTGGGCCCAGGGCTTCGAGCTCCCCTCCTCCGGCGGGAAGCTGGACGTCACCTACGACACGCCGTTCACCCACACCGCCTGGCTGTGGGCACAGGGCGCGCTCGCCGTCGTCCTGGTCGTCCTCGCCCTGCCCGGCCGCCGCCGCGACGTCGACGACGACCTCCCCGAGGAGCAGCCGGTCACCGCCCAGGCCGCCGAGGGCGAGGGCCGCCGCGCCCGCCGCCTGCGCGCCCAGGCGGAGGCCGAGGAGGAGGCACAGGAGGGGCACCAGGAGACCCCGGAGGACACCGGCTTCCCGGCGGCGGAGGAGGAGGAGTCCCCGGCCGCGGTCCCGCACCAGCAGTCGTACGACGAATGGGACCCCGCCTCCTACCCGGCGGCCGACGGCTACGACACCGGCTACGCCGACCCGTACCAGGGTGCCGACGCAGGCACCGGCCAGTACCGGACCGGCGGCTACGACCAGCAGACGTACGACCCCTACCAGACCGGCCAGTACGACCCGTACGCCTACGGCGGGCAGCAGGGGCAGGGCGGGTACGACCCGACGTACCAGCAGGGCTACGACCCCGCCTATGACCCGGCCGCCCAGCACCCCGACGGCACCGGCGGCGAGCACCACGACGGGAGCCAGCAGTGAACCGCACCACCCTGTCCCTGCTCGCCGGCACGGCCGCCCTCGCGGCGGTCACCGGGTTCGCCGCGCTCGACCCGCCGGCCACCACCCCCGCGCACACCGCGGAGGCGGCCGCCCAGCTGCCCGTGGAGCGCACCACACTGCTGTGCCCGGCGCCCAGCCTGTCCGACATCGCCGACACCTCGTACACGTCGTTCACGCCCGTCACCAAGGGCGCAACGAGCGACGGAAAGGCCGAACTCCAGGCCGCCACCGAGCAGTCGGCGGACGGGACGGGCGGCGGCAAGAAGAAGGCGGCGAAGCCCGTCCTCACCCCGAAGACGCCCGGCACCCCGGCCACCGGGGACACCTCGGGCGCCGACGGGCCCGCCTACGTCGGCACCGCCGAGGGCAAGTACGCCCCCGGCTGGACGGTCCAGGAGACCACCGAGGTCGCCGCGGGCACCGGGCGCGGCCTCCAGGGGGTCACCTGCACGACGGCCGACACCGACTTCTGGTTCCCCGGCGCCAGTACCGCCGCGAGCCGTACCGACTACGTGCACCTCACCAACCCGGACGACGGCGCAGCCGTGGTCGACATCGAGCTGTACGGCAAGGACGGCCAGCTCAAGTCCACGGTGGGGGAGGGCATCACGGTCCAGCCGCACGCCAGTGAGCCGGTCCTGCTGTCCACGCTCACCGACGAGCGGCAGACCGACCTGACCGTGCACGTGAGCGTGCGCAGCGGCCGGGTCGGCGCGAGCGTGCAGGCCCTGGACGACAAGACCGGCGGCGACTGGCTGGCCGCCTCCGCCGACCCGTCGGGCAGCCTGGTGCTGCCCGGCATCCCCAAGGACGCCACCGACGTCCGGCTGATCGCCTTCACCACCGGCGACAACGACGCGGACCTGAAGGTGCGCCTCGCCTCCCCGGACGGCACGATCACCCCGGCAGGCAACGAGACGCTGCACGTGAAGTCGGGCATGACCACCGCGACCGACCTCGGCGACGTCACGCGCGGCGAGGCGGGGTCGCTGATCCTCACGCCCAGCGACCAGTCCGTCCCGATCGTGGCCGCCCTGCGCGTCACCCGCGGCAAGGGTGCCAACCAGGAGACCGCGTACATCCCGGCGACCGCGCCGGTCGGCACGCGCGCGACGTCCGCCGACAACAGCGGCAAGGGCACCACCCTCTCCCTGACCGCCCCCACCGCGACCGCCCAGGTCAAGGTCACGGCGTCGGCGGGCAGCGGCGGCGGCACGGCGGTCTCCAAGACGTTCACCATCAAGTCGGGCACCACCCAGAACGTCGACGCCCCGGTCCCGTCCGGCCTGAAGGGCACCTACGCCCTGACCGTGGAGACGGTCTCCGGCGGCCCGGTCTACGGCGCCCGTACCCTGGCGGCCACCGAGGACGGCGTCCCGGGCTTCACGATCCAGACCCTCCCGGACGACCGCGGCACGGTGGCCGTACCGGAGGCGGACCAGGACGTGTCGGTGCTGCAGAAGTAGGTGCGAGGTCGCCGGGTGGGCTCGGTGGGAGGGGGCTCAGTCCTCGCCGTACCGGGGATCGACCGTCTCCGGGGTGAGGCCGAGCAGCTCGGCGACCTGCTCCACGACGACCTCGTGCACCAGCGCGGCCCGCTCGTCGCGCCCCTTGGTGCGGATCTCGACCGGCCGCCGGTAGACGACCACCCGCGCCCGGCGTCCCTCGCGCGCGGGAATGATGCCGCCCAGCGGCACCGCCTCGTCGTCCCAGCTGTCGCCGTGCCGATCCTGGAGCCGGGGTACTTCGAGGACCAGGAAATCGATGTCGGCGAGCTGTGGCCAGCGCCGCTCCAGTCGCTCCACGGAGTCCTGCACCAGGTCCGCGAACACGTCGGCGCGGCTCGCGGCCAGCGGCACCTGAGGTGGTGCGATCGGCCCGCGCATGCCCCGACCGTGGCGATCGCGTCGACGAGGCCCGGGGCCGGCGGCACGGGGCGGTACACGGTTGTCCATCACTGGTGAAGCGTAGTCCTCGCGGGCTTCGGCCGCGCCGCCCCACGCACCGGGACCGCCCGGTACGGCATGTCGCAGGATGACCATTCCAGCCAAGGTTGGGCTCGTTTCCATATCTTCACGAGACCGGCGAGCTCAAGGCAATTGACGGTGTTTGTACAGACTCGTGACCGGATGCGGCGCCGACCATGACCCCGGACGACCCCTTCCGCGCAGGTCAGCAGGGCGTGTCCGGAGGGGTGTGTGGGGCGTTTCACAGTCCGACACGGTGGAGTGACCTGGGGGAGAGTCGTCGCGGCCCGCTCAAGAGTGCGGTACCGTCCAACGTCGTGAGCCCTGTACGTCGCTGTTCGCGAACCGCCTGCGGCCGACCCGCCGTCGCGACGCTGACGTACGTCTACGCCGACTCGACCGCGGTCCTCGGCCCGCTCGCCACCTACGCCGAACCCCACTGCTACGACCTGTGCGCCGAGCACTCCGAGCGCCTCACCGCCCCGCGCGGCTGGGAGGTCGTCCGGCTCCTCGACAGCTCCGCTCCCGCACGTCCGAGCGGGGACGACCTGGAAGCCCTCGCGAACGCGGTGCGCGAGGCGGCTCGCCCCCAGGAGCGGGCGGCCGGAGCGGGCGGCGGCGGTCGCGGGGCGGACCCGATGGAGGTCGCGCGCCGCGGCCACCTGCGGGTGCTGCGGTCGCCGGACAACTGACGTCTCCCCGGGCCCACCGCTCATTCTGTCGCCTTCCGGTTGTTTTCCGATTGCCCTCCGGTTGCCTTTCATGCGCGCGCATTCCCGTGCTGCACACCCATTGACGCGCGCTTGTCATGGACGCGACCATTCCGGGTGACCGTCGGCGGGAAATCGCTTTCCGCATGCCGGAACCCGGGGAGGCGCCCGTGTACGTCCAGGAACTGGAACCCGTCGCCGACTCGCTCGGCCTGTCCGCCCTCGTCGCGGCCCTGCCGCTGCTGATCGTCCTGGTCCTGCTCGGCGGGGTCCGCGTGAAAGCGCACCTGGCGGGCCCGAGCGGCCTTCTCGCGGCCGTACTCGTCGCGCGGCTCGCCTACCGCATGCCGCTGGACCAGACCCTCTCCAGCGCCGCGCAGGGCGCCGCGTTCGGCCTGTTCCCCATCCTGTGGATCGTCGTCAACGCCCTGTGGGTGTACCGGATGACGGTCCGCACCCGCCACTTCGACGTCCTGCGCCGCTCGTTCGGGCGACTTTCCGACGACCCGCGCATCCAGGCCCTCGTGGTCGCCTTCTGCTTCGGCGCCCTCCTCGAGGCGTTGGCCGGATTCGGTGCCCCGGTCGCGATCTGCTCGGTGATGCTCGTCGCCCTCGGCTTCGACCCGGTCCGCGCGGCCGTGGTCTCCCTGGTCGCCAACACCGCCCCGGTCGCCTTCGGCGCGATGGGCACCCCGGTGGTGACGCTCGCTCAGGTCACCGGTCTGCCCCTGGACTCGGTCGCCTCCGTGGTCGGCCGCCAGACCCCGCTCCTCGCCCTGGTGGTGCCGCTGGTGCTGGTCGGCCTGGTCGACGGCGTACGCGGGCTCCGAGAGACCTGGGTGCCGGCCCTGGCGTGCGGAGTCGCCTTCGCCGTCGCCCAGTTCGCCGCCTCCAACTACCTCTCCGCCCAACTCGCCGACATCTGCGCCGCCCTGGCAGGCGCGGCCGCCCTCCTCGCCGTACCGCACGCGCGCGTACCGGCGACCGAGGAGGTCCGCGTGGCCGTCCTCACCGGCGCCCGCAGCGCCGACCTGGACGTGCGCGACGAACGGCCCCAAGTCCTGCGCGCCTACGCCCCGTACGCCCTGATCATCGCGGTCTTCTCGGTCGCCCAGATCCCGCCGGTCAAGGACTGGCTGACGAAGGCGAACCGGGTCTACGACTGGCCCTTCCTGGACGTCGTCAACCCCAAGGGTGAACCGGTCGGAGGAAATCTCTTCACCTGGCCGATCGTCGCCACGGGCGGCACGCTGGTCCTGTTCGCCGGCATCGCCACGGCGGCCGTCCTGCGCGTGCACGCGCGCGTGGTGGTCGCGGAATGGGCGGCGACCGTACGGGAGTTGCGGTACGCCATCCTCACCGTGACGTCCGTCCTCGCCCTCGCCTACGTCATGAACCTCTCCGGACAGGCCGCGACGATCGGCCACTTCGTGGCGGCGGCGGGTGTGGGTCTGGCCTTCCTCTCCCCGGTCCTCGGCTGGTTCGGCGTCGCCGTCTCCGGCTCCGACACCTCGGCCAACGCTCTCTTCGGAGCCCTCCAGGTGAGCGCCGCCCACGAGTCGGGCCTCTCCCCGGAACTCCTGGCGGCCGCCAACAGCTCCGGCGGCGTGCTCGGCAAGATGGTCTCCCCGCAGAACCTCACGATCGCCTGCGCGGCGGTGGGCCTGGCGGGCCGGGAGGGGGACCTGCTGCGCAGGGTGCTGCCGTGGAGCCTCGGACTGCTGCTGGTGATGTGCCTGATCGTGGTGGCGCAGAGCGGGCCGGTGCTGAGCTGGATGCTGCCGTGAGCCACCGGCTTCGACCGACCGCAACCGACTTCGACCGACCAGACCGACCAGACCGACTATGACCGACCACGACCGACCGCAACCGGCTTTGACGCACCGCATCGGCTTTGACGCACGGCGACCGGCTTCGGCCAAGGGCAATCGGCGTCGACGGAGGGCTTCCGGCATCGACGCACGGCTTCCGGCATCGACGCACGGCCCCGGCTTCGACGCGCGGCGACCGATATCGACGCACGGCGATCGGCTTGCGCGCGGCAACCGGTATCGACGCGCGGCGACCGGCTTCGACGCGCGGCGACCCGCTTCGACCCACCGAGACCGGCTTCGACCCACCGAGACCGGATCGCCGCAGATCACAGCCAGGAGGCCGCCGGGCATCCGCCGCGCGTCCGCCGGGGGATCCCGCGTCGGCCCCTCACCCGGAACAGGTAGTTTGGGGCGACCGAGAGGATTTCAGGAGGGTTGGCCAGTGGCTGTTGCTGATCTGTCGCAGATCGTGAAGGCGTACGACGTGCGCGGGGTGGTTCCGGACCAGTGGGACGAGGCACTCGCCGAGCTGTTCGGCGCCGCGTTCGTCCAGGTGACCGGTGCCGCCGCGATCGTCGTCGGCCACGACATGCGGCCCTCCTCGCCCGGTCTGTCCCGCGCCTTCGCGCGCGGTGCCGCGGCCCGGGGCGTCGACGTCACCGAGATCGGCCTCTGCTCGACCGACCAGCTCTACTACGCCTCGGGCGCACTGGGCCTGCCGGGCGCGATGTTCACGGCCTCGCACAACCCCGCGCAGTACAACGGCATCAAGATGTGCCGTGCGGGAGCCGCGCCGGTGGGTCAGGACACGGGCCTGACGGAGATCCGGGAGCTGGCCGAGCGCTGGATGCAGGAGGGCGCCCCGGAGCCGGCCGCCGCGCCGGGAACGATCACCACCCGGGAGACGTTGTCGGACTACGCGGCCCACCTGCTCTCGCTCGTGGACCTGACCTCCATCCGCCCGCTGAAGGTCGTGGTCGACGCGGGCAACGGCATGGGCGGCCACACGGTCCCGACGGTCTTCGAGGGCCTGCCGCTGACCCTGGTGCCGATGTACTTCGAGCTGGACGGCACCTTCCCGAACCACGAGGCCAACCCGCTCGACCCCGCCAACATCGTGGACCTCCAGGAGCGCGTGCGCGCCGAGTCCGCCGACCTCGGCCTGGCCTTCGACGGCGACGCGGACCGCTGCTTCGTCGTGGACGAGCGCGGCGAGCCGGTCTCCCCGTCGGCGATCACGGCCCTGGTGGCCGTGCGCGAGCTGGCGAAGAACGGCGGCAAGGGCACGGTCATCCACAACCTGATCACGTCCTGGACCGTCCCCGAGGTGGTCCGGGAGAACGGCGGCACCCCCGTCCGCACGCGCGTCGGCCACTCCTTCATCAAGGCCGAGATGGCGAGGTCCGGCGCGATCTTCGGCGGCGAGCACTCGGCCCACTACTACTTCAAGGACTTCTGGAACGCCGACACGGGCATGCTGGCGGCCCTGCACGTGCTTGCCGCCCTCGGCGGCCAGTCCGGCCCGCTGTCCTCCCTCGTCGCCCAGTACGACCGCTACACCGGCTCCGGCGAGATCAACTCCACCGTCGCCGACCAGCGGGCCAGCCTCGCGGAGATCCGCGCGGCCTACGGCGACCGCGACGACGTCACCCTGGACGACCTCGACGGCCTCACCGTCACCGCCGCCGACTGGTGGTTCAACGTCCGCCCCTCCAACACGGAACCGCTGCTGCGGCTGAACGCGGAGGCAAGGGACGAGGCGACGATGACGAAGATCCGCGACGAGGTCCTGGCGATCATCAGGGCGTGAGCCCGGCTCCCCGACCGAGCCACCCTGCACCCCGGGTTGCTCTCGGCCTACCGAGCCACCCTGCACTCCGGGTTGCTCTCGGCCGGCCGAGTCACCCTGCTCGCCCTGCCTTCGCTTCTCGGTCGGCCGAGCCACTTCGCCCTGCCATCGCTTTGCGCCTCACCGAGTCACTTCGTCCTCGCCATCGCTTTGCGCCTCACCGAGTCACTTCGTCCTCGCCCTCGCTTTGCGACTCACCCGAGTCACCTGGCCTCGCCCTCGCTTTGCGACCCACCCGAGTCACCTCGCCCCGCCCTCGCTTCTCAACTTGCCGAGTCGGGTGGTGGGTGGGCGAGGGTCTCGGGGGTCCAGGGGGCGGAGCCCCCTGGGCGGTCACCCCGGCGGACGGCCACCCGTCACCGACGGCCAGCCCAACCCACCCCACCGGCGGTAACCTGACCGCACGCGAACATCCACCCCCGAAGGGAACCCCCATGCCGCTCGAAGCCGGCCTCCTGGAGATCCTCGCCTGCCCGGCCTGCCACGCCACCCTCAAGGAGCAGGACGCCGAGCTGATCTGCACCGGCCAGGACTGCGGCCTGGCGTACCCCGTCCGCGACGACATCCCCGTCCTCCTCGTCGACGAGGCCCGCCGCCCCGCGTAAGCAGTAGGCAGTAGGCAGTAGGCACCACAACCGCGGAACACCAGAACATCAGGACCCCGGCAACCGGAGGCCGCTCCATGCTCGACGAATCGCTGCTCGACACCCCGGAGGGCCTCGCCGAGGCCGACCGCCGAGGTCTCCTGCGCGGCGCAGCCGAGGCCGGCGCCCGCGTCCGTACGGCCGCCCGGCACGCCACCGAGGCCGGTGTCCAGGAGCTGAAGCCGGACGGCCGCCCGCGTGCCGTACTGATCGCGGGCCCCGGCGTCGCCGCCACCCACGCCGCCGACCTCCTCGGCACGCTGGCCGGCCCCGGCAGCCCCGTCACCCGCCTGGCCCCCACCGGCGTCGCCCCGGCCGCCGGCGCCCTGCGCTGGGAGCTCCCCGGCTGGGCCGGCTCCGTGGACCTGCTGCTGATCGCCACCCCGGACGGCACCGAACCCAGCCTCTCCCTCCTCGCCGACCAGGCCTACCGGCGCGGCTGCTCGGTCGCCGCCGTGGCCCCCGCCGGCACCCCGCTGGAAGAAGCGGTGGCCGGCGCCCACGGCCTGTTCATGCCGATGGCGACGGCCCCGTACGACCACGGCGAGCCGCTCGCCGGCTCCTCCCCGGGCGTCCTGTGGGCGCTGCTCACCCCGCTGCTCGCCCTCCTCGACCGGATCGGCCTGGTCACCGCCCCGCCGGAGGACCTGGAGAAGGTCGCCGACCGCCTCGACCGCATCGCCGAGCGCTGCGGCCCGGCCATCGTGACCTACAGCAACCCGGCCAAGACCCTCGCCGCGGAACTCGCCGACGCGCTCCCCGTGGTCTGGACGGAGGGCGGCTCGGCAGGCCCGGCCGGCCGCCGCTTCGCCGCCGCCCTCGCCGAACTGGCCGGCCGACCCGCCCTGGTCGCCGAACTCCCCGAGGCCCTGGCGGCCCACACCGCCCTGCTCGCCGGACCGCTCGCCGCCAGCGCCGACCCCGACGACTTCTTCCGCGACCGCGTGGACGAGGCACCCGCACTGCACGCGCGCGTGGTGCTGCTCCGCGACCGCCCCATCGGCGGCCTCACCGCCGCACCCGCCGCCCGCGACCTCGCCCTCAGCCACGACACCCCGATCAGCGAGCTGGAGCCCGAGGCGGGCGACGAGCTGGAGACCCTGGCGGAACTGATCGCCGTCACGGATTTCGCCGCCGTTTACCTGACGCTCGCTTCGGGGGCCTGAGGTGGACACCGACACCGGGCCCGCCGTACGAAGGACGACCTGAGGGGCGTACCGAGGCGAACCGGTAGGGGAACACGAGGTGAACACCGCCGCCGCCGTGCGCCCCCGCACGACCTTGTTCGCCCTTGCCCGCAGAGAACCGGCAGAGAGAAGTCATGGATCTCCTCGACAACACCATCCGCCCCTACGCCTGGGGTTCGACGACCGCCATCCCGAAGCTGCTCGGGGTCGAGCCCAGCGGCGAGCCGCAGGCGGAGATGTGGATGGGTGCACACCCGGGTGCCCCCTCGCGCACCGCGCGCGGCACGCTCGTCGAGGTCATCGACGCGGACCCGAAGGCCGAACTGGGCGAGGCGGCCGTGGGCAGGTTCGGCCCACGCCTGCCCTTCCTGCTCAAGATCCTCGCCGCCGGCGCCCCGCTCTCCCTCCAGGTGCACCCCAACCTGGAACAGGCCAGGGAGGGTTACGAGGACGAGGAGCGGCGCGGCATCCCGATCGACGCCCCGCACCGCAACTACAAGGACGCCAACCACAAGCCCGAACTGATCTGCGCCCTCACCGAGTTCGACGGCCTGTGCGGCTTCCGTGACCCGGAGCGGACGGCCGAACTCCTCGACGGGCTCGGCGTGGACTCCCTCAAGCCGTACGTCGACCTGCTGCGCGCCCACCCCGAGGAAGCGGCCCTGCGCGAGGTTCTCACCGCGATCCTCAGCGCCGACCGCGAGGAGATGGCCCACACGGTCGCCGAGGCCACGGCCGCCTGCACCCGCCTCGGCGGCGACTACGCGCCCTACGCCGACATCGCCCACCACTACCCCGGCGACCCCGGCGTGATCGCGGCCATGCTCCTCAACCACGTGCGCCTGCAGCCCGGCGAAGCCCTCTTCCTCGGCGCCGGCATCCCGCACGCCTACCTCAACGGCCTCGGCGTCGAGATCATGGCCAACTCCGACAACGTCCTGCGCTGCGGCCTGACCCCCAAGCACGTCGACGTCCCCGAACTCCTGCGCGTCGTCCGCTTCGAGGCGGGCGACGCGGGCGTGCTGCGCCCCGAGGCCGCCCCGGACGGCGAAGAGGTCTACGAGACGCCGATCGACGAGTTCCGGCTCTCCCGGTACGTCCTGCCCGAGGGCACCGCCGCCCACGACCTCACCCTGCAGACCCCGCAGATCCTGCTCTGCACGGCCGGCACGGTCCGCGTCGGCGAGTACGACCTGGCCCCCGGCCGGTCGGTGTTCGTCCCCGCGGGTGAGAAGGCGGAGGTGTCGGGCGCCGGCACGGTCTTCCGTGCCACGGTGATCGTCTGAGGGGGTCCGTATCTCTCGCCGAGGGGGCTGCAAGAATGACCCTCCGGCAAAGCACGGGCAAAGACGAGTACCGGCGTAGACGGACGACGGCGAGAACGAGAAGGGACAACGCGAACACATGAGCGCGTCAGGCGGCACCAGGGCGATCGTGGCGGCACTCGGAGCCAACCTCGCGATCGCGGCATCGAAGTTCGTGGCGTTCGCGTTCAGCGGTTCCTCGTCGATGCTCGCCGAGGGCGTCCACTCGCTCGCCGACTCCGGCAACCAGTTCCTGCTGCTCATCGGCGGCAAGAAGGCCCAGCGCGAGGCGACCCCGCAACACCCCTTCGGCTACGGCCGCGAGCGGTACATCTACGCCTTCCTCGTCTCCATCGTGCTCTTCTCGGTCGGTGGCATGTTCGCCATCTACGAGGGCTACGAGAAGATCAACCACCCCCACGAAGTGGAGCACTGGTACTGGCCGGTGGGCGTCCTCCTCTTCGCGATCATCGCCGAGGGCTTCTCCTTCCGGACGGCCATCAAGGAGTCCAACGAGCTGCGCGGCAAGCTGTCCTGGTCGCAGTTCATCCGCCGGGCCAAGGCCCCCGAGCTGCCGGTCGTCCTCCTCGAGGACTTCGGCGCACTCATCGGCCTCGTCCTCGCCCTCCTCGGCGTCGGCCTCGCCCTGATCACCGGCGACGGCGTCTGGGACGGCATCGGCACGGTCTGCATCGGTGTCCTGCTCGTCCTGATCGCCCTCGTCCTGGCCGCCGAGACCAAGTCCCTCCTGCTCGGCGAGGCCGCGGGCGTCGAGGAGGTCGAGAAGATCGAGGCCGCCATCGTCGACGGCGACACGGTCACCGGCATCATCCACATGCGCACACTCCACCTCGGCCCCGAGGAACTCCTCGTCGCCGCCAAGATCGCCGTCCAGCACGACGACACGGCCGCCGAGGTCGCCAGGGCCATCAACGCCGCCGAGGCCCGCATCCGCACCGCGGTCCCCATCGCCCGGGTGATCTACCTGGAACCCGACATCTACAACGAGGCAGAGGCCGCCAAGGGCCCCGACCCGGAAGCCACCCCGGGCGGCCCGAACCCCCACCCTGCCGACCACTGATCCCCTCCGCGCGACAGCACGGGCCCGGGCCCGCTCCCCTCGACCCGCCAGGGAGCGGGCCCGCCGTCATCCGCCGCCCGGACACCACATGCCCCGTGCGCGCAGGGCCGACCGGATCGACCAGGCCGATCCCCCGACACCCTCGCCACCCAAGGCGGCGCAGCCCCCGCGCACCCCCGCCGGCACTCCCACCGACCACGCTCACCCTCCTCGAACGGCGTGATCTGTTCGGAGGCGGACTGGGGACGGCCCGCTCCTCCGGTGTAGCTTGGGACGGAGCCAGACGTCGCTGCTGATGGCGGTCGGGCGGTTCCACATGGACCGTCCGAGGGAGAGAGGGCCTCCGACGGACTGCGCTGCGCGTACGTGGGCATGCCTGTGTCCTCCTTTCGGGCACCCCTGTGTCCGCCGCCGCGCAGACCAGCCGTAACCACCCTCGACCCAACCCGAGGAGCAGCTCGCAATGACGACTGTCGACAACCGACAGGACTTCAAGGTCGCCGACCTCTCCCTGGCCGCCTTCGGCCGCAAGGAGATCACCCTCGCCGAGCACGAGATGCCCGGCCTGATGGCGATCCGCAAGGAGTACGCCGAGACCCAGCCGCTGGCCGGGGCTCGCGTGACCGGCTCCCTGCACATGACCGTGCAGACCGCCGTCCTGATCGAGACCCTGGTCGCCCTGGGCGCACAGGTCCGCTGGGCGTCCTGCAACATCTTCTCCACCCAGGACCACGCGGCCGCCGCCATCGCCGTCGGCCCCGACGGCACGGTGGACAACCCGCAGGGTGTCCCGGTCTTCGCCTGGAAGGGCGAGACCCTGGAGGAGTACTGGTGGTGCACGGAGCAGGCGCTGACCTGGCCGAACAGCCCCACCGGCGGCCCCAACATGATCCTCGACGACGGCGGTGACGCCACCCTCCTCGTCCACAAGGGCGTCGAGTACGAGAAGGACGGCAAGGTCCCCGGCCTGGAGACCGCCGAGTCCGACGAGCACCGCGTCATCCTCGAACTCCTGCACCGCACCATCACGGACGGCTCGCAGAAGTGGACTCAGCTCGCGTCCGAGATCCGCGGCGTGACCGAGGAGACCACGACCGGCGTCCACCGCCTGTACGAGATGCAGCGCGACGGCGTCCTCCTGTTCCCGGCGATCAACGTCAACGACGCCGTCACCAAGTCGAAGTTCGACAACAAGTACGGCTGCCGCCACTCGCTGATCGACGGCATCAACCGCGCCACCGACGTCCTGATCGGCGGCAAGACCGCGGTCGTCTGCGGCTACGGCGACGTGGGCAAGGGCTGCGCGGAGTCCCTGCGCGGACAGGGCGCCCGCGTGATCGTCACCGAGATCGACCCGATCTGCGCCCTGCAGGCCGCGATGGACGGCTACCAGGTCACGACCCTCGACGAGGTCATCGACAAGGCCGACATCTTCGTCACCACGACGGGCAACAAGGACATCATCATGGCCTCGGACATGGCCAAGATGAAGCACCAGGCCATCGTCGGCAACATCGGCCACTTCGACAACGAGATCGACATGGCCGGCCTCGCCAAGGTCCCCGGCATCGTCAAGGACGAGGTCAAGCCGCAGGTCCACACCTGGACCTTCCCCGACGGCAAGGTTCTCATCGTCCTCTCCGAGGGCCGCCTGCTGAACCTGGGCAACGCCACCGGCCACCCCTCGTTCGTGATGTCCAACTCCTTCGCGGACCAGACCCTGGCCCAGATCGAGCTGTTCACCAAGCCCGACGAGTACCCGGTCGGCGTCTACACGCTGCCCAAGCACCTCGACGAGAAGGTCGCCCGCCTGCACCTGGACTCGCTCGGCGTGAAGCTGACGACGCTGCGCCCCGAGCAGGCCGCGTACATCGGCGTGGAGGTCGAGGGTCCGTACAAGTCGGACCACTACCGCTACTGAGCCCGGGCCCTGCCCACCGGGAAGCGCACCCGTGCACCGACGCGCTCTCCCGGCGGCAGGTCCTCCGGTCCGCCGAGGCAGGCCCCCGCACCCCCGTGCCGGGGGCCTGCCCCTTTGGCCCGTCGACCGCCCGCGCGGCCGTACCGCGGGTCCGGGTGCCGGACCCACACCCCGTCAAGCCTCAGGACCCCCATGCCCCGCGGCCGCTATTCGCTCCACGATCCGCACGATCACACCCCCCTCGGCGAAGAACACTTCCAGTGCGCCCCCGGCCCCTCCGGCTGGCGTTATGTCTCCCAAGTGACCACCCCCTCCGGTGACCACGGCGGCTCGGTCGATCTCGCCCTCGACGACCTCGGCCGACCCATCCGCCTCGAACTCCACGCAGGGGGCTGGCAGGTGCGCGGCGCCGCCCTGGACGGCGTCACCTGGGTCCGCACGGACCCCACCGGCATCCATGCCACCGAAGGCAATGTGCGCGCCCATGCCTTCACCGGCACGTCCCCCGCGTTCCTGGTCGCCACCGCCCGTCTGCTGCGCCTCACCCCCTCCTCCGCCGCGACCCGGGTACGCCTCGTGGCCTTCACGGACCCGGTCCTCGCCCCCCGCACCGTCGACCAGTCCTGGGCCTTGATGGAAAGAGAAACACACGCCACTGACAACGGCCCTCTGACGGTGGACGAATACCAGGTCACAGCCCTGGACACGGGCGAACAGCACCTGGTGCACCTCGCCGGAGACGTGGTCCTGGCAGCCCCCGGAATCGAGCTGGAGGACCTGCAGTCACCGCCGTCGGTCTTCAAGGACCCCGACGACTGAACAGCGGGCCGACGAACCGGTGGGCCGACGGGCCGAACCGCGCCTACGCCGGCGGCACGAATCCGGTGGCGGGCCGCTCGGTCGCCGCCGCGGGAGGAGCGACGGGCGCGGCCGGCGGCTGAGGGACCGGGGCAGGCACAGGGCCAGGAGGCATACCGGATACCGGGGGCATACCGGGTGCCGGAGGCGTACCGGGTGCCGGAGGCGCGTACCCGGCGGGGGCACCGGAAGACGGAGGAGCATGGTCGGCGAAGGCCCGTCGGGCTTCGCGGGCCTGCCGTTCCTGCACCACCGCCGCCAGATATGCGGCCGGCGGAATGTCCGGTGGCGCCGGAGTCCCCGTCCGGCTCGCGAGATCGCCGGCGAGCTGCGCGGCCATCGTCCACGAGACCTGCGGATCGAGCTGCTGCATCCGCGTCAGGTACTGCCGGACCGCGAGCCACAGCCCGTCCGGAACGGCCGACAGGTCCAGCCCGGCGAAACGTCCCGCGAGCCAGGGCGGAGGCGGCGGAACGAAACGGGTCTGCCCGACGGGCACCCGCTCCCGCACGACCAGGGTCCCCGCGAACACGTCCCCCAGCCGCCGCCCGCGCGCCGAGACCAGCGAGGCGATGCAGGCGACGACCCCGAACGTCGCCAGAATCTCGACCACGCCGAGAGCGCCCCGCACCAGCGCATGCCGGAACCGGATGGGCCCGCCGTCATCCCGCACGACCCGCAGTCCGCACGCCATCTTCCCGAGCGAGCGGCCGTGGCTCAGCGTCTCCACCGCGATCGGCGCACCGACCAGCACCAGCAGGAAGGCCGCGATCGCCAGGGCGATCTGCGCGGCGTCGTCGAGCGAGGCCGTGGCGGCCGCCAGGCCTATGGAAACGGCGATGTACACGGTGAAGGCGACGATCAGGTCGAGCAGCACGGCCAGCGCCCTGCTGGGCAGCCTCGCAGGACGCAGTTCGAGCGCCACCGCCTCACCGGTCACCAGCTCACTCACGCCCGCCGCCTTCCCCTGGTCTGCCCTGTACAGCGCAAGTCTGCCAAGCTGAGCACACATCGCGCCGCAGTACGACAAGCTGACAGCTGCGACATTGCTACGACAGGCAGTCGACGACCAGCCGAGGAGCAGGCAGACCCGATGGACCTCGACGTCTTCGTCTCCGCACACCGCGCCGAGTGGGACCGCCTCGACGCGCTCCTCCGCCGCCAGCGACGCCTCAACGGAGCCGAGGCCGACGAACTCGTCACGCTCTACCAGCGCACCGCCACCCATCTCTCCCTGATCCAGTCCAGCGCTCCCGATCCACAGCTCACCGGGCGCCTCAGCCAGCTCGTGGCACGCGCGCGCAGCGCGGTGACAGGCACCCGCCGCGCGTCCTGGCGCGATGTCGCCCGCTTCCTCGGACAGGGATTCCCGGCTGCCGTCTACCGCTCCCGCCACTGGTGGGTCCCGACCGCGCTCATCTCCACCGCGGTAGGGATCCTGCTCGGCTGGTGGATCGGCACCCACCCGGACGTGCAGTCGACCATCGCGGCCCCCAGCCAGCTGCGCGAGCTGACCCGCCCCGGCGGCGAGTACGAGACCTACTACTCCAGCCATCCCGCGGCTTCCTTCGCGGCCCAGGTGTGGACGAACAACGCCAGAGCCGCCGCGATGTGCCTGGTCCTGGGCGTCTTTCTCGGCCTTCCGGTCCTCTGGATCCTCTTCGAGAACATGCTCAACCTGGGCGTCGGCTTCGGCCTGATGTCCTCGGCCGGCCGCCTCGACACCTTCCTGGGCCTGGTCCTCCCGCACGGGCTGCTGGAACTCACCGCGGTCTTCGTGGCCGCGGGAACCGGACTCCGCCTCGGCTGGACTCTCATAGACCCCGGCCCCCGCAGCCGTCGTACGGCCCTGGCGGAAGAGGGCCGCGCCGCCGTGGGCATGGCGATAGGCCTGGCCCTGGTCCTGTTCGTCTCCGGCGCCATCGAAGGCTTCGTCACCCCGTCCGGCCTGCCGACCTGGGCACGCATAGGCATCGGAGTAGTGGCTGAGCTGGCCTTCCTGGCGTACGTCTTTGTCCTCGGGGGCCGTGCCGCTCGCGCCGGTGAGACGGGTGACCTCGAGGAGACCGAGCGCAGCGCGTTCGTCCCAACGGCCGCCTGATGTGCGGACCCCTCCCGTGAGCTGCTAGTCTCCTCTTCGTCCCGGAAGACCTGTTGACACGGGTTGGCCGGGGAGGTAGATTCAAACAGTTGCCTAGAACTGGACAGGTTCAGGGCCGATCGTTAGAATCGATCTGCTTCACAACGGAGAGTTCTCTCCGAACATCGAAGCCACCCTCCGATTTACTCAGAAATGAGTGGCCGGTCAGACCGGCCAAGAACTTCTGATAAAGTCGGACTCGCCGAAAGAGAGCCGAAAGGCAATCGAACAGGCAAAGGCCCTCCAACGGCCACCGGAAATGGATTCCGACCGGAAACGGAACGGAAAACGGATCTGGTAAGGTTGGAAACACCGAAGGGAAGCCCGGAGGAAAGCCCGAGAGGGTGAGTACAAAGGAAGCGACCGTTCCTTGAGAACTCAACAGCGTGCCAAAAGTCAACGC